>JBELJW010000049.1:928-11324 GCA_042089975.1 Flavobacteriales bacterium | reverse complement strand
ACGTCGATGTCCCCAATGTGGGACAAACCATTCGCAAATGGTTTGGGGTCATGAGACCTGTTGACCTCGACAACTTCTGATTTGCAATTTCCTATGAAGAAGCATACACTCCTCCTCCTCTCTGCCACTTTGGCCATTGGAACCGCCTTCGCAGGCAACCCCGACCGCGCCGGATCCGCAGGTGCAGGACAACTCTTGATCAATCCTTGGGCAGCGTCCAACGGACTGGCTGGAGCCAACATGGCCAGCATCACTGGACTTGAAAGCACATTCAGCAATGTGGCTGGATTGGCGTTTGTCAAGAAAAACGAACTGGCGTTCGCGAACAGCATGTACCTCAGCGGCACTGGCATCTCCCTCAATTCTGTAGGCTTCGCCACCAAAGTAGGCGATTCAGGCGTGTTGGGACTGAGCGTCACCAGCATGAGCTTCGGCGACATCCCCATCACGACGGAAGACCTTCCAGAAGGCGGCATTGGCTCCTTTTCTCCGGCCTTCAGCAACATTGGGGTCACTTACTCTCAGGAATTTTCCAATGCCATTTACGGAGGCATCACGATGCGCATTGTCAGCGAAAGCATCAGCAACGTTCGTGCAAGCGGCGTTTGCTTTGACGCGGGCATCCGCTACATCACTGGGGAAGACGACAGATTGAAGTTTGGGATTTCCCTCAGAAATGTCGGTGCACCGATGCGCTATGCAGGAGATGGACTGACGGTCACCGCCACCCCCCAAGGTGCCGACCAGGGACTGACGGTCTTCCAACGCTCCGAGAAATACGAGTTGCCATCACTGGTCAACATTGGCATTTCTTTGGACGTGGTGTCCAACGACAACAACCTGGTGACCGCGAATGCTCAATTTGTGTCCAACAGCTTCACCAAGGACCAAGTGGGTGCGGGTGTGGAAGCTGCCCTCGGCGACAAACTTGTTCTGCGCGGAGGCTACCTCTGGGAGCAGGGCCTGCTGACCGCTTCGCAAGACGTGTCCACGGCTTACACTGGTCCTGCGGGCGGCATTGGCATCAACCTTCCTGCCGGAGGAGACGCCACCTTGAAGCTCGACTACAGCTACCGCACCACCAATTCATTCAACGGAACCCACACCCTCGGGGTGAAGGTTTCTCTGTAAGACACTTCTAGGCCACAATTGGCTCGAATGAACGAGAGGATTTGCAGTCCTCTCGTTTGTGTTCTGAACCCACCCTACCATGTCGAACGTATCTTATTACACCGCCGAGGGACTCCAAAACTTGAAGGAAGAACTCCACCAAATGAAAAGCGTGGAGCGTCCCAAAATCAGCCAGCAGATTGGTGAGGCCCGCGACAAGGGGGACCTCAGCGAGAATGCTGAGTACGATGCCGCCAAAGAAGCGCAAGGAATGCTGGAGGCGAAAATTGCCAAGATGGAAAACCTCCTGGCCAATGCGCGTCTCATTGACGACTCGGACATCGACAACAGCAAGGTGTTCATCTTGAGCAAAGTCCGCATCAAGAACCAAAAAAATGGCGCCGAGGTGACCTACACCCTGGTGGCTGAAAACGAGGCGGATCTGGCACAAAAGAAAATCTCCATCGACAGCCCTATTGGAAAGGGGCTCTTGGGCAAGGCCGTCGGTGACATTGCCGAGGTGACCGTCCCTGCCGGAACCATCCCCTTCGAGGTGTTGGAGATCTCGCGTTGATGCCTTCGATTTTCAGTCAAATCGTTGCAGGAGACATCCCCTGCCACAAGGTGGCAGAGAACGATGAGTTCCTTGCCTTTTTGGACATCATGCCTTTGGCGAAGGGGCACACACTTGTGATTCCGAAGCAGGAAGTCGACAGGATTTGGGACTTGGATCCCAAACTGTTGGGCAGGCTTCATCAATTTTCCCAGAAAGTGGCCTTGGCCATGGAAGAGGTCCTGCCTTGCAAGCGTGTGGGTCAAGCCGTCATTGGCCTCGAGGTGCCCCACGCCCATGTGCATTTGGTGCCACTCCAAAACGTGACCGACATCAATTTTGAACGGCCCAAATTGAAAATGTCCAACGAAGCGTTGGGACAAATCGCCGAAAAATTGCGCGAGGCCTTTCCGCAAGATTGACCTCCACGGCGTCGCCGTCCACTCAATGCTTCAGGGCTTGGGGTCCAAATCCAAGAGCGCCGTCCAAACGCTCAAAACCCCGTTCTCTTCATGCGTCCAAATGGGACGCACGTGGCCGTCCACGGCTGCGATGTTGTTGTAATCCCCAAAGAACAGTTTCCCCTCAGGCACAAATGCCTTTTCAGACACGGTGCGGTTGACCCAATTCTCACCCCCATCGGTGCTGCTTGCGACCACCACATGCGTGGAGCGACCCTCCTTCGATTCGTTGTGCCGACGGTCGTAAAACACCACATGAACATCTCCCCGCACCGGGTCGACAGTCATCCATGTGAAAAATTGGTCCCGTTCTGGCCCATCCGTATTCAACCGCTGCGTAGGCGACCACGTCTCTCCCCCATCGTCAGAATGGGTCAGCCAAACATCGCTGTCCCCATTGCGTGTGTCCGTCCAGTTGATGTAGATCCGACCGCGATGCGGACCATTGCTGTGGTCGACCACCGTCACGGGCATGCCATTGACGCGACCAATGCCATCGATGTTCTGGTCCCATCCACCGACAATGTCTGCCACAATTCGGTCCTCTTGGGACCATGTGCTTCCCGCGTCGAGGCTCTTGTCAAAGTAAATCCAGGGGCCCAATGCCCATGCCACATACACTTCACCGTTCAAACCCACCGCAGGGACGGCTCCCTCCGCGGTGCCATCTCCATCCAAGCAATCGCCGGCTTTGTCACTGACACGAACCGGCTCAGACCAGACCTTTCCCTTGGCATTTGAACTGCTGCATAGGATGACCGTGCTGTCTCCTGGCAACTCACTGCCGTACTTGTCAAACTGGGTCCAACACGCATGGATGGACTGGCCATCAGGAGACACGACCGCCCACTCTTTGTCCTGGTCTTTGGGGGGCGCCAAACCCATCCCTCCGCCTTTGGACCAAGTCTTGCCACCATTCTTCGACCGTTGGCAGACAATGCGGTCCAAAAGGGCGTCGCTGCTCCACCCTTTGCCCTCGGGGTCGCTCAAGTGAAGGAAGTAGAAATCACCTGTCGGCCCCGCCACCACACACGGGTCCCCAAACACGCCCAGTGGCGAAGTCAATTGGTCCTTGGTCCATGTCGCCCCCCCGTCGGAGGACCGGTACACGTTGTCCAGAATGCTACCTGCCACGACCACGTTGGGATCGGTGGGGTCCATCGCAATGCTTGGTTCACAGGGCTGATAACCTGTCCCTGACCACACATCCAACTGAACATTGGCGGGTGTTTGGGCCAATGCTGCAGAGGCTGTCATCCACGCCACGCACCACGCGATGGCCCTCAAGGTCGAATGGCGTTGAGGTCGTCCACCAATCCATCCAACTCTGCTCGGATGGCTTTCTGAAGCTCCAAATGATCACCATCTGACAGATCGTCCATGGAAGCATGGTGATGGTGGTGGTGTTCGCCATCGCCATGGTCGTGGTTGCAAGTGGCACCGGGCAACAACACCTGTTCTGACATCCAGGTCTCGTAACGCCCTTCAATGGCATTCACCTGCTCCAGCACGGTGGAAAGCTGGTCGGCCATTTCCTGCTCCATGCTTCCCTGCAACCGAGCTGAGAGGTCTTCCTGGATGAGTTCCAAACGCTGCTCCAAAGACAGCGCAACCGCATTGGATTCTTCATGAAGTGCCCGTGCTTCCTTCATGACTGGACTGTCTTCGGCGTCTTGGCAACCAGAAAACAAGGCCAAACAACCGCAAAGCAGCAGTGTGAAAAGGGAAGGTGTGGAAGAAATGTGGTTCATGTCAGAAAATTACGATGAAGAAGGTTTGGTTGGTGACTTGGGCGGCACGGGGTCCACACCATGGGTTCCCCAAGGGTGACATTGCCGAAGGCGGCGAAAGGCGAGCCAGCCACCTTTGCGTACACCCCAAGTTTCGAGGGCTTCAATGGCGTAGCGGCTGCATGTCGGGTCATGCCTGCAGTTGCTGCCGAGCCAAGGACTCAACAGCACCTGGTAAAGGCGAATGAGCGCGACGAGAAAGGCCTTCACCATGGCATCCGTTCAAGGGCCATGACAAGGGACAACGCCACTGCACCGCCGCACACGAAGATTTGCTGGTCCCGCTCCGAAATGCCCAAAGCTCGGATCAGGCTTGCTGTGGCCAGCAAAATGGCCACGATCAAAAGCTGCCCCAACTCCACTCCGAGGTTGAAGCGAAACAGCCCCCCAATGAACCCAGCCGTTTCATCCCTTGAAATCCTGAAAAAAGAACTGAATCCAAGGCCATGGATCAAACCAAAAGCCGTGGCCATGAGGTACGCCCAACGCTGACGCTTCCCAGCGCCATCGCCGGAGAACAAATTCCACAAGGCCGTGCACAGAATGGTGACCGGGATCAGGAATTCCACCCAATCCCCGGGCAATCGGAACAAGTCCAATGACGCAATGGCCAAGGTCAAGCTGTGGCCCAGGGTGAATGCTGTGGCGATCAAGGCGGCTTTGCCCGCATGCCTCAGGTCAAACCTCGCCACCAGGGCAAGGAGGTAGAGCATGTGGTCGTACCCCTGCCAATCCGTGATATGGGCCATGCCCAGCGCAATGTCATTCATGTTCCCTTGCGGTCGTATTGAACAATGCGAAAACCATGGTCATGTCGCTCGTCCATGGCTTGTTCATGCAATCCCCGAGCGGACCATCCGTCCCACGCACCTGAAGGATAAAAGGCATCTCCCTCTGGGCTCGCCTCAACATGTGTGATGTATTGCGTGTCCACAAGTCCCTCCTTCAAGGCTTGGCCGTAAATCTGCCCTCCTCCGATGACAAAACACTCGGTCTCCCCAGCTTTTCTTGCCACTTCGAGCGCTTCTTCCAGGCTGTGTACCACCACGGCACCCTCGGCCACATAGTCGCGGTTGCGCGTGATGACCACGTTGGTGCGGCCACGAAGAGGCCGATAGACCTCGGGGATGCTCTCATAATTCTTCCGGCCCGTGACCACGACATGGCCTTTGGTCGTGGACATGAAGAACTTCATGTCTGCAGGCAGGGACCAAACCAAATCGTTGTCCTTGCCAATGACTCCGTTGGAAGCCACCGCCGCAATGGTGCTGATGCGCATGGAGAGGGTTCAGATGTGGCGGTTCAAACGCTGACCGCTGCTTTGATGTGTGGGTGCGGGTCGTAGTCGACCAATTGAAAATCATCGCCAGTGAAGGCAAAGATGTCCTTGACCTCCGGATTGATGATCATGCGCGGCAGGGACCTCGGAGACCGTGTCAGTTGCTCCCGGGCTTGGTCCACGTGGTTCAAATAAAGATGAACGTCCCCAAAAGTGTGCACAAACTCACCGGGCTCGAGCCCCACCACTTGGGCCACCATCATGGTCAGGAGGCTGTACGAGGCGATGTTGAATGGCACGCCCAAAAAGGTGTCCGCACTGCGCTGGTACAACTGGCAGTTCAATTTGCCTTCTGCCACATGGAATTGGAACAGACAATGGCAAGGAGGCAGAGCCATGTCGTCGATGAAACTGGGGTTCCATGCACTGATGACGTGTCGCCGACTGTAGGGATTGGTCTTCAGCTGTTCGATCAACTTGGTGATTTGGTCGGTGTGCGTGCCATCCGGATTGGGCCACGACCGCCATTGGTAGCCATAGACAGGGCCAAGATTGCCCTCTTCGTCCGCCCAGTCGTCCCAAATCCGGACGCCATTGTCCTTCAAGTATTGGATGTTGGTGTCCCCTTGAAGGAACCAAAGCAGTTCATGGATGATGGACCTGAGGTGGAGTTTCTTGGTGGTCAACACTGGAAACCCCTCGCTCAAGTCAAACCGCATTTGGTAACCAAAACACCCCAAAGTGCCAGTCCCCGTGCGGTCTTCGCGTTTCACCCCTTCGTCCAGAAGGTGATTCAATAGGTCCAAGTATGCTTGCATGACCCTAAAATACAGGTCCTTCGTCAGGATGGGTTCCCATCGTGAATACGTGGTGGAAAAAGACCCATCAAGCGCTTACTTCCAAAGCGGAAGCCTGCCACCTCTTTGCCCATCAGACCAAGCCTCGCCGCCCCGTCCCGAAGGCAAGCGCCAACGGTACAATGCATTGAGCAGCAACAAGTGGAGGACCAAGGCTACGTGCAAAGGCACCACATACCATGGCCATGCCCAATCGTGGAACACAAAAGGATTGTTCACCTTGGGGGGCTCCGTCATGTACATGTAATTGGCCACGACATCGGAAGGGAAACAAACATTGATGGAGTGGTTGATGCCAGCCATCACTGTGCTTGCGCCAGCCGCCATGAGGTACACTTTCACCCAACCCCATTCAGGAAAGCGCATCCCATAGGCTTGGGCCATCACAATGGGCACAAACACCAATGCCGCATGGTTGATGTAGTAATGGACGAGAATGGGAAGAGCATCCCCCACCGTCAGCTGCGGCGTGAGGATGGCGTGAAATCCGCCAATGGTGCCCATGAAAGCGGTAAAAAGAAACACCCAGCGGTTTCTCCAAAAACAATTGAGGCCCAAGAGCCAAATGTTGATCCCGCAAAAATGCAGCGGCAAACTCCGGTGGATGGAATACTCAAAATGGGGGTTCAGCACCATGTAAATCTGGTAGCCCACCTGAAGGGTCAACAGCACCGCACCCATTTGCACCAACCCCCTGTCCTTGGCCTCTCCTTTGAGCCCGTTGTATCGACGAATCAAGGCCATCCCCACGAGAAAGGACAATCCCAACATGACCCAATAACGGGATTCGGTCATGTGGATGACGACGTCGTAACGGTTCATTTCGACGCGTTGGGGAGACCCTCGTGGATCAAAGTTTGTGTGGGGAATGCAAAGTCCAAGCCAGCGTCATTGAAACGACGCAAAATCTCCATGTTCACCACCCCTGGCACATGTGCCCAATGCTCTCCTTTGCGGATGTAATAGATGGCGGTCAAATTGAGGCTGAAGTCCCCAAAACCACTGAACCAAATGGTGCAATCGTCTTGCACCTTGGGCTCTGTCGTGACGATGTCAGCAAGCAGCGCAAGGGCCTCCTCCATTTGGGCCGGGGTCGTGTCGTAGGTCATGCCCAAATTCACTGTCACCTTCCTCGAGGGTTCGGCGGTGACATTTTCCACCACCTGATCTGTGAACTGGTGGTTGGGGATGGTCACCATGCGGTTCTCCAGCGTTTGGATCCGGGTGGACCGGATGCCTATTTCTAGAACGTTTCCGTCGATGCCGTTTACTTTGATGCGGTCCCCCACGACAAAAGGTTTGTCGATGAAGATGGTCACCCCACCAAAGATGTTGGCCACAAAGTCCTTCGCCGCCATGGCCATGGCCAAACCGCCAATGCCAACCCCAGCCAGGAGCGCACCCACATCGTAGCCCGCATTGGTGAGCCCTGAAATGATGCCCAAAATCCAAACAAGAGAGCGCAAAGTCTTCTGCAGAATGGGGCCAAACTGGGCCACCATGGAGCCGTCCGTGCGTTCGTCGAGATGAAGAATGACCGTGGCCACCATCGAGTCGAGCAAGCGCGCCACAAGCCAGGTCAAGTCAAGCGCAATCAAAATCGTGAACACGTGGTTCATGAAGCTGTCTGCCGCCTCCCCAAATTGCAAGTGGTCGTAGCCCAACCAGAAGCCGAGGATCACAATCCCCAGCGCGATGGGTTCCTCCACCTGGTCGACGATGACATCGTCCCATTTGCTGGTGGTGCGGGCCGCCCAGCGTTTGAAAATGCCCTTGAACATGGCGTAGACCAGCCGTGCCAAAAGAATACTTCCAACGAAGAAGCCCAAAGCCTGCGCCCATTCCATGAGCGGGTTGCCCAAAAACATCGTGTTGTTCCAAAAATCCATGGGCCAAACTTCGTTCAAAATGTCCTTGTCCCCCACGCCAACGGGTATCTTTGTCACATGAATCCAGGCTCAACATCCAAACTTCCTCCCTTGGGGCCCACCTTGCGCGTCGGAGTGCTCGGCGGCGGCCAATTGGGCCGCATGATGGTGCAAGAAGCCATGAATTGGGATGTGCGTGTGGAAGTGATGGACCCCAGTCCAGAGGCTTCTTGCCGCCACTTGACCCATCGATTCGTCCAGGGAGACCTTCAAGATGCAGAGGCCGTGGTGGCGTTTGGCCAAGACCTGGATGTGCTCACAGTCGAGATTGAACACGTCAGCACAGAAGGGCTGCAAAGACTCGCTGACCAAGGGGTCCAAGTCGTCCCCCTTCCCCAGCATTTGGCCTTGATCCAAGACAAGGGCCTGCAAAAGCAAGCCTTTGATGCATGGGGGGTCCCAAGCGCATCATTTGTTTTGGTGGAAAACCTTGCCCAAGTGGATGCTATTGGCTTTCCAGTGGTCCAAAAGCTTCGAAAAGGAGGCTACGACGGCAAGGGTGTTCAAATTCTTCAATCGCAACAAGAAGCCTTCGATCGAGGCTTCAACGCCCCTTGCGTCTTGGAAAAGGCGGTGGACATCGACAAAGAATTGAGCGTCATTGTTGCGCGAAATGCCCATGGTGAAACTGCAGTCTACCCCGTGGTGGAGGCGGTGTTCAACCCCGAAGTGAACTTGGTGGACCATTTGATGGCCCCCGCTTCGATTTCCCCCGTCATGGAGGAGGCCGCCCGGGCCCTGGCCCTGAAAGTGGTCACTTCCATGCAATTCGTAGGTTTGTTGGCGGTCGAGTTGTTCCTGGACCGCGAAGGCGGATTGTGGGTGAATGAAGTGGCCCCGCGGACCCACAACAGCGGGCACCACACCATTGAAGGCAATGTTTGTTCTCAATTCGAACAGCACTTGCGCGCAGTCATTGGCTTGCCCCTTGGAGACACGGCTCCCCTGCATCCAGCAGCCGCCATGCTCAACCTCATTGGAGAGCCAGATGCTTCAGGCACTCCATACTACGACGGACTTGCCCAAGCCTTGGAGCTGCCCCATGTCCACGCCCATTTGTACGGCAAGCCCACCGTGAAGCCGCACCGCAAAATGGGCCACATCACCGTCACGGGACCCGACGTCCATTCCGTTCAACAAAGCGTGTTGAAACTTCGTGAGACGGTGAAGGTCAGAGGGAGCAATCCCGCCTGACTTTTGGCATGGATGAACGACAAAAGGTTGCGTCGCATTGCCGTTTTGGCAGGAGGATACTCTGGGGAAGCTGAAATCAGCCACAGGAGTGCCCAAATGGTGATGGAACACATCGATGGCTCGCGGTACGATGCGGTCTTGGTGAACATCGACCAAAGTGGATGGTGGAGTCCCCAAGGAGAGGGAGAAAACCGAACGGAAGTCGACCCCAAATCTTTGTCTCTGAAGCTTGAAGGAGGAGAAACCTGGCAGGCTGAATTGGCGTTTGTCATGGTCCATGGCACCCCGGGGGAAGACGGGCTTCTGCAAGCTCAGCTGGAAGTTCAAGGCATGCCATGCACCACGGCAGACTCGAAAGCGATGGCCCTGACCTTCCACAAAGGGCGCACCACCTCTGCCTTGCGAGACGCTGGCCTTCCTGTTGCCGCGTCCATCGATGTTGCATCCAATGAGTCTTGGTCCGCCCAACGTTGCCAAGAAGTGGCGGATATTCTAGGGCTTCCTTGCTTCGTCAAACCCAATGAAGCGGGATCATCCTTGGGCATCTCCAAAGCGCGCACAGCAGCAGACATTTGGCCTGCAGTGTGCAAAGCGAGAAAAGTGGCACAAACAAGTGTGTTGGTGGAGACAGCACTGGACGGCAGGGAATTCACCTGTGGCATCGTGCCCGACGACCGAGGAGAGCCCATGGTTTTGCCCGTGACAGAGATCCGAACGGACAACGACTTTTTCGACTTTGACGCCAAATACAAGGGCCAAAGCCACGAGATCACCCCCGCACCCTTGAATGAAGCCGACACCGTGCAACTTCAAGAGACTGCTTGGAAAGTCTACCGGACCTTGCGCCTGAGGGGCATGGCGCGTGTGGACATGATGATGGTCCCAGGCGCCGCCGCCCATGTGATTGAAGTCAACACGGTCCCAGGGTTCAGCACCCAAAGCATCATTCCCCAGCAAGCGGCCAAAGTGGGCATCAGCAAGCAAAGCTTGATCACCCGCATCATTGAGGCCTCTTGGCCCCATTGACCGAGAATAAAGGACAAAAAAAAGAGGGCCACTCCGTCGAGCGACCCTCCCACTGTTGAATGAAAACAAGTAAACTGTTATCAGAAGCTTGCGCTTCGGGTCCCTTTACGTGACCTCCTTTTTCAAGGTTTCAAAAAAGGCCAAAAAAAAAGAGGGCCACTCCGTCGAGCGACCCTCCCACTGTTGAATGAAAACAAG
>JBELJW010000049.1:0-828 GCA_042089975.1 Flavobacteriales bacterium | reverse complement strand
TAAACTGTTGTCAGAAGCTTGCGCTTCAGCATCCCAAACGTGACTTCCTCCTCAAAAGTTACATGGAAGACCAAAAAAAGGTTACGTCACCGACGGACCCGGTCGGGGTTGTCCGCCAAAAAGGCCTTCCAACCCCCCGCCCCACGCTGCATTTTGGGGGTGGCCAATTGATAATGGTGGCAAAGCGCCACGGCAAGACCATCGGAAGCGTCGAGCTCTTTGGGCATGTCCTCCAACGGGATCTTGAGCGTCCGCTGCACCATTCCCGCCACCTGCTCCTTTGAAGCCGCGCCACTTCCTGTGACTGCTTGCTTCACACGGCGTGGAGCATATTCGGCCACAGGAATGTCTCGCGCCAGGGCGGCCGCCAAGGCCACACCTTGGGCCCGGCCAAGTTTCAGCATGGATTGAACGTTTTGCCCAAAAAAGGGAGCCTCCACGGCAAGGTCGTCCGGGGCGTGGGCATCGATCAAGCCGGTCACGCGGTCAAAGATTTTCTTCAGTTTGAGGGCATGGTCCTTGAACTTGCTCAAATGCAGTGCCCCCATCTCGACCAATTCAACGTGGCCCTTGCCTCGGGTTCGGATGACGCCGTACCCCATGATGGTGGTGCCAGGGTCAATGCCCAAAATGATTCTCTCGGGCTCAGAACTTGGGGACGAGGTTGGGGTCTTTTGCGTCATGGGTAAATTCGGGACCTCATGCATCCCTCGTTTCGACCAAATTACATTGCTTTCCCCCTTTGGATGCAGGCGGGGTACCACAAAGCTTCAGCCTGGGGACAAAAACACAAAAGGGCGCTCTCCTTGCCCACAAGTGGTTTGGCCC
>JBELJW010000048.1:0-11519 GCA_042089975.1 Flavobacteriales bacterium | reverse complement strand
AGTTGTTTCTTTAGAAAGACAGTTTTTAGAGCTACTGAGTTTTCTAAAAGGACCGATAATGAATATACCTCAAAAATATCACTTGTTTATCCAGGGATGTCTTGAACTGAAAAAACTTCAACTTTATAATACTGTCTTAAATATAATAGCTAATAGTCAAGGTTACGAAGGAGCATTAAACAACCTATTTACTAAAATGGAAATAAATTTTCAAACAGAAAACCTTGAAAATAAAGAATATCTTTTCATGCTAGCTAACTATATGAAGTCCTGAGCATTCGATGAGCAAGCTTTTCACAGAAGATGTTTTTGACACCGACTGGAAGGGCCGAAGAGACCGCAGCATGATTGCCTTGCTTTATGAAACAGGCATCCGGATGAGTGAGCTGATTGGCCTTAAAGTGCAAGACGTCGATGGGGCACGCAAAGAACTTAGGGTATTTGGCAAAGGAAGGAAAGAACGCATGCTGCCTCTTTTGCCGTCCACGATGGAAAGCATCATGCAGCATGTGATGGACCGTCCACTTGGCGGCGATGATTTGTTTGTGACGGATGCAGGAAGTTCCTTGTATCCGTCATTTGTTTATCGGAGGGTCAACCACTACCTTGGAGAAGTGAGTTCATTGCAGAAATGCAGTCCTCACGTTCTTCGGCATACGTTTGCGACCCACTTGTTGAACCGTGGGGCAGAACTTGCAGCGGTCAAAGACCTCTTGGGCCACGCAAGTTTGTCTTCCACTCAGGTGTACACCCAGCACACGACAGCAAAGCTGAAGGAGTTTCACAAAGCTTCACCTCTGAACCATCGGACAGCGGGGGAGTAAACCCGTTGTTCATGCGCATTCAAATTCATTCCATTCATTTTGATGCTGACGCTGGTCTGCTGTCTTTCGTCGAGTCCAAACTGGAAAAGCTTTTGACGTTCAACCAAGACTTGCAAAGCTGTGAGGTTTTTTTACGTGTGGACAAGAGCGATGCAAGGGACAACAAATTGGTTGAGGTCAAGGCACACTTGCCAGGAAAGGATCTGTTTGCAAAAAGAAGGGCAGTGAGTTTTGAAGCCGCCATGGACGAGGTGAGTGAGGCCCTGCGAAGACAGGTGATGAAGGTCCATGCTTGACGTATTCCTGAGATACAAAAAAATCGCGGACTGACGCACTGCAGACGTGCTTTTCTTTCGTACATTTGCCCTCCTGAAATTCGGGAGGGTATTTTGTTTGCCCTGTTCTTTGAAATGTTGCCGGTGTAGCTCAGAGGCCAGAGCAGCTGATTTGTAATCAGCTGGCCGGGGGTTCGAATCCCTCCACCGGCTCACCTAACCAACCACGCACGGTTGGGTTATAATAGGGGGGTACGCCGGAGTTGGAGAGCCGGGGCAGACTGTAAATCTGTTGTCTTTGACTGAATAGGTTCGAATCCTATTACCCCCACATTTGACCGTGCAAGCGGAAGTAGCTCAGTTGGTAGAGCATCAGCCTTCCAAGCTGAATGTCGCGAGTTCGAATCTCGTCTTCCGCTCCAGTTTAGCCGATGTAGCTCAGGGGTAGAGCGCTTCCTTGGTAAGGAAGAGGTCACGGGTTCAATTCCCGTCATTGGCTCATTCAAAAAGAAAATCATTCAATCAATTAATTCTTCCAGACATGGCAAAGGAAACTTTTGACCGGTCCAAACCACACGTCAACATCGGCACTATTGGCCACGTTGACCATGGCAAGACCACACTCACGGCCGCAATCACCAAGGTGATGGCCGACGCAGGTTTTAGCGAGGCACGCTCGTTTGACCAAATCGACAACGCTCCAGAAGAGAAGGAGCGCGGAATCACCATCAACTCTTCACACGTGGAGTACCAGACTGACCAGCGCCACTACGCGCACGTCGACTGCCCTGGTCACGCCGACTACGTGAAGAACATGGTGACTGGTGCTGCCCAAATGGACGGCGCCATCCTTGTGGTGGCCGCAACAGACGGCCCCATGCCCCAGACGCGTGAGCACATCCTGCTCGGACGTCAGGTAGGCATTCCACGCATCGTGGTGTTCATGAACAAAGTCGACATGGTCGACGATGAGGAACTCCTCGAGCTTGTGGAAATGGAGATCCGCGAACTCTTGTCATTCTATGAGTACGACGGAGACAACGGTCCTGTGGTCCAAGGTTCTGCCTTGGGTGCTTTGAACGGAGAGCCCAAGTGGGTTGAGACCGTGATGAGCCTCATGCAGGAAGTGGACAAGTGGATTGAGATTCCACCTCGCGACAACGAGAAGCCTTTCTTGATGTCCATCGAGGACGTATTCACCATCACAGGTCGTGGCACCGTGGCCACTGGTCGTATCGAGACTGGTGTGATCAACACTGCTGACGAAGTGGACATCATCGGCATGGCCGAAGAGAAGTTGAAGACCACCATCACTGGGGTGGAGATGTTCCGCAAGATTTTGGACCGTGGAGAAGCAGGCGACAATGTCGGTTTGTTGCTCCGTGGCATCGAAAAGAAGGACATCCGCCGCGGCATGGTGATCGCTGCTCCAAACAGCATCAAGCCACACGCCCACTTCAAGGGTGAGGTGTACATCTTGAAGAAAGAAGAAGGAGGCCGTCACACGCCATTCCACAACAAATACCGCCCTCAGTTCTACTTCCGTACCACGGACGTGACTGGCGAGATTTCGTTGGAGGCTGGCCGTGAGATGGTGATGCCTGGCGACAACGTGACCATTGACGTGAAGCTGATTGCGCCGATCGCGATGGACAAAGGCCTTCGTTTCGCCATCCGTGAGGGTGGACGTACCGTAGGTGCAGGCCAGGTGACAGAAATCCTCGATTGATAGGAGAATTCTGACACCACATCAATGCAAGGAAGAAGGTTCCCTTTCGGGGGTTCCTTCTTCCTCCATCTACGGGCGTAGCTCAATTGGTAGAGTAGTGGTCTCCAAAACCATTGGTTGCAGGTTCGAGTCCTGCCGCCCGTGCAAAAACTGACAACATGTCTTCGTTCACACAATACTTGCAAGCCTCCATCCAGGAGCTCCAGACGAAAGTGACTTGGCCTTCATGGCGCGAGTTGCAGGAATCTGCAGTCTTGGTTTTTGTGGCAAGCCTTCTGATAGCATTCATCGTTTCAGCCATGGATTGGGTCTTCGGTGTCAATGCCGCTGATGCACTTTGGTCTGGAGTGGTTGGATTGCTTTACCAAATCCTTTGATCTGCCTGATACCCTAGGTCATGAGTGAAATCGAAAAGAAATGGTATGTGGTCCGTGCAGTAAGTGGCCAGGAGAAGCGTGTCCAAGAGACCGTGGAAACTGAGATTGCTGCTGCTGGGCTGCAAGACTATGTAGGTCAGTTGTTGATTCCCATGGAAAAAGTCTTCACCATTCGCAATGGGAAGAAGGTTTCCAAGGAGAGAAACCTCTTCCCTGGATACGTCTACATCGAAGCTTCTCTCGTGGGTGAGGTCCCGCACATCGTGCGGAATGTGACCAACGTGATTGGGTTCCTTGGTGCAGAAAAGCGTGGTGATCCCATGCCGTTGCGCCAAAGTGAAGTGAACCGAATCTTGGGTGTGGTGGACGATTTGGCAGACACAGATGAGGAAATCAACATCCCGTATGTAGTGGGTGAGTTGGTCAAGGTGACCGACGGTCCTTTCAATGGATTCCACGGAAACATTGAAGATGTGAACGAAGAAAAGAAAAAATTGAAGGTGATGGTCAAAATCTTTGGGCGGAAGACGCCTGTGGAACTTGGCTATCTCCAGGTGGAAAAAGAGAGCTAATCAACCGGAACAGACAGCCGAAACTCAACGCATTGTCCCTAAATGCTTCCCTTTGCGCGGGTCGAGGACTGTTCAATATATATGATCAATGGCTAAAGAAGTAGCTGGACTAATCAAGCTGCAAATTCGCGGTGGAGCGGCAAACCCGTCACCTCCTGTTGGACCCGCCTTGGGTGCAAAGGGAGTGAACATCATGGAGTTCTGTAAGCAATTCAATGCTAGAACCCAAGATAAGCCGGGCAAGGTGCTCCCAGCGGTCATCACGGTCTACAGTGACAAGTCGTTCGACTTTGTCATCAAGACCCCACCGGCTGCTGTCCAATTGATGGAGGCGGCCAAGCTGAAGAAGGGTTCACCCGAATCCAACAGAAGCAAGGTCGGCAAAGTCTCGTGGGACCAAGTACGCGCAATTGCAGAAGACAAGATGCCTGATTTGAACTGCTTTTCTGTCGAGTCCGCAATGCGGATGGTGGCAGGAACTGCACGAAGCATGGGCATTAACGTCATCGGAGAAGCCCCCTTCTAAGTCACAAACCGCGCAAAATGGGACAAACTAAACACCAGAAGGCGGTCGCTGCCAAAATCGACACCGAAAAGCTTTACAGCTTGGAGGAAGCCTCCATCCTAGTGAAGGAGTGCTCCACCACGAAGTTCGATGGAACAGTAGACCTCGCTGTGCGCCTAGGCGTAGATCCTCGTAAGGCGAATCAAATGGTTCGTGGTACGGTAAGCCTCCCTCACGGGACAGGCAAGAAAGTTCGTGTGTTGGTGCTTTGTACTCCTGACAAAGAGCAGGAAGCCAAGGACGCTGGCGCCGATTTCGTTGGATTGGACGACTATGTGACGAAGATCAAAGGCGGATGGACCGATGTGGATGTAATCATTACCACTCCCCAAGTCATGGGCAAGGTGGGTGCGTTGGGCCGTGTACTCGGACCACGTGGCCTCATGCCTAACCCGAAATCGGGCACAGTGACGATGGAAGTTGGAAAGGCTGTAACAGACGTGAAGGCGGGTAAAATCGACTTCAAGGTGGACAAATTTGGCATTGTGCATGCCTCCGTTGGAAAGGTGTCTTTTGACGCCAAGAAAATCGAGGAAAATGCCGCCGAGCTTTTGGCCACGTTGATGAGGTTGAAGCCTTCATCTGCGAAGGGTGCCTACATGAAGAGTGTCGCAATGAGCTCTACCATGGGTCCCGGTATCAAAATCGAACAGAAAACGGCGACAGCCTGATTCGCAAAACTGAACCATCATGACTCGAACAGAAAAAGATCAATTGATCGACGAGCTTGCTCAGATCCTTGCGGAGAAGAACGTGGTGTATTTGACCGACGCATCAGGGTTGGACTCAGATGCCACCACAAGCCTCCGCCGTGAATGTAATAAGAAGGACATCCGCGTCCGTGTGGTGAAAAACACATTGTTGCGGCAGGCCATGGAACGCACAGAAGGACGCGATTATGCAGAGCTCTATGACGTTCTCAAAGGCCAAACTGCCCTTCTTGTTGGCGACATCGGAAATGCTCCAGCACGTGTGCTGAAAGAGTTCCGGAAGAAGCACGACATGCCGGTTTTGAAAGGCGCATACGTCGAAGAAGCAACCTATTTGGGCGATGAAAACCTGGAACTGCTGACGGCGATCAAGTCGAAGGAGGAATTGATTGGCGACGTGATTGCGTTGCTCCAATCTCCTGCGAAGAATGTGATCGGCGCATTGAATTCAGGTGGCAACACCCTATCCGGTCTGGTCAAGGCGCTGCAAGAACGCGGCTGAGCTTGACACTCAATCATTATTAGAATTAAGAACAATACAAACCAATCATTATGGCTGATTTGAAAGCTATGGCTGAAGAGTTGGTGAACCTCACTGTCAAGGAGGTGAACGAACTCGCTGAAATCCTCAAAGAGGAGTACGGTATCGAACCCGCTGCTGCTGCTGTTGCAGTTGCAGGACCTGCCGCCGGTGGCGGTGAAGGTGGGGGAGAAGAAAAGACGGAGTTTGACGTGATCTTGAAGGCCGCTGGCGGCTCGAAGCTCGCAGTGGTCAAGCTCGTCAAGGAACTCACCGGACTCGGCTTGAAGGAAGCCAAGGACATCGTAGACGGCGCACCGTCCCCCATCAAGGAGGGCATTCCAAAAGATGAGGCTGAAGCCTTGAAGACTCAACTTGAGGAAGCTGGTGCAGAGGTTGAGCTTAAGTAAGCACAACCCCGAGCATTGATGGCACGGGCGGGGAGAAGGTCCCCGCCCTTGTCTGCATTTGGGATGTTTCCTAAAAAGGAACCGTCCATCGAACAACCTTCATTGCCTGTTTGTCCTTCTTCCAAGACCAAACGACCATGACCCTGGCCAACCCCAACCCCCTTCGCACCAATTTTGGTAGCGTTGCCCTTCCTCTGGAGCATCCAGACTTTCTGGACATTCAACTCCGTTCATTTCAGGAATTCTTCCAATTGGAAACGAATCCTGAGAATCGCACCACGGAGGGATTGTTCAAAGTGTTCAGTGAGAATTTCCCCATCACGGACACCCGTAATCAATTCGTTCTCGAATTCCTTGATTACTTCATCGACCCGCCCCGCTACAGCATTCAAGAATGTTTGGAGCGTGGCCTGACGTACAGCGTGCCTTTGAAGGCCAAGCTGAAGTTGTACTGCACCGATCCCGAGCACGAGGACTTTGAAACCATTGTCCAAGACGTGTATTTGGGCACCATTCCCTACATGACGCCTCAGGGGTCGTTTGTGGTCAATGGAGCCGAGCGTGTGATTGTCAACCAATTGCATCGTTCTCCTGGCGTGTTCTTTGGGCAAAGCCGCCATGCCAATGGCACCAAATTGCATTCCGCGCGGATCATCCCTTTCAAGGGCTCATGGATCGAATTTGCGACGGACATCAACGGCGTGATGTACGCCTACATCGACCGGAAGAAAAAATTGCCAGTCACCACATTGTTGCGGAGCATCGGCTACGAGACAGACCGCGACATCCTTGGGATTTTTGACTTGGCCGACGAGGTGAAAGTCACAAAGACGGGTTTGAAGCGTGTCCTTGGCCGCCCTCTTGCAGCGCGTGTATTGAAAACGTGGGTGGAAGACTTTGTGGAAGAGGACACAGGGGAGGTGGTTTCCATCGAGCGCACGGAGGTGATTTTGGAGCGTGAGACGGTCCTAGAGAAGGAGCACATCGACTTGATCTTGGATTCCGGGTCGAAGACCATCATCCTGCACAAGGAGGGCATCAACCAAGGGGATTTCACCATCATTTACAACACCCTCCACAAGGACAGCTCCAACTCGGAGAAAGAGGCCGTGGAGTACATCTACCGTCAACTGCGCAACGCGGAGCCACCAGATTTGGAGACTGCCCGCGGTGTGATTGACAAGCTGTTCTTCTCTGAGCAGCGCTACGACTTGGGCGAGGTGGGCCGTTTCCGAATCAACCGGAAGCTCGAAATCGACGGGGAAGAGTCCCGCACCCTGACCAAGGACGACATCATCCGCATTATCAAGACCCTGTTGGACTTGGTGAACAGCAACACGGATGTGGACGACATCGACCACTTGAGCAACCGTCGCATCCGCACGGTGGGAGAGCAATTGTACTCTCAATTTGGTGTAGGACTTGCCCGAATGGCAAGGACCATCCGTGAGCGCATGAATGTGCGTGACAACGAGGTGTTCACACCTACCGACTTGATCAACGCCAAGACGTTGAGCTCTGTGATCAACAGCTTCTTTGGCACGAACCAGCTGTCGCAGTTCATGGACCAAACCAACCCTTTGAGTGAGGTGACGCACAAGCGTCGGATTTCCGCACTCGGACCAGGTGGATTGAGCCGTGAGCGTGCAGGCTTTGAGGTCCGAGATGTGCACTACACACACTACGGCCGTCTTTGCACCATCGAAACTCCGGAAGGTCCCAACATTGGCTTGATTTCTAGCTTGTGTGTGTATGCCAAGGTCAACCGACTGGGCTTCATTGAGACGCCTTACAGAAAGGTGACCAATGGCAAGGCGGCGACTGATTCGGAGGGCATTGTGTACCTCTCTGCGGAGGATGAGGACAGCGCGATGATTGCCCAAGCCAATGCGCCCATCAAGGACGACGGCAAGTTTGAGAACGACTCAGTCAAGGCGCGTTTGGAGGGCGACTTCCCCATTGTGAAGCCAGAAGAGCTTCAATACATGGACGTGGCCCCCAACCAAATTGCCTCCATTGCGGCGTCGTTGATTCCTTTCTTGGAGCATGACGACGCGAACCGGGCACTGATGGGGTCCAACATGATGCGTCAGGCTGTGCCTTTGATGCGTCCCAATTCGCCCATTGTGGGCACTGGTGTTGAGGCACCGGTGGCACGTGATTCACGCGTTCTCCTTCGGGCTGAGCGTGATGGTGTAGTGGAGTACGTGGATGCCAATGAGATCCGCATCCGTCACAACATGGATGAAAATGACCTTTTGGTGTCCTTCGAAACAGACTTGCGTGTGTACAACCTCACCAAGTTTGCCCGTACCAACCAAGGCACATGCATGAACCTGAAGCCTATGGTGGAGAAGGGGGCCAAAGTGATTGGAGGCCAGATTTTGGTGGAAGGATATTCCACCCAAAAAGGTGAATTGGCCCTAGGCCAGAACATGAAGGTGGCCTTCATGCCATGGCAGGGCTACAACTTTGAGGATGCCATTGTGATTTCCGAGCGCGTTGTGCGTGAAGATGTGTTCACTTCGTTGCACGTCGATGAATACGTGTTGGAAGTCCGTGACACCAAGCGCGGTGTGGAAGAATTGACCAACGACATCCCCAACGTGAGCGAAGAAGCCACGAAGGACCTGGACGAGCATGGTCTGATCCGCATTGGTGCCGAAGTGACAGAAGGCGACATCCTCATAGGAAAAATCACTCCAAAAGGAGAGTCTGATCCTAGTCCAGAGGAAAAGCTGCTTCGCGCCATCTTTGGCGACAAAGCCGGCGATGTGAAGGATGCTTCCTTGAAGATGCCTCCTTCGGGCAAAGGTGTGGTGATCGACAAGAAGTTGTTCAGCCGGGCCGTCAAAGACCGCAAGTCCAAGGCCAGCGACAAAGCTGTTCTCGAGAGCATCGACAAGGAGTTTGACAAGGAAGCTGCAGTCCTTAAGAAGCTCCTCGTGGAGAAGCTGATGAAGATTGTGGGCAGCAAGGTGAGCCAAGGAGTTTTCAACTACTACAAGGAGGAGCAGGTCAAGAAAGGTGTGAAATTCACCATGAAGGTCTTGTCGAGTTTGGACTACCTCATCATCAATGGTGATGGCTGGATCCGCGACAAAGACCAAAGTGCTTTGGCCGCTCGCCTGATCCACAACTACAACCTCAAGTACAACGATTTGCTTGGCATTTACAAGCGCAAGAAGTTCCAGGTGACGGTCGGCGACGAGTTGCCGGCTGGTATCGTGAAGCTTGCCAAAGTTTACGTGGCCAAGAAGCGCAAGCTCAAGGTTGGGGACAAGATGGCAGGTCGTCACGGCAACAAGGGCATCGTTGCGCGGATTGTGCGCCAAGAAGACATGCCTTTCTTGGAAGATGGCACACCTGTTGACATTGTATTGAATCCGTTGGGGGTACCCTCGAGGATGAACTTGGGCCAGATTTACGAGACGGTCCTCGGATGGGCCGGTGAAAAGCTTGGTCGCAAGTTTGCAACCCCCATTTTTGACGGTGCACCGATCAGTGAGATTTGTGCATTGACAGAAGAGGCAGGTGTCCCTGAATTCGGGGTGACCTACTTGTACGATGGTGGCACAGGTCAGCGATTTGATCAGCCTGCGACAGTGGGTGTGATTTACATGATCAAGCTGAGCCACATGGTGGACGACAAGATGCACGCACGTAGCATTGGTCCATACTCTCTCATCACGCAGCAGCCTTTGGGTGGTAAAGCCCAATTTGGTGGTCAGCGCTTTGGTGAAATGGAGGTATGGGCGCTCGAGGCATTCGGCGCCGCCAACATCTTGCAAGAAATTTTGACCGTAAAGTCCGATGACGTCCAAGGACGTGCCCGAGCCTATGAAGCCATTGTGAAAGGTGATGTGATGCCAACTCCAGGCATCCCAGAATCGTTCAATGTCTTGATGCACGAATTGCGCGGCCTTGGTTTGACTGTTTCACTCGATTGATCCCTCCACCATGTTCCAACAAAACAACCCCCAGGAGTTGAGCAGCGACTTCAACACCATCACCATTTCACTGGCGTCCCCCGAGCGTATTCTCGAAGCGTCCCATGGCGAGGTTCTGAAGCCTGAGACGATCAACTATCGCACCTACAAGCCTGAGCGCGACGGTCTCTTTTGTGAGCGCATTTTTGGTCCAGTCAAGGACTACGAATGCCACTGCGGAAAGTACAAGCGCATTCGCTACAAGGGCATTGTGTGCGACCGTTGCGGTGTAGAAGTCACGGAGAAGAAGGTGCGTCGTGAGCGCATGGGCCACATCAACTTGGTGGTGCCTGTGGTGCACATTTGGTACTTCAAGAGCCTCCCCAACAAGATTGGTTACCTCCTCGGAATCCCTTCCAAGAAGCTTGACCAAATCATCTACTACGAGCGGTATGTGGTGATCAACAAAGGCATCGCAGAGGTGCCAGAAGGCGACAAGAAAGACCTCTACTCTCTTCTCACAGAAGACGAGTATTTGGACATTTTGGAAACCCTTCCCAAGGAAAACCAGTACCTCGACGACAAGGACCCCAACAAGTTTGTCGCCAAAATGGGTGCCGACGCTGTGCACGATTTGTTGGCCAACTTGGAGCTCGACGAATTGAGCTATTCACTTCGTCACGAAGCCAACACGGAGACTTCTCAGCAGCGCAAGAGCGAAAAGCTCAAGCGTTTGCAAGTGGTGGAGTCTTTGCGCGATGCCAACAGCCGCATTGAAAACAATCCTGAGTGGATGGTGGTCAAGGTGGTTCCAGTGATTCCGCCTGAGTTGCGTCCATTGGTGCCGCTTGATGGTGGACGCTTTGCGACGTCTGACTTGAACGACTTGTACCGCCGTGTCATCATCCGGAACAACCGTTTGAAGCGTTTGGTGGAAATCAAGGCGCCGGAGGTGATTCTGCGCAACGAGAAGCGCATGTTGCAGGAGGCTGTGGACAGTCTCTTCGACAACAGCCGCAAGTCGAGTGCGGTAAAAACGGAAAGCAACCGTCCGCTCAAATCCTTGAGTGACAGCCTGAAAGGCAAGCAAGGTCGTTTCCGTCAGAACCTGCTCGGAAAGCGTGTGGACTATTCTGCACGTTCGGTGATCGTGGTGGGCCCAGATTTGAAGCTCCACGAATGCGGCATGCCGAAAAACATGGCCGCGGAACTGTACAAGCCCTTCATCATTCGAAAGATGATCGAACGGGGCGTTGTGAAGACTGTAAAGAGCGCCAAGAAAATTGTGGATGCGAAAGAGCCAGTGGTTTGGGACATCCTTGAGAATGTAATGAAGGGGCACCCAGTGCTGCTCAACCGTGCACCAACGTTGCACAGACTGGGCATCCAGGCATTCCAGCCCAAGCTGATCGAGGGCAAAGCGCTCCAGTTGCACCCTCTTGCCTGCACGGCATTCAACGCTGACTTTGACGGAGACCAAATGGCGGTTCACCTGCCTTTGGGATCAGCAGCCGTTTTGGAAGCCCAGCTTTTGATGCTCGGTTCCCACAACATCCTCAACCCTGCCAATGGGGCACCGATTGCCGTTCCTTCTCAGGACATGGTGTT
>JBELJW010000047.1:0-11707 GCA_042089975.1 Flavobacteriales bacterium | reverse complement strand
CTGTCGGAAAGTGACCCGGGTCTTCATTTGTAGCGCTCGCGAACACTTAGGCTGCCGTCCGCTTGGGTTGGAATTTTTTTGACAGGACGTTCTGAGAACCTGATGTGGCAGATTGATTTGAAACTCCACCGCGCGGCTCGCCATTTTACTCCTTGACAAAACGAGTCGACTTCGAACTGCCCCCAAAAGCATCAAGCTTCAAAGTGTACAATCCCGGGCGCAGTCGGGTCACATCGATTGTCTCCAAGCCTGTGCACTCTTGTTGCTGGACCTTCTTTCCTTCTGCATTGAAGATGGCTGCTTGCCATTTCTCTTCATTTCCAATGCCCTTGATGGACAGGTGGGATGCCACGGGATTGGGGGAAACAGCAATGGATGGTGCAAGGATGGTCAACTCGTTCGAATTGGAGGTGTTGCTTGCACAAATCTCCACATCGTAATTGCTCGGCGGCAATTCGGTCGTGCTGGTTTCGTCAATGACGATGTCGCCTTCTGGATTCTTGACCGTATAGCCGCATTGCGTGGGGTAGACAATGGGTGCATTCACCACAAAGTCGACTTCCCCTTCATCCACAGTGACAACAGCCGTTCGGGTAGAGAAGCTGATGTAATCGGCGTACCCGTCTCCGTCAAAATCCGGGTTGAAAAAAATGTTGGCTTCGAGCCCCGATTCAGAGTAGACCTCCAAGTTGCCGAAGTACCAACCGTCTCCTGAACCGTCGGTGAAGGTGATTTCAATGAGTCCACATGTTGGGTCTTCATCGCAAGGGTTCAATCCATAGACACTGCAAGGGTCGTTTCCGGGGACTCCCCAGTCCTCGCTGCTGAACACCACGTTCCCGTAGTTGTCGATGATGCTGTAGTCATGGTTTTGGCCCCAGCCGTTGTCGTTGTACACGACGTCGATGCGGTGGCCAATGTCCACTGGAAGGAAGAACGACTCACTCCCAATGCTAAGCATGGTTTCAGAGGCGACTTCGATGCCGTCGGCAAACACGTGCAAAGACGATCCTTGCCAGCCGCTAGGGCTGCCGGGACCGCAGGTCATGTTGATGGTCCACGCGCCGCACGTCCCTTCCGGGGCGGGAAATTCAAAGGGCATCACTTCACCCAAGGAATGCACCACCCCATTGTACGCCAGCATGTCCGCTTGGATGACGTGGGCCGTGTTGGCCTGAATCCCGTCGTCATCCACGGCGATGTTGACGGTGCCCGAGTTGTTGTAAGAAGACAAATTCATCCCGTTGAAGAGGTCAACGCTTTCGTAGACCCCAGGCACGATTTGGGCATCGAGGATGTCGTCGATGAATTGTGAGTTGAGAAGTTCCTGTTCGTTTGCGAAACCATTGGCCTCTGCAAAGGCATAGAAAGCATCGTCCGTAGGGGCGAAGACGGTGAATGGACCTTCTGCGGCTTCGTTGTCGTTGAGGATGGGTTGACCGCGCAAGGCCTCTTCCAAACCCTCATTGAGCAGCGCTTGCTCCAAGATGGTGTGGTCTGGGCTTTGGACGATTACATCCCATGTGGTGGCGCTAGGGTAACCCTGCGGAGCCAGGATTTGGTCCACGATGTGGATGACGCCATTGAAGGCAGTGATGTCGGTTTCAATGATGGTGGCATCATCAACCATGGCGCCTGACGCCCCGATGGAAATCGTGACGGACTGACCTTCAGCCGTGGGCAGTGCCATGCCGTTTTCCAAATCGTTTGCCATGTAAATCCCAGGAACGACGTGGTATTTCAATGCCGGCGCCATGTCATAAAAACCCAGCATGTCGAATGAACCCAAATTCATGAGCTCCATCAATTCGTCCACCGCGCCGTTGTTGGGGACGAAGACGGTGTAATTGTCGAGGCCATTCAAATCGACGTCGCCGACCCAAGATTCATTGGGAGTTTCCGCCAGTCCATTGTTGAAGGTAGAGCTGAGGTAAGTGTTGAACGCCTGTCCACTGAGCCCTGCATCGTCGAGGTCGTAGAGTTGGTCAGCTATGGTGACTGCATCGACGACAATCGTTCCATTCATGCCCAGTTCTGGCTGCACACCGACAGATGAGGTGAAGTTGTAGATGCCGGGAATGTCGAATGTGACCGTGCCCATGCAGACGCCGTTGATGTTGCCCTCGGTTTCCTCAAGAAAGAAGGAGACCGGATTGCTCTCTGCCGTGCCGTCCACGTTGTGGGTGCCTTCGGCGTTCACGAAAGCAACGGTTTGTCCCACTGAAATGGTGAACTCGCTGGGTATGAAAATGAAGTCCGTCAGGTAGACCGTGGCATCTGCTTCGCATTGGGCTCGTCCGGAAGAAGTCAAAAGGCCCAAGGCGATGACTAAGAAGGCCAGGTGTAGGTTTTGCATAATATGGGAAGGTGTCGAAACCTTAACAACGGCAAGTTCGAAAGGTTGCATGTCGCTGGTGGGTTTCGTCGCCTTTCTGATTGTCGTCTGGGCCACGACTGGGGGTTTTTTCGAAATCAATAACTTCATAACACAATTGGAATCAAAGCTTTGGGCACAAAAAAGAACCTTCAATGGGTCGTTTTTGGACAGTCCGGATGGGATTGCCTCCCTTCGGCCGGTGATCCCAGGTGGGGGGGTGTTGCCCAAGCGGCGAAAGGCACCGCCACCGAGGGCGGCGGACTTTTTTGCGTCCCTCCCGTCCCCGGAAAGCAAGCTTTCCGCGCCGGTCAGAACGCAAAAAAGGCACCCGATGGGATGCCTTTCTTGCTTGTAGCCCGTAGGGGATTTGAACCCCTGCTACCAGGATGAAAACCTGGCGTCCTAACCCCTAGACGAACGGGCCAAAGAGGACCGCAAAGATAGTCAGGTTCTTCCTTCTCCGCAACCACGTGCCAAAAAAATGCACCAAGGGCTCACGACAAGAAGGCACGGAGCTTCCAAGAGGTGGTTTCATGCGCGCCCACCAAGCTGCTGAACAGTGCACGCGTGCCTTCGTCCGCAGCCTTGGCCGCGAGGACGAGCAAGGCGCGTTCACGCACAAGGAGCACACCGTAAGCCGCGGCGCAATGCCGGACCGCTTCTGTGCCGTCTTGCACGTCCTTGACGGCGGGAATGGTCGCGCCCGCGGCATGGTCTTGCATCGTGTGCAACGGCCTGCCGCCCAAGGTCAAGATGCGCTTGGCCACCGCTTCAATGTCGTGGTCGAGGTCGGCACGAAGCGCAGTGAACTGGCGTTGAAGTTCAAAGATTTGTGGGCCTTGGACATTCCAATGGAAGCCACGCACGTTGTGGTGGAAGACATGAAGGTCACAGAGCAAGGCGTTGAGTTCCTTGCACAAGGTGGCGGAGTCGTCGGCATTGAGGCCCAAGGTGAGGTTGGCATCCATGGCGTGGGGTCAGTAGGCTTTGGCGAACAGGACGCGGCGGGCGCTCGGTGCCCCGGTCTTCACACATTGTCCGGGAGACGTGTCACCCTCGTAAGGGATGCACCGGATGGTCGCCTTGGTTTGTTGTTTGATCCACTCCTCAGTCTCTGCTGTGCCGTCCCAGTGGGCGCTGACAAAGCCACCCTTGTCCAAGGCCGCCAGGAATTCGTCCCAGTTGTCGGCCACATGGGTGTTGTCGCGCAAACGGTCTTGCACGCGGGAGGTAAGGGAGGCCTGGATGTCGTCCAACAGGCTCCGCACATGGGCGGGCAGTCCTTCAAGCGACACAAATTCCTTTGTCTTGGTGTCGCGGCGGGCGAGCTCGCAGGTGCCTTTTTCGAGGTCGCGCGGGCCCATGGCGATGCGCAAGGGGACGCCTTTGAGTTCGTGCTCGGCGAACTTCCATCCGCTGCGCTTGGTGTCGTCGTCGTCGAGTTTGACGCGGACGCCGGCGGCTTTGAGTCCCTCAGCCACCTCCCGGCAACGGTCCAAAATCTCGTCCATCTGGTCCGGTCCCTTGTAGATGGGCACGATCACCACCTCAATGGGGGCGAGCATGGGAGGCAGGACCAATCCCTGGTCGTCGCTGTGGGTCATGATGAGGGCGCCCATGAGCCTTGTGCTCACGCCCCAAGAAGTCGCCCACACATGGGACTTCCCTCCTTCCTTGTCGGCGAAAGTCACGTCGAAGGCTTTGGCGAAGTTTTGGCCCAAAAAGTGGGACGTTCCCGCCTGAAGGGCTTTGCCATCCTGCATCAGTGCCTCGATGCAATACGTGTCGACGGCCCCGGCGAAGCGCTCACTCTCTGTCTTGACGCCCTTGATGACGGGCATGGCCATGTACTTCTCTGCAAAATCGGCATACACGTCGAGCATTTTCTCGGCTTCTTGGACCGCTTCGTCCTTGGTGGCGTGGGCCGTATGGCCCTCTTGCCAAAGGAACTCTGCCGTGCGCAAGAACAAGCGGGTGCGCATCTCCCAGCGCACCACATTGGCCCACTGGTTCACGAGCAAAGGCAAGTCGCGGTAGCTCTGGATCCACCCTTTGTAGGTGTTCCAAATGATGGTCTCAGAGGTGGGACGCACAATGAGCTCTTCGTCGAGTTTGGCGTCTGGGTCCACCACCACGCCGCCCCCATTGGGGTCGTTTTTCAATCGGTAGTGGGTCACCACAGCGCACTCCTTGGCAAACCCTTCCACGTGGGCCGCCTCCTTGCTGAGGTAGCTCTTGGGGATGAACAAGGGGAAGTAGGCATTGACGTGCCCCGTTTCCTTGAACATGCGGTCAAGCACGTCCTTCATTCGCTCCCAAATGGCAAAGCCGTAGGGCTTGATGACCATGCATCCTTTCACATCGCTGTGCTGGGCAAGGTCCGCCTGCACAACGAGTTCGTTGTACCATTTGCTGTAGTCTTCTTCGCGTGAAGTGAGCTTGCTGGCCATTTTTGGTATGGTTTATGCTGTAACGTCTGCGTCAGCGCAGGCACCACAAAACTACGGAATGTGCTACCTTGAACCACGGAACATGAAGACCACCCCTCCCCCTCCCCCCTCACGCACCCCCACTTGGCTGTGGCTGGCGCTCGTTGCTCCCCTGATGGCAGGGTGCGGCAGCTTGCTGCAGCACACCTCTCATTTGGAAGATGACGAGCTGTACTTGACGCAGAACGAAGAATTTGTCACCGATGCCGAATACTTGGCCTTCGCCTACGAGCAAGCCGGGTTTGATGCCGACAACCAAGATTTCCAAGCGCCCTCACGAAGGGGAGGTGATGCGTTCCAAAGCAACTTTGGGTACGTGCCGCAGAGCCTGCGGGGACGTTCCATGCTACGCGGTTACATGTCGCCCTACGGCGCGGGTGGATTTGGCCCCAACCCCTACGATCCCTTTGGCAACAGCTTCGCCGGAGGGTACGCTCCTTACCAGCCTGGTTTTTACGACCCCTACAACCCATACGGAAGCCCCATGGGTTCGCCGTACGGCTACAACCCCTTTGGTTCCAACCTCTATGGCGCAAATCCCTACGGGTACAGCCCCTATGGGTACAACCCCTATGGTTGGGGCAGCGGCTATGGCGGTTACGGTGGGTTTGGCACGTACACGGGCTTGGGCAACACCGCAGGAGGAGACCTTTACACGGGCACGCCTGTGGTGGTGGCGCCACGGACGCCCATTTGGTCTTCCACCTCGGTCAACTCCAATGGAGGTGGCGGACGCTTGTTGACCAACAAATCGGAAGAGGCCACAGGCAGCAACGGTGAACCAGAGGCGCCCAAAACCATTTGGCGCTCCATTTCCAACGCCTCCTCGGCGGCAGGAACGGCGCGAACCTCCAATGCAAGAGCCAGGTCATCGACCACGGGGTCTTCCAGGACCACGTCGCCTTCCACGCGCCCTTCTTCCTCCTCGTCCTCAGGCAGGAGCAACAGCTCCACCCGGAGCAGCAGTTCTTCAAGGAGCAGCACTTCCCTTGGAAGCACCTCGGGATCGCGGTCGGGCTCGAGCACCCGTCCCAGTTCTGGCTCGTCCTCCGGACGCAGCAGCTCAGGGCGCAGCTCTGGACGCAGTTCTGGGCGGGGCGGAGGACAATCTCCCCGCTGAGCCATGCGCGCAGGCTTTCCACTGACACTGGGCTTCATGGGGGTCTTCTGGTGGGTTGCTACCGTCCAAGGCCGTGCCCAAAATGAAACAGATGTCCTCCGCTACAGCTGGGTCGACCCCCTTGGGTCCACCCGGGTCATGGGCATGGGCGGTTCCTTTGGCGCTCTGGGCGCCGACTTGGGAAGTTTGGGCATCAACCCCGCCGGGCTGGGCATGTACCGCAGAGGAGATTTGTCGGTCACCGCAGGACTTCACGCCGCCAGCACCACCGCCCAATGGAACACACGTCAGGAAGCGGCCACAGGCTTTGCGTCGACCATCAGCAACGTGGGCATTGCCTTGACGTACCCGAGTGTGGATGCAGATTGGCCCTTCTTCACGGTGGCCTTCTCCCACCAAAACCGCATGCCCTTTGCCCAAAAGGTGTCCGTGAACGGCGTCCCCTCTGAATCCTCCCTCTCTGCCTTGTTTGTGGGCCAGGCCTTGGACGACGCAGCCATCTATGGCTACGAATCGACAGACGACGCCTTGGACAACGGCGACATTTTTGCCTACGGCGCCTCCTTGGCTTGGCGCACTGGCCTGCTCGTTCCCAACTATGACGAACTCTACGCCTCCGCAGTGGAAGGTCCTGTCAATGTGCAGCGCACAATCGACCGGACAGGACGCATGGCCGAGACCCAAATCGCCTTTGCCACCGCCTACCAAAACAAGATTTACCTCGGCGTCACCTTGGGGCTGCCCAAGGTCGAATTTGAGGAGCGGTCTGTCCACCAAGAGACGCCCGTGGCTTCAGGTGCTGAATTGGGCCAATGGCGCTTCGAAGAACAACTGGACATCGAAGGACGTGGCACCTTGGTGCGGATAGGGGTGCTGGCCAGGGTGACCAAAGCCCTCAGGGTGGGCTTGGCCTACCAATCGCGCAGCCGCATGACGCTGCTGGACACCTACATCACCACGGTGCGCACAAGCTGGTTGGACGGGACAGAGAGTGCGGCAAGTAGCCCCATTTCCAACATTGAGTATTTGGTCTTCACCCCTTCGCGGCTGACGGCGAGTGCGAGCTTTTTGATGGGAAAAATTGGGGTGATCAATGCGGACTATGTGCGCAGCGACATGCGCAACGGTGAATTGGGCGATGCGAACACTTTCCTCTCCTCGGGCTACGAGTATGAAGCGGAAAACCTTGCCGTGGACAATGGCTATCAAGTGGTCCATGCGGGCCGCGCAGGCGTGGAACTCCGCGTGGGGGACGCCAAGCAAGGACGCATCCGTTTGGGGGGTGGCATGACCACTTCGCCTTTTGCGGGAGATGCCGTCAATGCCAATGCCACCCGTTACCACGCAAGTGTGGGGGCTGGCTACAGAGTCGGCAATGTCCACTTCAGTGCCGCATGGCGCCGCGCCTGGCACCAAGAGGATTACTATTTCATGGGGGCCTTCAGCGACGAAGCTCCAGGCACCCTCGACCGACGCGCCAGCGCCTTGGTGGTGGGGGCGGGCTTGAGGCTGTGACCACGGAATTTTTGACGCACAAAAAAGCCCGCTGCATGGCGGGCTTTTTTGTGGGCCAATCAGCCTGCTGATCTCTTACTTCTTGAGCTTGGCCAGCTCCTTGTCCAGGAGCTTGTTCATGCGCAGCAACTCCTCATCGGCAAGCTCTTTGTCAACCAAGATACGGCCGCTGTGCTCGTCTACGATGATGCGTTTGCGCTGGGCAATGTCAATCTGACGTTGTGGTGGGATCTTGATGAACGTCCCTGCACTCGCATGACGCTCGATGGGCACGACCGCCAAACCGTTTTTGGCAGCGCCTCGGATGCGGCGGTACGAATGCACCAAACGGTCGTCGATGCCCTTGGAGGTCTTGTCGCTGTGCTTTTGGAGAAGCTCCTCCTCGGCTTGCGTCTCTGCAATGATGGCTTCGAGTTCTGCTTGCTTGGCCACAAGGTCTTCTTGACGTTGGTTGTAGCGCTCACGTGTGCCGTCCAGGCCTTCCGCCTTTTGGTCCATCTGGGCCTTGCATTCGCGGATGCGCTTTTCGCACAATTCGATTTCGAGGGTTTGGTACTCGATCTCCTTGGAGAGCGACTCAAACTCACGGTTGTTGCGGACGTTGTTTTGCTGCTCGGTGTACTTGTCAATGAGCGCTTGGCTGTCCTTGATTTGCATCTGGTAGGCCAACACACGCTGGTTCACCTGGTCGTTGTCTTCTTCCATGCGCTCGAGTCGGGCACGGAGGCCTTCGAGCTCGTCCTCCAATTCCTGGACTTCCAAAGGCAGTTCACCCCTGACCACACGGAGGCGGTCGATGCGGGAATCAATGATCTGGAGGTCGAAGAGGGCGCGCAACTTGTCTTCAGCGGTGCTCGGAGATTTTTTCTTGGCCATGCGATGGAGAATCGGTCTTGGGTTCAGCGAAAAGAAACAGGGTTTGTTCGGATTCCGGACAAACGGACCGCAAAATTAGGGAATTTCTCGTTGATTTTGCTGGCAATCAAGGAGCTCGTTTGCCATTCGCTCTCATAATGGCCCACATCAAGGAGCTGAAGGCGGCCTTCTGCCTGGAAATACTCGTGGTATTTGATGTCGGATGTGATGTACACATCGGCCTTGGCACGCTTGGCATCGCCCATCAAAAAGGACCCTGAGCCTCCGCACACCGCGATCCTTTGCACGTTGGCATGCACAGGGGCAGTGTGTTTGATGGCTTGGCAGCCCAAAACTTCTTTCACTTGGTCCGCAAACGCCTCCCACGCCATGGGTTGGGCCAGCATGCCCACCATGCCTGCGCCCACATCGGACCGCCCTTGTTGAAGGGCCACGCGGTCAAAGGCCACTTCCTCGTAAGGATGGGCCGTCAACATGGCGCGCTCCACCTCCGACGCCAAGGTGCTGGGAACCACCATTTCCAATTTGGTCTCTGCCTCGCGGTGGAGCTCTCCAGGGGTCCCCACATGGGGTTGTGCCCCCTCTAGCGCACGGAACGACCCCATGCCCTTGGAGGCAAAGCTGCAGCTGTCGTAGCGCCCAATGGCGCCAGCGCCAGCATCCGCCATGGCCACCCGGACCGCCTCCGCATGGGCTTCAGGAACAAAGACCGACCATTTTTCCAACCCTGCCCCCATGGGGCGAAGGATTTGAAGGGAGTCAGGAACGCATCCCACAAGTTCCGCAAGTTGGTGGTTCACCCCAGTCAACACATTGTCCAGATTGGTGTGGATGGCGTACAACGCGATGTTGCTCCGTACGGCACGCATGACCGTGCGTTCGACATCGGATGCGCCCTGAAGGCGCTTCAAGCCCCCAAAAATCACAGGATGGTGGCTCACAATCATCTGGCAACCAGCCTCCTCTGCCTCCTTGACTACCTCCTCTGTGCAGTCAAGGGACACCAACACACGGGTCACCTCGGTCCCGGGTTGGCCCACCAACAACCCCACATTGTCATAGGATTCTGCGAGTGCCTTGGGTGCCCATGTCTCGAGCCAACCGGCGATGTCACGTACCTTCAAGCCGTTCTCCATGGACCCGAAGGTACAGTTTCCCCATCAGTTTCCCGGCACCGTGCGCGTGGCGCACGGTCAAGCGAGGGTGTCCCATGGCCATCCCCTCGTGGGACCATGGTGGTTGCCCTTGGCGTGGATCTGGGCCTTGGTCTTGCACCTTCGTCACGCCCTTTATGATGTGGGCATCCTGCGCAGCCAAAAAGGCGCACTTCCCTCCCTCGTGGTGGGCAACCTCGAATTGGGCGGCACGGGCAAAACGCCGCACACCTTGGACCTTGCCCAACGCCTCTCGTCCCATCTTGGTGCGGACCATGTCGCCATCTTGAGCCGAGGGCACGGAAGGTCCACGGCAGGCTTTGCTTGGGCCAATGATGCGTCGACTTGGCGGGAGGTCGGCGATGAGCCTTGGATGCTTCAGCAGGCCCTTCCTGACGTCCATGTCGCGGTCTGCGGGGATCGACCCGAAGGCCTTCGAAAGATGAAGGCTGACAGACCTCAATTGAAGGTCGCCATCTTGGACGACGGCATGCAACACCGCGCCCTTCGGCCCGATCTCCTGATGGTCTTGCAATCGAGGCCCTTGCCCCGGCGGGGTTGGGGTTGGACACGCCTCGTGCCTGCAGGACCGTGGCGAGATCTGCCTGCTCGGCTGCGAAGCGCCGACGTCCATGTCAGGCCCCAAGGTGCCACGCCACCCGGTGACCTTGACGTGCCCTGCTGGGAAAGAGGTCTGGTGTCTTCCCCCCCGATCCCTTGGCACACGTCCCAAGCACAAGGCCTTGCAACAGCCCCAACTTCCCCCACTTCGCCGATTCTTCTCGTCACTGGAACGGCGCAGCCGCACCGTATTTTGGAGGCCCTGCAAACCCATAAGGTGGCTCTTGCTGCTTGCGCGCACTACCCAGATCACCATCCATTTTCCAAGGCTGACGTTGGCGCTTGGCTCGCCTTCGGGAAAGCCCATGGCGTCCAAAACCTCTTGACCACCGCCAAGGATGCGGTTAGGCTCTCCGATCATTTGGAAGCTTTGAAGGACTGGAAGGTGTGGGTGCTGCCAGTTCAAGTCGAATGGACACAACCGGACGTAGTCGAGGCATACCTCAAGTCCTGGTTGGACTCCTTACCTTCGTAGCCCTAACCCACAAGGTTTTTCCCATGAAAGTTCAGACCGTTGTTTCTCAAGTGTTGATGGCATGTTGCACATGCATCCTTCTCTTCACCATTGGTTGCGAGGCGCCCTCCCCCGAGGGAAAGGCAGGCAGCATCCAAGGAAAGATCGAGGGGCTTTCTCCCGACACAGAAATCATCCTTCGAAGCTTCAACCGCGGGAACCTTGTGAACGTCGGCAAGGCCGCTGTGGATTCCACAGGGTTCTTTGAACTGACGCCTGACCGTCCTTTGGCCATGGGGTACCACCAATTGGTGGTGGACCGGTCGCTCCCACTCGTGTTGATCACGGACAGCACAGAGAACTTGTATGTGGAGGTGGAAGCCCAACGCGGACGCAACTACCTCGTCGATGCCTCCATTTCAGGCTCTCCCCAATCCGCCACCGTAGCAGATTTCTACAACGCCATCATGCCCTTGCAAGCCCGCATGAAAAACACCGACAAGAAAGGTCGCTCCGTGGATGCTGAGACCCGCAACGCTGCCAAGGAGTTGAAGAAAAGCCAAACCGACAGCCTCTCAAATTTGAGCCTTGAATTTGCCAAGGCCCATACGGGCACCCTGAGCGCACTGAGCGCATTGGAAGGCCTCGACCCCAAAGTCCATGGCGATCTCTTCAAAGAAACCTTGTCTGCCCTGAAAGGAAGCCACAGCCAGTCGCACTACTTCAAGCTCATCCAAGAAAAAATGGTGTTGGCCAATGCACCTCGCACCATGGACATGAGCAACCCGCCCAAACGGAAGGGAAAAAACAGCAAGTTTGGAATGGGCGACATCGTGCCGGACATTGTCATGAACGACCCAGAGGGCAGGGAACGCAAGCTGAGCGATCTCCGAGGCAAAGTGGTACTTCTCGATTTTTGGGCGTCGTGGTGTGGGCCGTGCAGGCGGGAGAACCCCACTGTGGTGCGGGCCTATGAACAGTACAAAGACCAAGGGTTTGAGGTCTTTTCCGTCTCGCTGGACAGCGATGCCGCGCGATGGAAAAAGGCCATCGAACAAGATCAACTCTCGTGGCCCAACCACGTGAGCGATCTGGCCGGAT
>JBELJW010000046.1:0-11751 GCA_042089975.1 Flavobacteriales bacterium | reverse complement strand
ACCGCATCTCGTTGCGGATATACCCCTCAGTACAAGCCTCTGGAGGCGCTCCACGAGAGGTACGCGAAGCAAGGGCTGGTGATTTTGGGCTTTCCATGCAATCAATTTGGCTGGCAAGAGCCGGGAAATGCCTCTGAAATACGCGACTTTTGTTCTGAGAATTATGGGGTGACGTTTCAAATGATGGCCAAAGTCGACGTCAAGGGAGAGGACCAACATCCTGTGTATGCTTGGCTCACGGACAAAAACCAAAATGGTGTGGGCGACCACAGCGTGAAGTGGAACTTCAACAAGTTCTTGGTCAACGGCAAAGGAGAATTGGTGGCTGCCCTCGGCAGCGGAGCCGATCCGTTGGGGGAAGAGATTGTGGCATTCGCCAAGGGCCAATGAAGCTTTGGGGTTCGGATGGCTTGAGACTTGATTTGCCCACACTCCTCCTTCGAGCCTCGTGAAAACTCGTTGCATCCTCAAATGCACATCTTCGAAGGAATGGCAGAACTTTGATGAATCCCCTCGCACACGACCCCACTGAATCCAAACGACATGTCCCACATCCACAATTTCTCCGCAGGACCTTGCATTTTGCCCCAACAAGTCCTCGAGCAGGCCTCCCAAGCCGTCAAGTCATGGGACAATCAAGGTCTCTCCCTGGTGGAAATGTCCCACAGAAGCCCAGCATTTGTGGACACCATGGAGGAGTGCCGTGCACTGACCAAGGAACTCCTCGGCCTGCCAGATCGATTTGAGATTTTGTATCTGCAAGGTGGGGCAAGCTTGGCTTTTTTGACAGCAGCCATGAACCTCCTTCCCGAGGGCGGAAAGGCGGCATATGCAGACACCGGGACATGGTCCGCCAAAGCCATCAAAGAGGCAAAGCACGCGGGGCACGTCGATGTGGTGACATCTTCCAAGGAACAGAACTACAACCATGTTCCTGAAGTGGGACATGTCGATCCAGACCATGCTTTTCTGCACATCACCACCAACAATACCATCTTCGGGACGCAGTACGCAAAGATGCCTGAATGCAATGTGCCTTTGGTTGCTGACATGAGTTCCGACATTCTAAGCCGCTCATTTGACCCTGAACCCTTCTCTCTGATTTATGGTGGGGTTCAAAAAAACATGGGTCCTGCTGGGGCGGTCATGTATGCCATCGACAGAGAACGGTTGGGGGCATCGGGGAGGAGCCTTCCCTCCTACCTCGACCTCGAGGTCCACTTGGGCAAGGACAGCATGTTCAACACCCCTCCAGTATTTTCAGTGTACACCACCATGCTCACCCTGCGGTGGCTGAAAGAGAAGGGGGGTGTCGACGTCATCCAAGGAGAAAACGAAGCCAAGTCGTCCTTGTTGTACGCCGAAGTCGACCGCAACCCTTTGTTTGAAGGGCATGCAGAACGAGGCAGTCGCTCCCACATGAATGCCACTTTCAGGTTGAAGGATGAGGCCCATGCAGAAGCGTTTGACGTGGCTTGGAAAGCCGCGAAGATCAATGGACTCAAAGGACACCGCAGCGTCGGTGGATACCGTGCTTCGATGTACAACGCCCTGCCACTGGAAAGCGTCCAAGTCCTCGTCGACGTCATGACCGCCTTTGAACGCAACCACGGCTGAACCCTTTCTCAGACAACACCACACTCCTTCTCTCATGAACATCCTCGCAAACGACGGCATCAGCCCTTCTGGCGCAAAAGCCCTTCAAGACGCTGGGCACACCTTGTACACTGAATTTGTGGCGGCCGAACATCTTGAAGCGTTCCTTCATGAGAAAGCCATCGACGGCGTCCTTGTTCGCTCCGCAACCAAAATCCGACGTCCGTTGATCGACGCCTGTCCAGGATTGAAGTTCATTGGCCGAGGAGGCGTGGGCATGGACAACATCGACGTGGAGTACGCTCGCGGCAAAGGCCTCACCGTTTTCAACACCCCAGCAGCGTCTTCACAGAGTGTCGCCGAGCTGGTGATGGGCCATTTGTTTTCTGTGGCACGTTTTCTTGCCGACAGCAACCGCAGCATGCCCACCAAAGGCCATGATGGGTTCAAAACCTTGAAAAAAGCCTTCGGCAAAGGCACAGAGTTGCGGGGCAAAACGCTTGGAATTGTTGGATTTGGAAGAATCGGACGCTCTTTGGCTTCCTACGCTCTGGGCTGCGGCATGAAGGTGGTCGCGCACGACCCCTTCGTCGACAATGGCGCTGTGGAGGTCGTGGTGGGTGGCCAAACGGTGACCATAGAGTGTGCACGACTCCCGCTCATGGAGCTGCTTGCCCAAGCCGACATGGTGAGCATCCACGTCCCCGCCCAGGCAGACGGGAGCGCCATGATTGGCGCCTTGGAGCTTGAGGCCATGAAGCCGCATGCCTTTTTGGTCAATGCTGCGCGTGGCGGATCGGTGGATGAAGATGCTCTGCTCGCTGCCTTGGATGACGGAACCATCGCAGGGGCGGCGCTTGACGTCTTCGTAGGTGAGCCTGCGCCACGCCTAGACGTGCTTGCCCATCCCAAACTGGCATTGACTCCTCACATTGGAGCGGCAACCGGAGAAGCTCAAGACCGAATTGGGTTGGAGTTGGCCGCTCAAATCCAAGCACTTGCATGAGCGCAAAGGGTGATTTGATGGCACCGCTCCGTGCGGTGACACCTCCCCGGCACATGGCGCATTTGGTGGCCTCGCGTTCGTATTTGAGCTACAGCAAGGAGGAGCTTCGAGACAAGCTTAGCCACAATCCCTATTCCTACGTCCAAGTCATCCATCCCGATGTTTCCATGGACATGGAACCCCAGAGAGGCACGACCGACTTTTTCTTGGAGGTCAAAAAGGCCTACGCGGGATTCAAATCCAAGGGTTGGTTGAAGGCATCTCAGCATCCGGAGTGGTACATCTACCGGCAGCAATCCGAACGTGGGCAATGGACCGGGGTGGTGTGCAATTTGGACTTGGCCCTTTCCGCCGCAGGCGGGCTGCAGACGCACGAACAAACCCTCGACCACCGAGAATCCCTGTTTGCCTCTTTTTTGGAAACCGTTGGGTTCCATGCTGAGCCCATCCTGTGTGCACGGCCGGACGGCACGGCCGAGGCCTTGGCCGCAGACGAAGTGATGGCCAGCGTCACGGCACAAGCCGCGCACACCGACTTCATGACCGCGGACGGCCACCGGCATGAAATCTGGAGACTCTCTGCATCGAGCGCAGAAGGAGAAGCCTTTGGGGAGGCATGGCGGGTTTTTTCAAAGTTGTACCTGGCCGACGGTCACCACCGCTTCGCTTCTTCCCTTCGCGTCGCCTCAAAGCTGCCAGACGTTGCCCAAGCACAATCCATCCTGGCATTGGTCGTGCCCGAGCGGGGCTTGACCATCTCTGGGTTCCACAAAGAAATCCGAGAAATCGAGGAGGGGATGCAGGCATTGCGTTTGAAGTTGGAAGCATGCCGCCACCTTCACCTTTCTCCATGCTCCACACCTGAGTCCCTCCCCTCTTCTGGAGAAGCCATCCTGCTGTTCCAAGGGCAGGCTTGGCAGTTGAAGCGACCAAGTGACACACCCTACGCCACAGACGCACATTGGATCCAAGAGGAAGTGATGGAGGGGGTGTTTGGCATCACCGACCCCCGTGACAACCCAAGACTGCGTCACCTTCCTGCCATCGACCACGATGCTTCACAATGGTGGCCGTCGGAGGAGGATCGGCTCCGCATCCTCATGCCTGCCATTCCCTTTGCAGACATTCGGAAGGTGGCCGATGCATCTGGATCGATGCCGCCCAAAAGCACTTGGGTGGAGCCCAAACTGAGAAGCGCCATGTTCATCCACGAATTCAGCCAAGGCGATGAAAGCCCCTGATTCTCCCCTACAAGAACGGCTCTTGGCAGTGCAGCGCGAGTTGTCTGGCGCGCAAGAGAGTGCGGGCCGAGAACTGACCTTGGTGGCCGTGAGCAAGACCAAGCCAGACCAGGATCTGATGGAAGCCTACGCCATGGGGCAAAAAGACTTTGGGGAAAACCGGGTGCAAGAACTGGTCGGAAAGGCACAGAGACTGCCCAAAGACATCCTCTGGCACATGATCGGACATGTGCAGACCAACAAAATCAAGGACTTTCTTCCTTGGGTCCATTTGGTCCATGGGGTCGACCGGGTCAAGGTGCTTCGGGTCATGCAAAAGGAGGCGGCCAAAATCAACCGCAAGGTCCGCGTGTTGTTGCAGGTGCACATCGCAGAGGAGGCCACCAAGTTTGGATTCGATGGGGAGGAAATCCTCGCATTGGGGGCGCCAGATGCTTGGGAGGAATTCCCTCACCTTCTGCCGGTGGGATTGATGGGCATGGCCACCTTCACAGAAGACCAAGAGCAAGTGCGCCGGGAGTTTTCCCACCTCGCCAAGCTGCACAAAGCGCTTCAACCTTTCATGGACGAGATGCTGCGCGAACGCGGTGAACATTGGTCCACCTTGAGCATGGGCATGAGCGGGGATTGGCGCATTGCCGTGCAAGAGGGAAGCACCATGGTGAGGGTGGGCAGTGCCATTTTTGGAACGCGGAACACCATGGACACCAAAGCATGAGCCGGAGCCTGCATCCAGATTGGGAGTCTTGGTGGAAGGGCTGGCTGGTGGCCGCGCCCGTGGTGGGCTATGGAAGCACCTGGTTGGCCAAAAACCAATTGTTCCGGATTTGGAAAGTCAGCCGTGGCATCGCCGACGGGACCACCTTTTCAGAGGCCAGGGAGCTTGGGCTCGACCCGCCCGCTTGGGAGGGGGCCATGTGGTATGGGGTGGCGGCCTTGGCCATCTTCACCTTGTTTTACGCCTTGGCGGCCAAGACATGGATGCAGCACCTTTCTGACGACAGTCCTGGCTGACGTGGCAGCACCGCATGGCACTTCCGTCTTCTGCACCATCTTTGCCACATGAACAAGCCATTTCTTCCTGTCCTTGGGGCGTCGTGCCTCCTCTTGACTTTGGGCACCTGCTGGGGCCAGTCATTGAACAACATCGAGGCCGCCGAACATGAGCCCAACAGCGACCGCTGGCTGGTGAGCAATGGCAACAGTGTCTTGGTCACGTCGGATCTCGGGGAAACATGGTCCCCCTTTGGAGAGGCGGCCGCGAATTACGGCATGGAAGTGCTTGGCGACCACCTCTTTGTCATCCGCAACAACGGCATTCGCGCCTACGACGTGGTCTCGGGTGAGGAAGTCGGGAGTGTGAACCCTTCTGGCGTTCAGTTCCTCAATGGGATGGGAAGCATGAGTTCTGATGCCGGTGATTTCTTGGTGGTCAGTGACTTTCAAGCAGGCAGGTTGCACAAAATCGACGTCACCTCCCCTGCCAACATGACATCCGAAGTCTTGGTGGCCAACACAGGCACCACACCCAACGGTGTGACCATTGTCGATGGCCAGGCCTATGTGGTGAATTGGGGCAACAACGCAGATATTTTGCAAGTCGACGTGGCCACAGGGGAAATGACGGTGGTGGTGAATGGCAGTGGACTGGGCAATTGCGATGGCATCGATTACGCCAACGGGGCCTTTGTGGTCAGTTCGTGGTCCCCTCAGCGCATCACCCAGTTCACAGAGGGAACTTGGGAAGCGACCACCCTTGTCCAAGGCTCCCCATTGAGCAACCCAGCCGACTTGAGCATCAATGCCGTGGGTGACATGTATGCTGTGGCTTGCAGCGGCAACAACACGGTGTACTTCGGGGAGTTGTCGGGCACAAGCCAAATCGAGCCCCGGCCTGTGCCCTTTGGTGCAGGAGCCATCCTTGAGGGAGAACGCCTCCAGCTGTCTTCCCCGGGCCCGGGCACATGGCATGTTCAAGGGTTTGACCTCTCGGGACGGAAACTGGGGGAGCTCTTGCACCCATCTTCCTTGGCGTCCAACTTGTCCTTGAATGCATTGGGGGCATGGGCCTCCAAGGCCTTCTTTCTCGACCTTCAGTTTGAAAGCAGTGAGGGAAGCGCTTGGCGCACCACCCTCAAGCTGCCTCAGGCCCACTGACCTCAACCAGGGTCAACATCCACGGTCAAACGCAGGCGCTTCCAACGCGCATCCGACTTGAATTCCTCCAAGTCCGATTGCAGCAACGGTTTGTATTGATGAGGCTGCAGCTCCCGCTCAAACTTCAACGTCAACTGACGGATGTGGAGGTCGTTGATCCTTGACAATGCTGGGGTGTCGGGACCCAGCACGCGAGGCCCAAAACGCTGGCCCAGCCGCGCACCCAAAACCTGCGCCCCTGCCTCCACCCGTTTGGCATCGCTGTGTTTCAAGGTGATTCGGATCATCCGAACAAAAGGCGGGTAGGCATAAGACTGTCGCTCCAGCAACTCTCGCTCGACAAGGGCCCGATGGTCGTGGTCCACAACATGGTGCAAGAGCCAGTGGTCCGCACTGAAAGATTGGATGACCACCTTGCCTCTCGCCCCCTTCCCCGAGCGTCCCGCGCGTCCCGCAACTTGCGTGAGCATTTGGTAGGCACGTTCGAACGACCTGAAATCAGGAAAGGTGAGCATGCGGTCAGCAGACAACACACCGACCAGCCCGACATGGGCAAAATCAAGCCCTTTGGACACCATCTGAGTGCCCACCAAAATGTCGTACTCCTGGTCAGCAAAAGCCTCCAAAATCTTTGCGTGGGCCGATTTTTTACGGGTCGTGTCCAAATCCATTCTGGCCACCTTGGCCTTGGGAAACAAATCCGCCAACTCTTCTTCGATGCGCTCGGTGCCCAAACCTTGTGGTTTCAACGCCGTGCTTCCACACGCCACACAATTGGTCGGGGCCGGACGTTCGTGGTATCCGCAGTGGTGGCAATGCAGGCCCCCCAAGGTTTTGTGCACCACAAGGGGAATGTCGCATCGCTCGCACGTGCTTGCATGGCCACACTGAGTGCATTGGAAGGCGGGGGCGTATCCCCTTCTGTTTTGGAACAAGATGACTTGACGACCCTCCTTCATGGTGGCCTCCATTTCATCGCGAAGCATCTTGCTGAAGCCTCCGCGCATGCTTCGCTGCTTGTGCTCTTTGCGCAGGTCGGCGATGAAAATCTCGGGGAGCATGGCCCCGCCAAACCGCTCTTGAAGCGAGACATGGTGAACCTTGCCCTCTTGGGCAAGCCACTGCGTTTCCACAGAAGGCGTGGCGGAACCAAGCACAAGGGGAACCTGCTGACGTGCTGCCATCCACAAGGTCACATCCCTCGCGTGGTAGCGCGGGGCCGGATCTTGCTGCTTGAAACTGGGTTCGTGTTCCTCGTCCACCACAATGAGGCCCAGCTTGGGCAAAGGAAGCAGGACGGCACTTCTCGCTCCGACAATCAACTGACCCTTGGCGGCCTCCAAGACTTGGGTCCATGTTTCCGTCCGCTCACGGTCTGAAAAGCGGCTGTGATAGACGTGGACGACATCCCCAAAAAACTTTCGCAAACGCTCAATCAACTGGGTGGTCAGTGCAATCTCTGGCACCAAGAAGAGTACCTGCTGACCTGCCGAAAGGGCTTCTGCAATGAGGTGGGTGTAGATTTCTGTTTTCCCAGAACCGGTGACTCCATGCAACAGGACAGGCTGCCGTTGGACCAACCCCGCATGCACTTCGTTGTAGGCCTTCGCCTGGGCGTCAGAAAGCACCGGAAGTGAAGCCGAACCCGGGCGGCTTGGCCGCACTGGGGAGCGCTCTTCCACTTCCAAAATGCCGCGTTCCACCCACTTCTTCACCGTCGCAGCATCCGTACGGCTGCGCTTTTGGGCTTGCACCTTGGGGAGTTCGCCTTCATCGAGAACGACGAGGAGCAGACGTTCCATGGCCACCGCCTTGCCTCCCGCCCAAGCCAATGCCTCTGCCAGCTGCGATTCAGTCTTTCCTTCCGCAATGCGCACCCACGACACCACCTTGGGCGCCTGCCGGTCCTTGAGTTCTTCCTTCGCAAGCACAAGGCCTCTTTGAAGGAGGGTGCGCAGAGTGCGCTGGGGATGCTTGACGTCCAAAATCTCGGCACACTCCCTCAAACTCAATTCATGGCGAATGTGCAACGCATCCAACAACAACATGGCGCCGTCGTCGAGTCCACGTTCTTCGTCTGGATCGGCATCTGGATGCAACACAATGTTGGTCGTGCTTTCCAATTTCATTCCGGCAGGAAGTGCCGCGCTTACCATGTCGCCCAGCGTGCACATGTAGTGCTCTGCCATCCAAACAAACATCTCGCGCTGGGCGGCGGTCAAGACAGGATGTTCGTCCACCACTGCCTCCACTTCCTTCGCCACATACCCTTCAGGAGGCCGGTCATGGACCTCCCACACAATGCCCGTCCATTTTTTGTGGCCCAAGGGCACCACAACACGGCCGCCAACCTGAGGACGTTCAGATTCACTGAACCACTTGTACGTCAAGGTTTTAGGAAGCGCCAAAGGCACCACCACCTCGACAAATGTGGGGGATTGTTGCAGGGTTGTGGACACGAAGGGGAAAAGTAGGACGTAGAGGCCGCAAACCTCCAAGCCTTGGAGATGTTCTTTAGGGTATGGCAAACTCCATCTCTCCTCTTCAGGCAGGCGACCCCGCCCCCGACTTTTCCGTGCCCGACCAAAATGGCCGCGAAAGGACCTTGGCGGAATTCCGTGGCAAAAAGGTCATCCTTTTCTTCTACCCCAAAGACAACACGCCAGGATGCACCAAACAGGCATGCAATTTGAATGACCATTGGGGTGCGCTTCAAAAGGAAGGCTATGTCGTCTTGGGTGTGAGCAAGGACCCGGCCAAGTCCCACTTGAAATTCATCGAAAAATTTGGGCTCCAATTCGACCTCTTGTGCGACGAGGACTTGGCCCTGCACCACAGCTACGGGGTGTGGGGACTCAAGAAGTTCCAAGGACGGGAATACGATGGGACACATCGCACCACCTTCGTCATCGACGGGGAAGGCATCTTGGAGCGCATCATTGCCAAACCCAAAGTCAAAGAGCACGCAGAGGAAATCTTGGCCCCGACCGATTGACCCGTGCCGTTCATTGTTTTTGACCCACCGTGGACAAAAGAACCCCCTCTCCGTAAGTCCATTACGGAGTGACCCGAATACCTTCGCTTTAAACAAAACAACATGGCTGGAAATACAGACAAACTCAAGGCCCTCCAATTGACGATGGATCGTCTGGAGAAGACCTATGGCAAAGGCACCGTGATGAAACTTGGCGACGAAGTCGTCGAAGCCATTGACGCCATCCCAAGTGGAAGCTTGAACCTCGACCTTGCATTGGGCATAGGCGGGTACCCCAAAGGACGCGTCGTCGAGATCTACGGACCTGAATCTTCGGGAAAAACCACCTTGGCCATCCATGCCATCGCGGAGTGCCAGAAACAAGGCGGCATCAGCGCCTTCATCGATGCGGAGCACGCTTTTGACAAATTCTACGCGGAAAACCTCGGGGTGGACACGGAGAATCTTCTCATCTCGCAACCCGACAACGGAGAGCAAGCCTTGGAAATCGCCGACAACCTCATTCGCTCTGGGGCGATTGACCTCATCGTCATCGATTCTGTGGCTGCCTTGACACCACGCGCAGAGATTGAAGGCGAAATGTCCGACAGCTCTGTGGGGCTCCAGGCCCGATTGATGTCCAAGGCCTTGCGGAAGCTCACAGGCACCATCAGCAAAACGGGATGCTGTTGCATTTTCATCAACCAACTTCGAGAGAAGATCGGGGTGATGTTTGGCAACCCAGAAACCACCACAGGCGGCAATGCTTTGAAATTCTACTCCTCTGTGCGCGTGGACATCCGACGTTCCACACAAATCAAGGACGGTGACATTGTGAATGGCAACCGGACGAAAGTGAAAATCGTCAAAAACAAAGTGGCCCCTCCATTCCGCCGCGCTGAGTTTGACATCATGTACGGCGCTGGCATTTCCAAAGCGGGTGAAATCATCGACTTGGGCGTGGACCACGGCATTGTCAAGAAGAGCGGTTCTTGGTTCTCTTACGGGGACACCAAGCTTGGACAAGGACGAGATGCTGTCAAAGGACTTCTGGAGGACAATCCGGAATTGATGGAAGAACTCGAGGCCAAAATTGTCGCAGCAGTTCGTCCTGCGCCCGTGGAAGAACTCCCGGCTCCTGAGGAAGCTGAACTTGCATGAACAAAGGCATGAAGACTTGGTGGAATGCATCCAAACAAAGCGGGGTGGCCATTGGCCTCCTCGCTTTGGTCTTTGTGGGCTGTTCTGAACCTTCGGCCCCTCTCCCTGCCCAAGGCACCGGTTGGTCCAACTCCGACAGCGCATCGTTCTACAACGAGCGAATTGTGCAGGATGCCGAAGATCCGTCCCGCTATGTCGACCGTGCAGCTTGGCATCTTCGCTCAGGAAGGGTCACGGAAGGACTGGACGACCTGAACCTCGCCTTGAAAGCCGACTCCAACCATGCCCCCGCATGGTCGGCAAAGGCAGATGCCCTGTACCTCACGCAAGCCTTCGAGCCATGTGTGGACCATCTGGAGGCCTGCCTTGAGGTGGCACCAACACACATCCCTTGTCTTTTGCGCCGCGCAGAAATGCACATCCACCTTCGGCAATACCCCATGGCATTCGAGCGCATCAACGATGTGCTGAAGCAAGACCCACTCAACCATGAGGGGTATTGGATGAAGGGCATGATTTACCAAGAACAAGGGAATGCCTCCAACGCGAAGAGTTCCTTCCAAACTGCGGTGGAAGTGGAGCCTGACTTTTTCGACGGTTACATCGCACTCGGCTTGACCTACGCCGAAGAGAACGACACCCTTGCCATTGGCTATTACACCACGGCCATGGAACTCAACCCGCGAAGCGTCGAAGCCAAGTACAACCTTGCGTACTTCTTGCAAGAGCATCGCCCCATCACCAGATCCTATCTCGAGCGGGCTTTGGCGTTGTACCGGGAGATCAGGGCCTTGGACGCAGGCAATGCCACAGCGGCCTTCAACCAAGGGTACATCCATTTGGAGCACCTGCAGCAATACGACAGCGCCACGGTGCACTTCACACAGGCCATCGAAGCCCTGCCCTACTACCATCAGGCCTTTTACAACAGAGGTTTGGCGTGGGAAAGCTTGGGTGACGCGACGCAAGCAGAATTGGATTACCGGGAGGCCTTGAGGTACAAACCCGACTACACCTCTGCAGCCCTGGCACTCGAACGCGTTCTTCGTCCTTAAGTTCTACTTTTTTTGCATGCAAAAGGGCGGCCCAATGGGCCGCCCTTTTCAATTCACCCACCACAGGTGTTGAAGTCTTATTTGATTTTGTCCACCACGGCCTTGAAGGCTGCTGAGTGGTTCATGGCAAGGTCTGCAAGGACCTTACGGTTAAGCTCGATGCCCGCTTTGGACAGCTTGCCCATGAATACGCTGTAGGACATGCCGTGTTGGCGTGCTCCTGCATTGATGCGCTGGATCCACAGGCTGCGGAATTGGCGCTTGCGGAGTTTTCTTCCTACATAAGCATAGAGGAGGCCCTTTTCGACGGCGTTTTTGGCGACCGTCCAAACGTTTTTACGGGCGCCGTAGTACCCTTTGGCCATTTTGAGGACCTTCTTGCGACGTGCGCGTGAGGCCACTGCGTTGTTTGATCTTGGCATTGTGTTGTTCTTTTTTGGTGGTTGGCGTTGAGCAGACGCTCACTCTTGTGAAGCCAAACACCGGGTGAAACAAACCAGCGTTCGTTGTAAGGTCTGCAATCAGACCATCAACTGACGCTTGATGTTGGGAACGTCAGCC
>JBELJW010000045.1:0-11924 GCA_042089975.1 Flavobacteriales bacterium | reverse complement strand
GCCTCTTTTGCCTTGGTGGCAAAAGGAGCCAGTTTCCGAATGGGGCTGTCGGGCATGGTTTGTCCCTTGAGGCTGATGCTTGGCATGTCTCAGATCTTCAATTGCGCCGCCAAAGATACGTCCAAGGCCATGGTGCGATGTGGACCGATGTCGGGAATGTGGTACATGTCATTGAGAAAGACAAAGCCCATTCTCTCGTAAAAGCCAAATGCCGCCTCCCTTGCGTCGCACCACACCGTGGACCTGCCTTGCCTTAAAGCCTCTTCAGCGGCGGCGCGAACCAACGCTGCACCGGCCCCCATCCCTCGAGCTTCTGGCAAGGTGCCCATCACCCGAAGCCGAAGGTCGTCTCCTTTCTGCCACGGCACGCTGACCCGATCACAATGCTGCTGAAACAAAGAACAAGCACCAACCAAAGGACCTGGAAGGCCAGAAACACGAATCCCCCAAGGCACCTCCTCCTTCTTCCAAGCCCCCAAATGAACCGCCCCTGGATCGTCGTCGACTGGCAGCACGCAAGCTTCAGGGCTAGGTTTGTGAGGCCACAACACGCGATGCCTCAGCACTTGTGTGTCTTTGGCTCGGATGGGATGAACCCTGATGTGGGGGGTTGTCATGTTCGGAAGGCCTTTTCCCAATCGCGGCGGTCTCGTTTGGTGGGACGCCCAATGCCCCTTGGCCGATCCTGTTGGGCCAAACGGATGATTTCAAGTTTTTCAAGCTCTTCTGGCGCGGTCACATCGCGGACATGGTCGGAAACCAAGGCCGCACCGACACGGTTGCGCGGAAACGACAGCACCTCATAACGGAATCGAACAGCGCCCTTCCTGACTTCCACAACCTCCCCCACCTTCAAGTCCCGTGCGGGCTTCAGTGTTTGGTCGCCACAAGTGACCTTGCCCTCCCGACAATGTTTGCTAGACATCGAGCGGGTCTTGAACACGCGAACGGCCCACATGAATTTGTCCACCCTCATGATGCTAAGGTACCATTCTCCATGGGAGACCAGATTGGGTTCAGAGCTCGATGATCATGCCGAGGGCGGGCAGCACGGCACCTGTGGCCACATCGATGTAGCGGGCGTCGTACGAATCGGGATTCTCGGGGGAAGGAATCGGCAAACCAGTGGAAGGGTCGCGCACCACATCGAGCTGACTGGGCTGAGGAGGAGCTGCGGCCGTCAAATTCTGAACATCCATGAACACATCGAGTGACCAATTGTCAAAAAACCACTTGCGGTCGATGCGGACATCCACTTGATGGAAAAAGTCGTTGCGCTTTGCGTTCAATTGTGTGTAGTCCAACAAAGGGGCATTGAATGCTTCCCAGTTCGCCACGACAAGACTCTGGTCCACGGCATAGGGCGTGTAAGGCAATCCTCCACTGAACAGCACCCGGGCGCCCAATTCCCATCCGCTGTCCCATTTTTTGCCCCCAGTCATGCTCAAAATGTGCCTGTTGTCCCACGAGCTAGGGGTCCATTGCTCGAGTGTCAAATCTTCGCCAGGATTGATGTATTCGCTGCGCACCATCGTGTAGGCGAGCAGGCCATAGTACCCATTGAAGAGGCGCTGCTGCAAAAGCACCTCCATCCCATACGCACGGCCTTGGGCGTTGAAGGTCACTTGCTCGTTCCCGACCACGCCAAAGTCCGCACCAAGATTGGCCAAAGCGATGCCCGTGATGGCGCTTGCGGGAGAATCGAGGTAGCCCTTGTAGAAGCCCTCCAGCGACACAGCAGCATTTCGTTTGGCAAACTCGCGTTTGATGCCCATCACCATTTGCCTGTTTGTCGTGAAGCTCAAGTCATCCCCCCAATTGACCAAACGGCTCACCCCATCTTCATCAGGTGCCCCGGCATATCCAAGGATGGTGTACGACGGCAATTGATGGTACACCCCAGCATTGGCATTCCAAGTCCAGCCTGGCGCGAAGGACCAACTCGCGGACAGACGTGGGCTGAATTGGTCCAGAGGATTGGACAAGGGTCCTCCTTGAGGAGTTTCGATGTCATTTTGGGTCCCCGTCAAAGCTGCCCCGTCCACACGTGCCCCACCCGAAAGGGTCAATCGGTTGCTCAACATGGCCTTGGATGCTTGGAAAAAGGCCCCGTATTTGACCATTTGAAAAGCCGATGCAAATTTGACCTCCTGGGACCCCTGTCCAGGAATGTAGACTTCGTTTTTGGTGGAGTTGTTGTACTTGGCATACTCGGCGGACACGCCTGCGCTTGTTTTCCATCCAGCTGCGCCGCTTCGGAATCGCTCGGCCCGGAATTTGTTTTCAATTTCTTGGCTCACGTAGTCCAATGTCTTGGGCAGATCGGTGTCGTTTTCCACGTGCTTGAATGCCGCATTGTTCAACATGTTGCGGCTCAGCACAAAGGTCCATTTTCCGTCTTCCTTGTAACGGTCCCACTTCAATCCCTGCATGTAATTCCATTGCTCGCTGATGGGCAAGACATCCAGAATGGCCACACGGTTCAAATAGTCCTCTGCCGCTGTATCCTTGGCCAGTTCTGTGTTCAACTCAAAATCATCCAGCGCCCCCAGTCCCAGCACGGTGATGGCATTTTTGTCATCTGGACGCCATGTCCATTTGTATTGGTAGTCGTTGTAAATGGGCAGGAATGGGAGGCCGATCACCTCGAACAACAATTGCAAGTAGCTCCTGCGCACGCTCATGATGAGGCTGCTGTTTTCGCCTGTTGGACCTTCCAAGGTCAAACCGACATCGCTTGTGCCCAGCACCGCGTTTGCGGTCCATTGGTCGCGCCTTGGGTCTTTGAATCGGAATTCCATCACACTGCTCAATGCATTCCCTCGGGCCGCTGGAAAGGCCCCTGCATAGAAGTCCACCCCCTCCACGAGGTCCACGTTGATCATGCCTACTGGCCCTCCACTTGCACCCTGGGTGGCAAAGTGATTGATGTTGGGGATTTCAATGCCGTCGAGGTAGAACCTGTTTTCATTGGGCGCACCTCCGCGGATGACAATGTCGTTTCGAAAACTTGGGATGGCCGCCACTCCCGGAAGGGACCGAAGTGCCCGGCTGATGTCTCGCCCCCCACCCGGGTTGCGCTTGATTTCGTTGGTGCCAATGCTTCGGACACTCAATGGCGCCTCTGCCAACGTGGCCCGAGATTCCACAGCAACCTCTGCCGCTTCCATGGCCACCGCCGCCTGAGACATGGCGGCATTCACCACAGCCGGGCGCGAAGGGGTGGTTTCAATTTCAAAGGCCACAAAGTTGTTGTAGCCCAAGAAGGAGATCAAAACGTTGTGCACACCTGGAGGGACGCCTTCCAGCCTGAACTCCCCTTCCATGTCGGTCGATGTACCAGAGGCCTCGCCTTGAAGGACAACGGATGCAAACGGCAGTGGGGCATTCGTCTTTTGGTCCACCACCTTTCCAAGCACCACACATCCTTCTTTGTCCGATTGGGCATTGGCATCGCTCAATGTCAAAGCCGCAAGCATGCAGAAGAGAAACAAATGGAGCCGTTCGAAGTGAAATATGTTCATGGGAATCGGGTGGCAATTCCCTGTACGAACCCGCCCAGGGACAGAATTGTTCGGGCCCTAGGCGAGGTCCAAATCCAACGCCTTTCTCAATTTTTCGAGTGATGGATTTTTCTCCGCCATCAGCTCGTACCGGTCCTTGTCCGACAAAAACGCCTTCTTCTCCTCCATGGGCTGCTCACGCATCGCAAGTGACAGTTCGAGTTGGGCATTTTGCAAGGTCGTCTTGAGATGGACAAGCACTTCCGTTCGCAAACCATCCATCTGCTCCCTTTGAAGCGGGTTGTTGACCACAAACGAGACCTTGTGGCCTGAAAGGGTGGGTTGGTGTGCTGACATCGTGGCCACAAGTGCCAACTGGTCGTCCTCCCTCAGTTTTTGCACAAAAACGGACCATGCGTTCACCACACCCTCTGCGTCAATGGGTTCAGACCAAGTGGGGTCCACCAAGGGACCCGGTGGTGGAACGTCCTCCTGGGGCTGGGGCTTGATCGCACCGGACTCAGGCGACAAACTGCGTTTGGCCTTTCGAAGGCCAGACGCTTTCGTCACGGCCGTTGAACTGGATGCTTTTGGCACAACTGCTCGTGGGGGCGACAGCGGGGGTGCAGGAGCAGACACTGGCTCGGGCACCGCGTCCGGAGCTGGTGGCGCGATGGCTTCAACCTGGTGCGTGACTTCTGGTGTTGCCGGAATGGGCGTTGGGGGCATTTGTGCCACCGGTGGAGTGACATCCTCAGCCTCCATGGGCATTGCAACGACAGGACCTTCCGCCTTGGCTGGCGGCATCAACTTGCCGTCAGGGCTTTTTTTTTTGAACGCTTCGTGGGAACAAATCTGCATCAGGGCCAACTCCACAAGAAGTCGCTGGTGCTGGGAGCCCCTGTATTGCACATCGGCTTGGTTCAAGATGTCCAGCCCCCCCACCAAGAAAAACAAGTCTGCCCGGGAAGATTGGTCTTGGAATTTGGATTGGACGTCCTCCGTCACTTCGAGGAGCTGGAGCGTCTGGGGATCCTTTGCCACCATCAAATTCCTCAGATGACTGGCCCATCCTGTGATGAAGTGATGCGCATCGAAACCTCTCGACATGACCTCATTGAAGAGCAACATGGCACTGGGAATGTCTGAAGCCAATGCCTGGTCCGTCAAGGTGAAATACGTGTCGTGGTCGAGCACATGCAATTGCTCGGTGACCGCTTTGTAGGTCAACTTCTTGCCCGCAAAGGCCACCAGCTGATCGAACATGGAGAGTGCATCCCGCAAGGCGCCATCGGCTTTTTGCGCAATTACATGAAGGGCCTCTTCTTCTGCAGTCACCCCCTCCTGCGACGCAATGTTCTGCAAATGGGCCACCGCATCCGGCACAGAAATCCGGTGGAAATCAAAAATCTGGCACCGCGACAATATGGTGGGAAGGATTTTGTGCTTCTCGGTGGTGGCCAAGATGAAAACAGCATGCGCTGGAGGCTCTTCAAGCGTTTTCAAGAAGGCATTGAATGCGGCTTGGCTCAGCATGTGCACCTCGTCGATGATGTACACCTTGTATTGGCCCTTCTGTGGCGGGATCCTCACCTGCTCAACAATGCTTCGGATGTCTTCCACTTTGTTGTTCGACGCTGCATCGAGCTCAAACACATTGAAGGCCATGGCCTCATCGGCAACCTCAAAACTGTTGATGGCACGCGCAAAAATCCGCGCTGACGTGGTTTTCCCGACGCCACGTGGGCCACAAAACAAATAGGCCTGGGCGATTTGTCCAGACGCAATGCTTTGCTGGAGCGTCTGTGTGATGCCCGATTGCCCCACAACGGCGTCCCAAGCTTGGGGTCGGTACTTTCTGGCGCTGACGAGATAGGGCTGTTCACTCATGGAATTGCGAATATCGACGCACAACTTGTCGTGGGGCAAATCCGGTTATTCACAATGCATCCCCATCTTTGTCCCTTTCACGGTTGGTTTTCAAAGGACTTGCGCGTACTTTTGCGCCCCATTAATTAACAACGTTCCATGAACCGTTACGAAACTGTTTTCATTATGACTCCCGTGCTATCTGCTGAGCAGGTGGCGGAAACAGTGTCGAAATTCCGTGCTCTCGTGACCGACAAAGGCGGCAAAATCGTCCACGAAGATGCATGGGGATTGCGAAAGTTGGCTTACCCCATCCAGAAAAAGTCCACGGGCTTTTACCACTTGATGGAGTTCGAAGCCGACGGCACCGTAGTCCTTCCTTTCGAGACTGAATTCCGTAGGGATGAACGCGTCATCCGCTTCCTCACCACGAAGATGGACAAGCATCACCTCGCGTACGCCGAAGGGCGCCGCGACAAGTCGAACCGCCAACAGGCAGCCCCTGCGGAAGCAGAAGGCTCGTCCAAGGCTTAATCTCCATCGCTATGGCAGACAAGAAAGTACGCTACCTGAACCCCATCGACATTGAGACGAAAGCTGAGCGCTACTGCCGTTTTCGCAAGAAGGGAATCAAGTACATCGATTACAAGGACCCCGACTTCCTCTTGATGTTGTGCAACCCTCAGGGCAAGATCTTGCCCCGTCGATTGACCGGCACAAGCCTGAAGTACCAGCGCAAGGCGTCGCAGGCCATCAAGAAGGCCCGCCACCTCGCATTGATGCCTTACGTGGCAGACAACCTCCGTTAATCTCGACCACCATGGACATCATTCTCAAGCAAGACGTTGAGCTGCTCGGAAGCAAGTTTGACGTGGTGACCGTCAAAGACGGGTACGCACGAAATTTTTTGATCCCTCAGGGCATGGCTGTGGCCGCGACCACATCCAACTTGAAGGTGAACAACGAAGTCATCCGCCAACAGTCGCACAAGGCTGTGAAGGCGAAAGAAGCCGCAGAGGCCATCGCATCGAAAATCGGGGGCCTCACCCTCAAACTCGGTGCAAAAGCCGGCGAAAGCGGAAAGATTTTTGGTTCTGTCAATTCGATTCAATTGGCCGACGCCATTCAGGCGGCAGGCTACGACATTGAGCGGAAGCAAATCCACCTTTCTGACGACGCCATCAAAGAGCTTGGCGCTTACGAAGCCACTTTGAAGCTCCACAAGGAGGTGACGGTGACCGTGAAATTTGAAGTGGTTGCGGAATGATCCCGCACACTTTTCCACTTTGAAAAAGCCCCGCTTCTGGCGGGGCTTTTTTGTGCACCAAATCCTCGATGCCCCTAACTTTGGCCTCCATGTCTTCTTTCCAACTTGAGAGTCCTTTCACCCCCAAAGGCGACCAACCCGAGGCCATTCGTCAACTGGTCGCGGGGGTCGAGGATGGCACAGAACACCAGGTTCTTTTGGGGGTCACTGGTTCAGGAAAGACCTTCACAATGGCCAATGTCATTGCAGAAACGCAAAGGCCCACTTTGATTTTGAGCCACAACAAAACCCTTGCGGCTCAACTGTACAGCGAATTCAAGTCCTTCTTCCCCAACAACCTGGTGGAGTATTTCGTCAGTTACTACGACTACTACCAGCCCGAGGCTTTCATTCCCTCTTCCAACACCTTCATCGAAAAGGACCTTCAAATCAACGATGAAATTGAGAAGATGCGTCTTTCAGCCACCTCTGCCCTCTTGAGCGGCCGAAGAGATGTCATCGTGGTGGCCAGCATCAGCTGCATCTACGGCATTGGCAATCCAGTGGAGTTCCACAAGAATGTGGTCGGTCTCGAAGTGGGACAAAGGCTCACCCGAAACGACCTGTTGCACCGCTTGGTGACAAGCCTCTACAGCCGAGCGGTGAGCGATTTCAAGAGGGGGAACTTCAGGGTCAAAGGAGACACTGTGGATGTGCATTTGGCGTACGCCGATCATGCCGTACGGATTGAGTTTTGGGACGATGAGATCGAACGGCTGTCCACCATAGACCCCGAGAGTGGGCAAGTTCTTCATCGCTTTGAGCAGTTCAACATCTACCCTGCCAACCTCTTTGTGAGCAGCAAGGAGACCACCAACACAGCCGTCTGGGAAATCCAACAAGACCTTGAAAAGCAGAAGTCGTACTTCTCTGAATTGTCTAGGTTTCTGGAAGCCAAACGTCTCGAAGAGCGCACGCTGTACGATTTGGAAATGATCAAGGAACTGGGGTTTTGCTCTGGCATTGAAAACTACTCTCGGTATTTTGACCGTCGTCAACCTGGGGAGCGTCCGTTTTGTCTCCTCGATTACTTCTCGAAGGACTTTCTGATGATGATCGATGAAAGCCATGTCACTGTTCCACAAATTGGGGCCATGTTTGGCGGGGACAGGGCGAGAAAGGTCACGCTTGTGGACCACGGCTTTCGTTTGCCATCCGCCATGGACAACCGTCCCTTGACCCATGAAGAATTCAAGGGCATTGTGGGCCAAACCATTTATGTCAGCGCCACCCCTGCAGACCATGAATTGGAGCAGGCAGAAGGGGTGGTGGTGGAACAGGTGATTCGTCCCACAGGGCTGCTGGACCCCCCCATCGATGTGCGTCCGTGCGACAACCAAGTGGACGATCTCGTGGTGGAAATTCGGAAGACGATCGCTCAGCAGGAGCGCATCTTGGTGACGACCCTGACCAAGCGCATGGCGGAAGAGCTGACCAAATATTTGGACCGCTTGAGCATCAAAACGAGGTACATCCACTCCGACGTCAAAACGTTGGACAGGGTCGAAATCCTGAGAGAATTGCGCGATGGGGCCTTTGATGTTTTGGTGGGTGTGAACCTGCTTCGAGAAGGCCTTGACCTCCCTGAGGTGAGCCTCGTGGCCATCATGGATGCCGACAAGGAAGGATTCCTGCGCAGCAACCGGAGCTTGACACAAACTGCAGGTCGCGCAGCTCGAAATGTCAATGGGCGCGTGATCATGTACGCCGACAAGGTGACCGCCAGCATGGCAGCCACCATGGAGGAGACCGCCCGTCGCAGGGAAAAACAAATGGCCTACAACGAAGAACACGGTCTTTCTCCTGAGCAAATCCAAAAGGAAAAGCGCACTTTGTTTGAGCAAAGTGATTCGGTGAGCAACCGGCCCAAAAATTACGCAGCGGAGCCTGACCAAGCCCCCCTTCACGCCACAGATCCGATTGTCCAATCCATGGGCGTTGAAGACCTCGACAAGCTCTGTGCCAAGACCAAACGCGACATGGAACGGGCCGCGAAGGCCATGGAGTTCATGGATGCGGCACGTTTGCGTGATGAACTCATGGCATTGGAAAGCCGACGCAAGGCCTTGACGAAGTAAATTCACAGCATGCGAATGCAAATTGCCTGTGCCGTCGCCCTTTGGGGAGTCTCCATGATGTGTTGGCAAGGATGCCGTCCCCCCGCAGCCACACAGCCCAAAGCCGTCGTGAGAGAAATGGCATTTGACCTCTTGAATGCTTGGGTCGAAGGGGATTCATTGCATGCAGTCGTCCGTTACGGCGGAGGGTGCAAAGAGCACTTCTTTGGCCTACAAAAGGACGGCACCATGCTGAAAAGCTTGCCTCCAAAGCAACCTGTCAGGTGGGTGCATCGTTCTGAACCCGACCCCTGTCGGGCCCTCATCGTGGACACTGTTCACGCGGACATCGTTCCGTTTCGAGGCACCCCGCATGGCAGCACGTTTTTGATTTTGACCGGTTGGGACCTTCCCCTGACATACACTTACCCTTGACATGAATTCCATGCGTACTACTCTCCACATCTTCTTGGCATTGTGCCTCTTGGCCCATGTGTGTGGCCCTGTTCAAGCCCAAATCACGTATGGTGGACAGCCCTTGTGGACCTCCACCTTGCCTGACGCGGAGCAACTCCCCCCCTTGGACCGCGAACAACTGGAGCGGGAAGATGCCATCACGGACCTGTACAAGGAAGCCCCATGGCGCTTTGGGGTGGAGCATGAGGTGGCCTGGTCGTCCGAGACCCACGGCAGTTGGACGACTGAAAACGGTCAACGCATATGGCGTCTGCTGATCGATGGTTCCGATGCCACCTGCATGTCCTTGCGCTTCCAACACTTCGAGGTGCCCAAAGGAGGCCAATTGTTCCTCTACGCGGCGGACCACAGCGAAGTGCTGGGCGCATTGGACCACCGCAGTGAAAAAGAGTGGGGCGGATTGGCCACAGGTGTGGTCCAAACCAACGCCCTTGTGGTGGAGTACCATCAACCTTTGGGCCTTGCAGCTTCCCCTTTGTTGGAGATTGACCAAGTGGTCCAAGGCTACCGGTCGTTGAGTGGTTGGCCGCATGGCCCCAACGATTATGACCGTGGACCATTTGGCAACAGCGGCGCCTGCAACATCAACGTGAACTGTCCCGAGGGCGCAGCATGGGCCACCGAGTCCCGCAGTGTGGCGCTCATCGTCAACGGTGGATTTGCATCTTGCACTGGAGGCCTTGTGAACAACACGGCCAACGACGGGACGCCCTATTTCTTGACGGCCAACCATTGCTTGGGCAATCCAGGGAATTGGGTGTATTACTTCAACCACGAATCGGCCACATGCAACGGCAACAACGGCCCCACCAACCAAAGCATCAGCGGCGGCACCTTGCTCGTCAACAGTGGAGGTTCCGACGTGGCATTGATTGAATTGAGCCAAACCCCGCCTCCCTCCTTCAACGTGCAATACGCTGGATGGGACGCCAGTGGCGTCACTCCCACAAGTACTGTGGGCATCCATCATCCTTCAGGAGACTTGAAGAAAATTTGTTTTGATGACGACAGCCCGAGCGCCCAAAGCGTAGGTGGCGCTGCCGTATGGTATGTGGCCGACTGGGACTTGGGCGTGACAGAGCCTGGCTCCTCAGGGTCGCCTCTTTTTGATCAAAACCATCGGGTCATTGGTCAATTGTACGGCGGCACAGCGGCGTGCCAAAATCCTCAAAGTTCTGTGGACAACGATGAGCCCGACTGGTACGGTCGGTTTGACGTGAGCTGGGACGCTGGCCTCTCCGACTATCTGGATGCTGGCGGCACAGGTACTTTGGTGTGGGATGGCTATCCAGATGGCGCCATCACCTACGACAATGACGCTGGGGTGAACATCACAGGGTACCCTGAAGATGTCTTGTGCAATGTGTCACAGGTGAGCATTGACATCACGCTGACCAACACGGGCAACAACACCCTGACCAGCTGCATGATCCTTTTCAGTGTCAACGGAGGTGACGAACAACAGCAATCTTGGGCAGGCAACCTCGCCCCTGGCGCCAGTGAGCTTGTCTCGCTGGGTTCCTTTTGGAGCCAAGGGGGCACCAACACCTTCCAAGCCCAGGTCACATACCCCAATGGCACTGAAGATGAAAATGTTGCCAACAACAGCTCATCGGTCACTTTCAGCGCGTACGCAGGCCCAACAACGACGGTACACTTCTCATTGGTGCTGGATGATTTCCCCGATGAAACCACCTGGGAATTGAAGCAACTGGGGCAAACCCTTTACACAGGTGGGCCCTACACAGAGGACCAAGCAGGCGAAACCATCATGGAATCTTTCTGTTTGCCTGAAGGGTGCTACATTTTCAGGATTGAAGACGATTACGACGATGGCATCTGCTGCGACTATGGCGAGGGAAGCTGGAGCTTGCTCGACATCGCGGGCGACCTCATTTGGAACGGTTCTGACCTCGGGACCGGCGGTGAATTTGAGTCTGCAGAGCAGTTCCAATTTTGCACCGACGACATTTCTGATGTGCAAATTGAGCCTTCTTTCAACATGTCGGTGTACCCGGTTCCAGCCCACAACGAAGTGGTGATGGTGTGGCCTGTAGCAGAAGGACATGCCACCATTCGCGATGCGGTCGGCCGACTCTGGGACTCACGCGTTGTCACCTCGGGCCAAGACAGTTGGAACGTACAATCCTGGCCAGCGGGCACCTACGTGGTGCAATGGGAAGGCGGACGGGGGGATAGTCAGGTGCGGCGCATGGTCGTGACCCACTGAACCATGCTGATCGCCGCTGCCGGAGCCGCCATTCAATGGTTTTGGGCGTGGCGATGGGATGGCGTCTCATTCAAAAGCAATCCGCCTGTGCCCTTGATGGACGTTCCACCATCTGGGTGCACCATTGTCTCTTGTTTCCACAACGAAGCTCCCCATGTGGCAGACTTCGCTTTGGGACTGAAGCCCGCCCTTCAGACCGCAAGAGCCAAGGGGATGTCTGTGGAGGTGGTGACCGTGAACCATGGAAGCACAGACGAAACGGGTGAATTGCTGGAGAAGGAATCCGCCCAAGAGGACCATTGGAAGGTCGTGCATGCCAGCCGGACCCGCCCTGGCAAAAAGGAAGCCTTGGCCCTTGGCGTCTCCGCGGCCTCTGCAAACACGGTGGTGGTGATGGACGCGGATTGCAGGCCCGCCCATCCCGATTGGCTCCTTCACATGACTGCAGAGGCCAGCACGAGATGGGATGTGCAAGTGGGCGT
>JBELJW010000044.1:0-12247 GCA_042089975.1 Flavobacteriales bacterium | reverse complement strand
ACATGTTCCACATCAATGCCATACTCATAGGCTTGGCTTGTCACCCAACGCAACGCAGCCTTGGCGTCTCTGTTTGCGGGATACATCGCAAGCACTTGGTCGGGGTTGGCGCCTTCGGGCAAAAACGGAACTGCGTTCAACCAAGATGCCGGCACCGTACCTCGTTGGGCCGCCAATCGGTAATTGATGGAGAATACCACCCAACCCCTGGACGCGAATTCATTCGACAAATCAAAAAGAACTCCTTGTTCATTGCTCCCACCAAAAAATCCTCCTCCATGAATGATAACGAGGGCGGGTCTCCCCTCCTCTTGGTTGTCAGGTGCGTAAACGTCTAGCTCGAGAGAAATTGTATCAACCACTGGACCTCCCCATCCGTTGTGACTCAATCCTGATCCATACACCACATTGTCTACAAACAACACCTCGAATGTTGGATTGGTCCAAACACTGGGGCCATTTGCTTCACAACTTTGACCAAAGTAACCAAGCACAAGCAAGACGTCACTCGAGCCCACAGCGCCATCTCCATCCAAATCAGCTTCTCCACAATCCTGTTCGCAGCCATAAGTCGAAAGCAAATTCAAGACATCTGCGACTTCCACGGTTCCACTGCCGTCCAAATCGCCAGGACATACTGCCCACATCTGATATAAACCCGACAAAAAGCAAAACAAGCCGAATAAAAATTTCCTCATGGTCGTTGTATCCAATAAAGTTAAGACCTGACTTCTGCAATAAAAACAACCGCTTGGACTATAAAGTCCACTTTACATGTGGACCCAGCAGGACAGAAGCCGAACACCATCAACCCCGATTTGGTCAAAGAATAGGGCGATGACGTGGCCTAGGCTTCATTCTAAACGGCTGAACAACTCGTGAAATATGACGTCCAGATTTTGATTTTTGGCCTCCACGGCCCAGTGCAACGTCCCACTTTCGCAATCCACAAAGCGCATCGATGTCAACGTTGCTCCTTGTTCGCACAACTGGTTGACGACGACAACGCCCTTGGCGCCAGACAATTTGCCCGCATCCACAATGTTTGACTCGTCGTGCAATCCATTCATATTCAAGTACTGCTCTGAGCTTACCACATCCAATGCTTGTCGCTCCAACACCTGAAACCCTTTCATCAGTCTAATGCCCACTGACGCCTCGAGAATTGAAGTGCCACCAGAGCCTTTGCACGGATCATTTTGGGAGGCCACCACAAAAATGTTGGAGCCCAAAGCCTCGTTTGTCTTGACCTCTACAAGCAATGGGCGGTTCTCCTTGGTGAATGGAACCAAGTGATAATGGAGATTCCGCGGATATGTCAGCCACCAGCCAATCGGAAGGATTAAAAAACTCCCCATCAACGCCTTGAAATTGATGCGGGCATCTTTCTGAGCATGGGTTGTCAGAAGTTCATAGCCGTCTTTTTCGAGCCTTACCTCAAGCTTATGGCCAGAAAGTTCGGCATCAGAGTGGCGAACCGGTGTTTGACCTATGTACTTGCCGTCGGTGTAAACATCAACTCCACTAGGGGAAGAGGAAATGTTGACACTGCTTGTGCAGGAAGAGAAAAGAACGAGCAACGCCAACACCAAAGGGGATGTCTTTGTTCGAAGGGTTGGTGCATTCATGATGCACGCAGGAACCAACAATCATGCCAATTTCACTCCACAACAAAACACAGTGCATTTGCCCAAGAAAGCGGAAAGCTCTCGTAGCCAAGGAACGTGACCCCTTTTCAACTGCCTTTGAAACACCTGTGTGTTTTTGACCACTAAGCCGTTTTCCATGCCTGCTTGGTTGGCCACATGCCAATTCAACTGAGGCTCTGCAACAATGCCCCAATGACGATTCCTACCACAAAACAGATTGCCACTATGAGCTTCCACTTTCGATTCATTTCCATAAGTCAATGTACGCACATATTTCAATTCTTACGCCTCTTGCCCCACGTCAAGCCCACGTTACCTGAGGACCCATCTGGGCAGAAGCCGGGGATTCTTTAAGACTGTCAACCACTCCAAATGAAAAGAGAACCAAGCAATAAGGCAATTGTTGCTGACAGTAAATTGCAAATGAGACCGGCGACAGCTGCCTTTCTTCCTCTTCGCAAACCGGAATTGGTTCGAGTTAAACCAATGGCAGAAAGTACAATTCCAAGCCAACTAAATCCCAGAGTCAAGAGGGCTAGAACTCCAATCAACAAGCCTGCAACTGCAAATCCATCGGTTGGAGCGTCCGGCACTGCTCGGACACCCAATATCAGCGCACGGTCACGCCTCAAAGGAGGATTCTGAATCAGCGAGAGAGCTCCTTTTTTTTCAAGACTAAAAATGGACATGCCTGCCAATTTTCGGTTGTTTTCTTGGCTTTGAAGCTCCACGAATTGCGGGGTCAAACTCAAAGCCAATAATTCCCGTTCGCCCGGGTTAAACGTCGGAATTTCTTTTGCCGTCCTCATACTTAATGACAACACCTCACGACAACATTGGTCTCGCTGAACCAGGTTTCTCATGCTGCTTTCAGACGAAAAAGCCCTTCCCAACATGACTGCAATTCCTCCCGTTTTTCGTTTGTGAATGCCTCGATCCAGTGGTTTTTGCGCACATGCGAAACAAGGTAAAAGAAGACAAACGAGGAACAACAATGACTTATACATTCCGCAATGTCTGTGGTACTTTTTCAATCGCCAACTGTTTTGTCAAAAAGTCTGATCTTGTCAAGAAGGTCAAATTGCGTGCCCCCCCCTTTAGACACTAGCGTCGCGCCCACGTTACTTGTGGACCCAACAGGACAGAAGCCGAACACCCTCAACCCCGATTTGGTGAAGTGAAAATGATTGCTGGTGCGCTCCAACCTGTTTTACCAGCTCCCGCCAGCACCACCACCACCGAAACTGCCGCCACTGAATCCACCGCCACCACTGAATCCACCGCCACCACTGCTGAAATTACCGAAAGACCCCCTGCTCCGTTTGGCGGAACGGTTGGCGAGGAGCATGAAAGCGACCAACGCACCAAGGTTGTTGTTGCGGGCATACCTCCGCACAACAAGCGCCACAATCAGAATGGGAATGAGAAATAGAAATCCAAAAAAGAGGAGCAACACAAGCATTCCTGCAGCACCCAATGGCGCCACTGGCTCGTATCCTTGGACTTCACCACTGGCCAGTGGTCCGATCGCGAGAAGGGCATTTCGTATGCCCCATGCGTAGACATCGGGACCACCAACTTTGAACTCGGGAATCACCTCATTGTCAATGATACGGTTGACGGTGGCGTCAGGGAGTACGCCTTCCAAGCCATACCCCACAGCAATGAAGACTTGGCCTCGGCGTTCTGCCGTTTTTGGGGAAAGTGCCAACACCACTCCATTGTCAAATTGGGCGTCGCCAACGCCCCACTTCTCACCAACACCCGTGGCAAACTCAAACGGTTCTTCTCCGCAAAAATCTGGGTGAGTCACCACCACAATGCTGTTGGGCATGGAGTCGTTCAAGCTGCGAATCAACTGGTTGAACTCAACTTCATCTTCCACCGACAAAACGTCAGCAAAGTCGTAGACAAATGTGCCTGGTATTCCTTGATCGGGGAGACATTCTAGAGTTGCTTGGGCGAGCAGCCATGAAGAACTGGCGACAAGCCAAACAAAGATCGTTTCACGTCTCATCATGACCCAAAGCTGATGTCATTGGACAATTCGTTGACGTCGTTTGCCTTCACTGGGAAGTGTGTGGACAATTGCTGGCCTGCCAAGCGTATGCCGGAAGCAAGCCCTTCTGCCGGCTTTCCCGCCGCTAGCCCTTCAATCACGATGTCTTTCACCTCATTCCAGAAACCGTCGGGAACAGCCGAATGGATGCCTCCATCTCCAAGAATCGCAAACATCCGATCCTCCGTCGCCAAATAAAACAGCACCCCATTGCGCAACTCTGTCTTGTGCATGGCCAAGGTCTCAAAGACCGTCGCCGCTCGATCCAAGACATCGCCTGTACACCGCGACTCGACATGCAAACGGATTTCACCGCTGGTCTGCAACTCCGCAGCCGAAATCGCAGCAAGGATGTCCGTCTTCTCCTCTTCATTGAGAAGGCTTGACGCGGCCATCAGGACTCAAATTTTACAGATGGCGCCGCCTTCGACTCTTCCACAGATTCGAAATAATCTCTTTGGTCAAAGCCAAACATCCCTGCCCAAAACACCCCCGGGAAGCGCCGAACTTTGCCGTTGTAGCCCTGCACAGCCTCATTGAATCTCTTCCTTGCCACAGAAATTCGATTTTCCGTGCCCTCCAGTTGAGCTTGTAGATCTGCGAAGTTTTGTGTGGCTTGAATCTCCGGGTAACGTTCGCTGTAGCCAAGCAAACCATTCATGGCCCTGCCAAGCACCACGTTGGATTGCTGAAAATCTGCAATGCTTCCGGTCCCGTTCCCAACCGCCTGCATGGCATTGAATGCCGATGCGCGGGCCTCCGTAACAGCCGTAAGGGTCTCCTTTTCAAAGTCGGCAGCGCCCTGGACGGTGGAGACAAGATTGGGAATGAGGTCAAACCTCCGCTGATATTGTGTTTCAACATTGGACCACTCAGCACCCACCGCTTCCTGGAGGGAAACAAACCCGTTGTAGCTGCTCATGGCACTGAAACCAACAAGGGCCATGACGGCAAGAACAATTCCGATCGCATATTTCATGTCAGCCAAGGTAGTCGCTAGAAGGCCAATGTATTTTCATTGAGCCATTCAGACATCTCGAAAAATCAACATGTTGCCATTCCAACATCGTCAGCCCACCAGGACAAAAGCCGAACACCCTCAACCCTAATTTGATCCAGCAGACTTGATTGAGGAATGGCTCGAAGATGTTTTCCCAGCTCTCGCCTGCCCCACTGATTCTGGAGCTCTTTAAATACTGCATTCTTCTGTGATTTCAACGTGTGGCGACAAGTACGACAGCGATTGACGTCCTGAGGTTGTTTTGACACATACACCTCGATACATAATCAGTATAATTGTTCGATTATCATATAAAACATTGGATTTCAACAAATTAAGCTTAAACTTAAGAAAAACCTGAGAACACAATGACCAAGTTTCACCTCCCCCAAGTGATCGCATCGAGCATGTTTTTTGCCATGTTTCACTTTCAAATGACTTCACAGAACTATCAAACAAATCACTTTGACAACCAGTGGAGTTTCAACCGAGTCACGCAATCTGAATGTTTGAACAATCCTTACCACACCATTTTGCTCGGTCGGGAAGAGCACGATGTGAACGTTCCAAAGTGTGAGGCGTTTGAGTTGGACAACGCGGGCCAACTCGTCAATGCGCGTGAATACGTTTCGAGCTCTGGCTCGGTGGTCGAATTCTTGCACATTGAACCGGCGTTCAACGGGTACATCGCATGTGGCTTCACAAACAACAATGTGACCACAGTTCCAGTGGTGGCGGTGTTAACCCCTTCATTGGATGTCATTGAATCTCGGGTGTATCCGGGTGTCTTTTTCGACGACCAAAACAACTCATACACTGCTCATGGCGTTGCGATGCATATCACCACCGACGGCCAACAAGGGTTTGTCGTCAGCGGAATAGTGGGGGACGGAGATCTTCTCCAGACGGGTGCCACAGGGAAGAGACATGCTCTGGCGATGCGATTGAAACCTGATTTGTCGGTGGACTGGGTGAGGGCATTCAATGGCGGGATTCCGTGGGCTTCTGAAGACATGGATGCATTCAATCATGGAACTGAGATCCTCGATGGGACCAAATTCTTTTTCTCTGGGTCATTTAATGGTTCGGATTCTCCGCAAGAGGCGGCGGCTGTGATGTTGGATGGTGCAGGAAATCTCTCTTGGGGCTACCGATATTCCAATCAAACTGGCGGCGCACATTCATCTCTCTCAGGAGACGTCGTTTTGAATACCAGCACAGGACAAATTCACCAATTGGTCAACAACAGCATCACACACACTTGGGGAGTTACGTCATGGGACTTGCTCGGAAACCTCGATCTCGCTCAAACGTGGAACTCCCAATATGCTGACTTGAATTGGCAAGGCTTGAGTTTGCTCAAAGACCCTGCAGATCCAAACCTTCTAACTGTCGGAGGATTTCAGCGGAGTCACGGCTGGAACGGCTCGTATGGTTCGGTTCCCTTCCTCACAGAATTCAAACTAAACTCCGGAACAGCCAACCGAAGTACGAGATATCTGATTCCTCAAAACAACGGATTGATCAGTGCATCAGTGGATGCACTCTCATTGTTCAATGGGCAACAAGCGCAATTCAGACAGCCTTCGATGGCTGTTCGTGCACCCGAAGGGATCTTCCTGCATGGTTATCGAGGAGTCGGTGCAACAGGGTTTTCGACCAATGGAGTTGAAACCGCTGTAGCTCGGGATCCTTTGGCCGAGACCTTGTGTGACTGGGAGGACATTCCAACCAACTTTGATGCTGGGGTTTGGGAGGTAGAAGATGGCATATCGACCATTTCAGTCACTTTGGACGATGGCAATTTTGGAATGACGTCAATTGCCTCTGACTTTGTCACCGAAGCCTGTGGGTCTGGGCCAACAATTTGCGAGGAAGTGTTTTCTCCATCCTTCACATGGAACTACGGTCCAGGAATCACATGTCCGTCTGGTTGCGAAATCATCTTTGACGACTTCATTTCACCCCTTTACGATCCGAGCATTCACTGCTTGGAATGGGATTTTGGTGACGGAACAACAATGTCAATGAGTGGACCCCTGTCGGAGCCATTTACGTATTGCTACACTTCGCTTGCCGGGACTCCTCCGGGCTTCCCCGCGGTTTGTCTCACTGTCAGTTGTTGCGACGATGCGACGATACAATCAACCTATTGTGACACACTTCTGATCAATTGTGGGACACCTGAACCATGTCCGCCATTGGATGGAGACTATGCCATCGAGGCCATTGTGACTTCAGGCTTTAGCGACTGTTTGGAAGGGTGCGAAGTTGGTTTCAACTGCCCAGTACTTGACCCAGATGTGTACTGTTATTCATGGGACTTTGGCGATGGCACCACAATGTCTGGAACGGCTGGCACTTGTCCCATTCATTGTTATGAAGAAAGTGGAACGTATGTCGCGTGTCTGACAATCACATGCTGTGACGACGAGGATGAGGCTCCCTTGCTTGTGTTGTGTACGGACGTGACGGTGGATTGCGGTTCGTGCAAATTGCCAGAATTGGCTTCCATATCCTTGGACCTGACCATTTTTGATGATGGCGTGTTTGATTGCGAAGGCTGTGCCATAGGAGTTTGTGGACTCTACGATGCCGATTTCAACGAGGGTCTTCTGGACCCGTTTGATTTGTGCGCAGACTTCCTCTTTTCGGATGGGACTTCCTTGTTGGGCGTACCTTTTGCAGCATGCTATGACCACTGCTTCGAAACAGCCGGTGTTCATGAAGTATGCATGGAAGTATATTGTTGTGACAACCCCGATGAACGCATCGTCCTTTGTGAATCCTTGTCGTGTGGATGTCCTGTAGAATGTTCAATTGGGAATGCCTTCTGGGCGGTTGGGCAAACCGCGAACGACGGTGAGTGCCAAGTCCAGTTAGAAGGAATCGAGTTTTTGGGCCCAGGCATGACAGGCCACCAAAACCCAACTTGGACTGTAGACGGCATTCTCTCAGCTACGAGCTACAACGCGACATTTGACCTTGAACCGGGCACTTACAACATTTGTCGAACCATCGAAGGAGTAACCCCTGACGGGACCACTTGTCTTTCTGAGCATTGTCACGAAGTGGTTGTGGATTGTTGCGAGGAAGCTTGTCCGGGAGACTTGGACGGTAATGGTGTGATCAACGTCTCTGATTTGCTTGGATTGCTTGCCATGTTTGGAACATCGTGCATGTAAAAGGTCTTTGGCTCCTTGGCGAAAGCATGATGGAATGAGCTTATGACACGTTGAGAAGAGGGGGGCAATGACCATAGGTCAGCCCCCCTTTTCACTCACAGGGAACCGAACTCGAGGGGGACCTGGCTTGCCCCTCACTTCGTGGACCCAGCAGGACAGAAGCCGAATGCCCGTTCCTCAGCGTATTTCGTACAGTCGGTCTGGGAAGTCGGTGATGATCCCGTCCACCCCAAGCTGCATTGCCGAATAAAGGTCTTCCTGACTGTTGACGGTCCATGGAATCACCCGGATTCCTGCATCTTGAAGGGATTTCACATCCGTGGCGTCGATGAGCTTCCAATTCGGCGAGTAGATGTCCGGTTGGAAACTCAGGCGATCGAGTTGGGATTGCACGGACCCTTCCGTATCCGTCAGCCACGCGGTTGTGATTTCCGGCGCCTGCTGGTGCACGGCCTCCATCGCTTCTTCAGAGAAACTCTGGATGCATGTCCGCTCCGCAATTCCGAGCTGCTCGACTTGGGCCACAACAAGTGCCGTGAAGGTTCCGGCGTCGGGACAATATTCCGGTTCGAAGTCAGGTCGGTGCTTGATTTCCATGTTGTAGCGGAGAATACCACCGTCGAGCAGTGGCACCTTCTCGGCCATCTTGACCACTTCGGCAAGGGTGGGCTTGGATACGGGCAGGGGCCTTTGATCCAGGAAGCGGGGATGGATTCGGGATCCGCAATCATACGCCCCTATCTCCTCTACGCTCATCTGATGAAGGTTGTGGTTTCGTTCATCGGCGGACGAAATGCCCCCCCCATCTGGACTTCGGCAAATCTCATGGCTCATCCAGGGTTCATGGCTCACGATGACGGTCCCATCGCCGGCAATGCAGAGGTCCAGCTCCAGGACATCCGCGCCTTGCTGGATGGCCAAGACGAATCCCGGGACGGAGTTCTCAGGCATAAGACCACGTGCGCCGCGGTGCCCTTGAATTTCAAGTCGGTTCGAATGTGAGGTCATGGCGGGGATGACCTCGTCAGTGGACTGTTCTTCTTTGGATTCGGAAGAAGGAACTTGGGAGCATCCGGTCATGAAAATGAATCCAAAGGAGAGCACCAAAACGCAGAACGGTTGAGACATGGGTGCAAAATAACTGGCCCTGTGAATCGATGCAACCAAAACGACGCGAGTCCCCAATCATAGAAAGCACCAGGGTTGCTGTTGGACGGGCGTATGCGTCGGCAATCGACAATTTGAGGATGATTGTTGCCTTTGGCAAAGCCGATGGGAACGGTCCGATGAGGTGCATTCATGGAGTCTGAGAATGGATTCAAGACAAACTGGTGATGACGCGAAAATCAACTGAAGGAAATCGTTGCCCTTTATTTCAACGAGAGCAAATCGTTACATGTCGGCAATGCCTACGCGGCCTGCATTTTCCCAGGACCACTCAACCCCATAATACAGTTGAACACGAGGCTTCCTAGCTGATTCTTGAAATGCTTGAAGCAAGATTCCGGTGGACAGTCTAGCACCCATGAAACAACAATACAATGCCCCCAAAAGCCAAGAACCCCCGGAATATTTCCGAGGGTTCTCTTCATCTGAAAAAGGTCAATCAATCACACTCCGTCCCAAAGGCTGTGAGGAACTCGAGCAAATCAATCATTCCAGTGTAGCCATCGCCGTTGAGATCTCCTGCGAGGTATACACAGCTTCCATCATCGAAGAGTGCTGTTGCATCGTAATTGCAAGCCCCTTCATAAGTGCAGCCCATGTCATCCAACGTGTACACGCCAGTATCTTCACATGGCTCATTGGCTTCACCTGGGGTTGGAACTGTATAGCATCCGTTGCCGTCGTAGTCAAATGACTGCGAGTACTCTCCCAAAGACGGCATCAAGGTCACCATACGAGTGTCTCCATTCGGATCACCTAGAACGATAATGTCTCCGCCGCTGGACAAACCACTGCCGAAACTACCTTCTGCGTCTTCGTAACCCAACCAGTATCCCCCGGCTTCAATGATGACGTCTTCAAACGTCAGGTCTGTCAACGCCGTGTTGTCGTCGAGCATGAAACCATCCAAAGAACAAGGGTAGTCGCCATTGTTATACAATTCGATGTAGTCTTCAGGTTCTCCACTGGTGTGACCTTCCGAGATGTAGACGTTGCCCAGTGAGCACGGTTGGTATTCCGCGGAAGATTCCAAGGCGTAGGCTGTCAACGTGCCGGAGATCTCGTTGGATGTAACCAAGTAAGGAATGCCGTCCGGTGAATCTTCTGCCGACACGAAGACCAAGCCTTCAGGACCGAGGTCACCTGCAGCACCGGGATCAGCGACAAGGTCACCGTCAGGAACACTGAAGTCACGGTTGCTGAGGTAGCGCTCGTACTGCGGTGCTGATGGGTCGGTGATGTCGTAGACCATAACACCGGATACGCGCTCAAGGCCAATGAAGGCATATGTGCGGCCGTTCATGGTACCGATGTCAATACCTTCCGGCTCAGGTCCCTTGTCATCAGAACGGTTGTCGAAGCTGCCGTTGGAATCGTTGGTGCTGTTGAAATCCAATGGCAACAGCTCAGCAGTAATCTGCTCGAAGTCATCACCAGAATCGTAGACCAGCTGACCATCGGTTGTGAAGATCGAGAACGAACGCGCTCCGTACGAGTAGATCTCGTCGTAATCCCCGTCGCCGTCTGTATCACCCATCGTCGTGGTTGTCTTGAGGCGTCCAAGGTTTTCATCCAATTGGAGGGTCGCTGCTTCAGGGAAGGCGATGGAATCCAACACCAAGTCGCGTACACGATCTTCTTCAGACCAGCTGTCGTAGTCACGTGCATCGCCTTCGTTGGCCAACACGAGGTATTCAACACCACCTGCCTCATACGCATGAATGGCGTCGGGTTGATACATGCCCTTGATGGGCCAGTTGGCAATGTTGATCGTACCGTCTTCATTCGAAACATCCAAGGCGTTTTCAGGCAAGCTGTGGTCCTTGAAACCAAGTCCCCAGACGTCCTCAACGCTCTGTGTTGCCATGTCAATCACGACCATGCAGTTGTTTTCTTGGCAACTGACGTAGAGCTTCGAGTCGCTTGAATTGAACGCACCGTATTCAGGCTCCAAGTCTTGCGCGATGCTCGCACCAGGCCCGAAAATCCTTACGCCTTCATCCAACATATCGGATGTAATGCCCTCAAAGCCAACCTGCGTGGAAACTGGAGCTTGGGGGTTGCTGACGTCGATAAGCGTCACAGAACCAACCGGGTCAACAGTATAAGTGTCATTTGGCTGTCCTTCATTGCTCACTGCCAAGGTCATTCCATCATTCGAGATGGTGATTGCATCGGGCAAGAACCCGGCCGGGCTCGAGCTTACGAAGTTTCCATCTACATCAAATATGACGACGTTTCCGGCGACGCCAACTTCGGCTGCTTCAATCGCTACAGCCACGTAATCGCCAAAGACCACCAATCCATTTGCACTCGCACCGTACCCTGCCGCATCCATTGCAAAGAGAAAGGCGAGAGAATCTGGAGAGGACATGTCCAAGGCTTGGACCGATGCTTCCGCCGCATTCACGAAGAACAATCGCTGTGTGCCTGCGTGGTAGTCAACGATTTCAGCTGCACCAGCATCCCAGATTCCGGTCTGGTAAGAGCCCGAGACCTCCGCTGATACATTCGACAACCAGCAGCTTCCGTCTTCGAGGGTCGCGTTGGGGTTGAAGTTTTCAGCTGCAGGATCTGTGCACCCCTCCACGTCTTCGTTTTCGTCGCAGATGCCATCGCTGTCAGCATCGTTGATGCAAATGCCATCGCAATCGGTGATGCCATCGGAATACGTGCAGCTAGAATCGTCCGCAACCGCCTCGGCATCGTAGTTGCATGCCAACTCATCAGTGCAACCGAGGATCCCGCACGAAGCATTGGCCTCGCCAGGAGTTGGAGTGGTGTAACAGCCTGCGCCATCAGCATCATAGCTCACGGACAAGTTGCCTACGGATGGACCGGCATCCACAATCAGCATGTTGCCTGCTGGATCAGCAAGCACGACAATGTCTCCACCGCTTGAGAGTCCGCTGCCGAAGCTGTTCTCATCGTCCTCATAACCCAACCAGTACCCTCCAGCTTCGATCACTACCTCCCCGAAAGTAAAGTCCTCGAGGGCCGTGTTGTCATCCAGTTGGAATCCGGTGAGCATGCAAGTAGCTCCACTGTTGTAAATCTCGATGTAGTCTTCCGGATCACCACTGGTGTGGCTTTCACTGACATAGACAACACCCAATTCACACAATGGCACTTCCGGCGCTTCACAAGAACCGCTGTACATGTGGCTTCCGACGTAACCGAAGTCATC
>JBELJW010000043.1:0-12360 GCA_042089975.1 Flavobacteriales bacterium | reverse complement strand
GCCGCGAATTGCAAGAAATCAATGCAGGCTCGATGGCGGACATCGCGTTTTTGCTGCTCATTTTTTGGCTGGTCACCACCACCATTGATTCAGATGAGGGCATCAAACGCCAACTTCCGCCTCCTGTGCCTCCAGACATTGATGTGCCCCAGGCCAAGGAGCAGAACGTCTTCAACGTGAAGGTGAATTTTCTCGACCAATTGTTGGTGGAGGGAGAGCCCTTGGATTTGGACCAAATGAAGGACAAGGCGAAGAACTTCCTGATTGCGACAGGAGATGGCGTCATGTCCCATCCCGTGGGTCCGCAAACGGTGGGCAGAAACCGAGAGGTTGTGATGGTGACAGGTGCCAATGGCAAGACCAATGCGGCCTTTCCTGAGCGCCAATGGGTGAGAAAGTCCGAGGTCCGACTCCGCATTGCCGAATACGAGCAATTCGTGTTTGCAGCGGACACCGACAAGAAGAAGAAAGCCTTTGGGAAAGTGCTCGACAACTGGCGTCAGAAACTGACCACCATTGAGTTGCTTGGGGGCGATTACAAGGAGCTCCCGTCATCGGCGCTCATTTCCATGCAAAACGACAACAACACGACCTACAACACCTACTTGTCTGTGCAGAATGAACTTCAATCTGCCGTGAACGAGTTGCGTGATGAGTTGGCGTTGGAGAAGTTTGGGATGACGTACTCGCAGATGGAAGACATCTACGACCGCAACAAGGAAGACACCAAGACGTTGGATCGGATCACTGCCGTCCGTGCAGTGTACCCGCAACGTATTTCGGAAGCAGAACCACGCGACGCAAGCGCCAACTACTACTGACATGGGAAAGTTTCGCAAAGGAGGCAAACGACCAATGGGGGCCATTTCTACGGCTTCCTTGCCGGACATCGTGTTCATGCTGCTCTTCTTCTTCATGGTGGCCACGGTGCTACGTACGGAGGATGAAAAGGTCCGTGTGATCCGGCCTGAAGCCTCCGAACTTTACAAAATCGAAAAGAAGCACCTCATCCGCTATGTCAACATCGGTCCCCCAATGGACCGACGTTACGGCACGGAGCCTTTGGTGCAGTTGAACGATCAGTTCTCCAGCGCCGCGGTGATCCAGGACTGGATTGTCAAGGAACGTACGACGCTTGCGGAGTCTGAGCAGAGCAAGATGTGGGTGTCCCTGAAGGTGGACAAAGACACCAAGATGGGCGTCGTGACATCGGTCAAACAAGAACTTCGGAAGGCTTCGGCCCTGAAAGTGCTGTACTCGGCTTCAAGCAGAAAGCGCACTGGAAGCGAAGAGTGACTCCTTCCATGAAAGCAATGAAAACCCTGGCCTTTTGGTCAGGGTTTTTTCATGCACCCCATCGAACCCACTTCAGGAGGACAAAATCTTGTCCGCAAGCACTTCGCTCAACTGGCTCCAGCTCTCTTGTGTCCAACCGGCCACATGGGGTGTCATCATGACGTTGGGATGTTTCAGAAGCGCCTCGAAGGCTCGCTTCTTCTGGGGATCCTGAAGGCCTTCCAGCGTTTCGAGGGACCGCCCTTCGAATTCCAGTACATCGAGGCAAGCGTGTATGACCCTCCCGTCGTCGAGGGCGCGGAGCAAGGCTTCTGTTTGGACAATGGCCCCTCGAGCAGTGTTCAGAAGCACAATAGGCTTGTCCCAGTCCCCAAGCCAATGGTCGTTCACCATGCCTTTCGTTTCCGGGGTCCAGGGCACGTGCAAGCTCACCACATCGGCCTCCTTGGCCAAGACATCGGAACCCACAGGCACAACATGTGGCAAGGGGGCTTTCACTTGGGGCTGTTCTCCCCAACCTTCCTTGTACTTGTCGTAAGCAAGGACGCGGCATCCAAATCCGGCAAGCCTTTGGGCAAAAGCAGATCCCATGTGGCCGTACCCGATGATGCCCACCGTAAGGTGCTTCAATTCTCTTCCTCGGTGCCCTTCGCGGTCCCACGCTCCGGAGCGCACACTGGCATCCCCTGAAGACAGACGATGCAACGTGTTCAGGAGCATGCCCAAGGTGTGTTCGCCCACGGCGTCTCGGTTGCCTTCTGGACTGGAATGCAGTGCGATGCCCTTTTGATGGGCTGCCTCCACGTCGATGTTGTCCAAACCCGATCCACTGCGCGCGATCCATTGGAGGTCGGGGAGTTGGTCCAAGAGCTCTCGGTCGAGGGAAAGTCGGCTGCGCAACACCAAACCATGGATGGGTGTTTTGGCGGCCTGTTCCATCAAGGCTTCTCGTCCCAGGGCAGTCCCGTCAAAACAAGACATGCCCGCAGCCTCCAGCCGGACTTGCAAACCGGCATGCACCGAGTCCAAAAACCACACGTGGGCGTCCTCTGGCTTCATGCTCAGGGCGTCAGGGCATCCAGGTGGCCACCAGGGAGCCGATGCTGAAGTAAATGATGAGCCCCATGATGTCGTTGGCCGTCGTGATGAACGGACCGGTGGCAAGGGCTGGATCGATGTTCCGCTTGTCCAACATGAGGGGCACAAAGGCCCCAAACAAGGCAGCGAAGACGATGACACACAACAGGGAGGCGCTGACCGTGGTGCTCAAGTTCCAGCCAAAGCCCAAAAGAAGGCTGGTCAGGAAAATGACTGCCGAACAAATGAGTCCATTGAGCATGCCCACGCTGAGTTCCTTCAACAATCTTCCAGCAAGGTTGCCCATGTTCATGGAAGCAGAGGCCAAGCCTTGCACCACAATGGCCGAGGATTGCACACCTACATTCCCACCCATCGCAGCAATCAATGGGATGAAGAGGGCCATTTCAGGGTTGTTTTCGATGTCAAAAGCACCAATCACATAGGCTCCTCCGACCCCACCGCCAAGGCCAATGAGCAACCAAGGAAGGCGGGCACGGGTGAGCGTCCAAACGCTGTCTTTGTCTTCGACATCTTCCGAAATTCCTGAAGCCAATTGGTAATCGCGCTCAGCATCTTCGATCATGACATCCACCGCATCGTCGATGGTGATTCGGCCGAGGAGGATGCCAGAGGCGTCCACGACAGGAAGCGCCACGAGGTCGTAGCGCTCCATCATCTTCACCACCACCTCTTCGCTCTCATGGGCTTCGACGGAAACCATTTCCACATCGTCTTTCAAGTCGCGCAAGATGCTTCGGGCGCTTGAAGCGTTCAACAGCAGGCTCTTCAGCGACAACCGGCCGTTGAGCCGGCCTGATTCATCCACCACGTAGATGGTGTAGATGTTGGCGACGTCGGACGCTTGTGACCGGATTTCTCGGATGGCACTGGCCACGGTCCAATCTTCCTGCACCTTGACCAATTCCACGGCCATCATCGCACCAGCGGATCCTTCCTCGTAGTTCAGGAGCTCGAGGACTTCCGAAGCAGAGGCTTGGTCGTCGACCAACCTGAAGGCCTCTTCCACCTTGGCTTCAGGCAAATCGGCCAACGCGTCTGCGGCATCGTCCGAATCCAACCCTTCGATGACATCCTCTGCAATTTCTTTCGAACTCAGTGAGCTCAGGAGCTCCTCCCGGATGTCCTCCTCCATTTCAGAGATGACCTCAGACCTCGAGTCCGAGTCCAACAAGCGGTAGATGTACAGCACCTCCTCGCGCTTGAGCGCATCGAAAACATCGGCCACGTCCTTCGGATGAAGTTCGCCCACAATCGCGGCGAGCTCCACGTCACGACCGTCTTCAATCTGCGAGCGCAGTTGGTCGAGGAATTCTTTGGTCAACTCAAGCATGGCGCAAAGGTACACGCCACTGGGACAAAGGAGGCTTATCGCTTGGCGCGGAAGAACTTGGTGAGCAATTGAGCCGACTCTTCGGCCAAGAGTCCGCCTTCGCATTTGGTCTTGGGATGCAGCATGGTCAGCTCGCCGTCGAACTTGGAATGTCCGCGTTTCTCGTCCTTGGCTCCGTACACCACCCGGCCAATGCGCGTCCAAAAGGCAGCTCCTGCGCACATGGGGCAGGGCTCAAGAGTGACGTACAAGGTGCATTTGTCCAGGAACTTTCCTCCGAGGTACTCGGATGCGGAAGTGAAGGCCTGCATCTCTGCATGGGCGGTAAAATCGCGCAGCCTCTCGCACAAATTGTGGGCCCGTGCAATCACACGACCCTCGGCCACGACCACCGCCCCAACGGGCACTTCATCCATGGCGGCGGCGGTCTCTGCTTCTTGAAGGGCCATGGTCATGAACCGGATGTCTTCTTGGCTGAAATTGGAGGGAGAGGTGTCCATCAGGAGGGCGTGGTTTGAAGGGGTGTGAGCCAGGATGTCATGTGGGCTAAGGCCTTGGCATTGGCCTCCGCGTGTGGCAAATGTCCGGTGGCAAGTGCGGGGATGTTGCCTTGTTGGAGCTTTTTTTGGCCCAAACAGACAAAACCAAACCGCTCGGCCCAAAGTCGGCCCAAAAATTCCTGTTCAGGTTGTCCCGGCGTGGGCACGAGGATGGCCTTGACTTGCAAGGCAGCAAGGTCCAGCTGGGAGCTGTACCCACTTCGGCAAACCACCACGCGGCCTTCCTGCAGGGCTCCGGCCAAGTCCTCATCTGTGGGGTCGTTCCAAGTGGTGATGTTGCCGTCGACGCGCACTCCGCCCCCTGGCTTTCCTGCCACGATCAAGCACGGCTCTTCGTCGTTGGCCATCCACTGGCGCAGGGCCTTTTCCATCAATCCACGGTGGGGTTCCAACCCGCTCACCATCCCCACCTTGGACCAACGCGCGGAAGGGGAGGCTTGGCGGTGCTTGGCCAGTCTGCTCAATACGCCGAGGTATAAGGTTTGGGGATGCACCATGGCGGAAGAGAGCCCTCCGCTCATGGCCATGGGGCCAGGTGGGTGGTCTGGCACCCACACCGCGTCGAATTGCATGGCCCAACGACGGACCATGGCACGGGCCATCCCTTCCAAAAGTTTGGGCACGGGAATCTGCAGTTGGTGGGACATGAGTACGCTGGACAGACCGGGGACTTGGCAACCATAGCAGTTGTCTGAAAAAATGGCCCGGATGCCCTGTGCTTCTGCGAACCTCGCCACCCAAAGCCGCTCCGAGCGCACGTGGACGAGGAACTTGGGCATTTGGGCGGCAATGCGAAAGAAATTGCCGCGCTTGGCATACTTCATCTCGGGTCCAGGCTTGACGTGGAATGCCAAACGGTCCGACTCTGGCAAGTGATGCTTCAGCCAGGCGAGCGCAGTCCCCTTGGAGGCCACGTGCACATGCCAGCCAAGGTCCAATGCACATTCAATCAGAGGAAGAGTGCGGGTCGCATGGCCCATGCCCCAATCCAGGACGGTCACCAACATCGACGGATGGGTTGCTTGAGCGTGGTTCATGGTCGGGTTGAAGTTCCTAATTTCGCATCAATTCAAGGAGCATGGGAAAGGGAAAACTTTGGAAATGGGAGGAAAATGCGGAGATGAAGAACGTCTTCGAGCCCGACTTGCAAGAGGCGGTGAGGGGGGCGCAGCATCCGCACAAGGGCCAATGGCACAAGCAGGTGTTTGGGAACGACCACCCCATCACCTTGGAGTTGGGCTGTGGCAAGGGGGAATACACCGTGGAACTCGCCCGCCAATGGCCCCAACGGAATTTCGTGGGCGTGGACATCAAGGGCCACCGTTTTTGGCGTGGTGCGAAGACGGCGAACCAAGAATCTTTGTCCAACGTCGCCTTCTTGCGCACGCGCATCGAGTTCATCGACCAGTTCTTCGCACCTGGAGAGGTGGAGCGCATTTGGCTGACCTTCAGTGACCCTCAGCCCAAAGATGAGAAGGGGACCAAGCGCATCACTTCGGGAAAATTCATCGAGCGTTACCGCAAGTTTTTGGCGCCGGGGGGGACCATCCGGGTCAAGTCTGACAGCAAGCTCCTCTATGCCCTGTCCAAGGAAGATTACCTCGAGGCCGGCTATCCCCTCTTGCACGATTCTGATGATGTGTATGGGGGGTTTCTCGAAGGGGTCGACCCCGACTTGCGCGCTGCATTGGAGATCAAAACGTTCTACGAGCAACGTTGGTTGGAGGAAGGAAAGAACATCCATTTCATGGAAATCCAGCCCCCTTCGACCCCAAAGGAATGAGCCCTGTGTCCGACCCAATCCGTCCCGTAGGTTTTGCCAGTGACGTCTTTGAGGTGGTCCGTGCGGTGCCCAAAGGCAGGGTGACGACATACGGGGCCGTGGCCAATTGCCTGGGGGCGAAGAAGGCAAGCAGAAGGGTGGGGTGGGTCCTCAACAAGTCATTTTCAGTTGCTCCTGCCGTCCCGGCCCACCGTGTGGTGAATCGATTGGGGCAGTTGACCGGGGCCATGCATTTCCCCAAAGACCGTCCCATGGCGTCGATGCTGGAAGCGGAGGGCGTTCAGGTGCAGGATGCGACCGTCGTAGATTTCAAAGCGTTGTTTTGGGACCCCATGACCGAACTTTGACGCATGAGCAACTGGACCAAAGACGCTGTATTGGAATCCTTGAAGGGAGTGGTGGAGCCCGAATTGGGCAAGGACATTGTCTCCCTTGAATTGGTGGAGCTTTCGGGCCCTTTGGAAGGCCAAAATGCCACGGGCCAAGGCGTCACGGTTCAAGTGAAGTCCAGCAATCCTGCGATGCATGCCAGGAAGCGCATGCAAGAAGCGGTGGAATTTGCCTTGGAGCGCGGCATGGGCACCCCTGTCGAGTGCGAGGTCGAGGTCATTCCATTGCAAAAGGAAGAGCGCACGCTTGAGACCCGCAAGGTGTTGCCGGGCGTCCAGCATGTCATTGCGGTGGCTTCCGGCAAAGGGGGGGTGGGCAAGAGCACGGTCTCCTCAAACGTCGCAGTGGCTTTGGCCCAGCTGGGGTACCGTGTGGGCCTCGTGGATGCAGACATTCACGGCCCAAGTGTGCCGACCATGTTCGATGTGGCAGGTGCCAAGCCTCAGCCCGTTGAAGTGGAGGGGGGCACAAAGATTCTGCCCATTGAGCAGTACGGCGTCAAGGTGTTGTCCATAGGTTTCTTTGCCGATCCAGACCAAGCCATTGTGTGGCGAGGTCCGATGGCCAGCCGTGCCTTGAACCAATTGTTCACCGATGCCGATTGGGGCGAATTGGATTTCATGGTGGTGGACTTGCCTCCAGGCACTGGAGACATCCACCTTTCCCTTGTGCAGCAAATCCCCTTGTCGGGTGCTGTCATTGTCAGCACCCCGCAGGATGTGGCCTTGGCCGATGCGAGAAAAGGGGTGGGGATGTTTCGGTTGGAGGACTTGAAGGTGCCTGTTTTGGGACTTATTGAGAACATGGCTTACTTCGTGCCGCCCGATTTTCCGGAGAAGAAGTACCACATTTTTGGCCGGGACGGCGTCAAGCGTTTGGCCGACAGTTTGAACGCCCCATTCTTGGGAGAGCTTCCCCTGCTGCAAACCATCCGTGAAGCTGGGGACGCAGGCCGACCTGCGGTCCTGCAAACCAGTGGAGAGGCGGCCGCTGCCTTTAGGGCTGTCGTCGCTAAATTGCTGCAACAATTGGGCAAAGACGTCTGACCATGACCCCCCATGACCTCCTCCACCGCGTAGAGTCCACCTTGGACGAATTGCGCCCCTATCTCAAGGCAGATGGCGGCGACATACGTTTGGTCGAAATCACCTCGGGATTGGTGGCGCGCATCGAATTGCTCGGGGCCTGCGCGGATTGCTCCATGATCAACATGACCTTGAAGGGAGGCGTCGAATCGGCCTTGAAAAAGGCGGCCCCAGAATTGACGGCCATCGAGGCCATCAACCTTCAGTAAAGTTCTCCTCGGTTTCCTTGTGCCAAAGGTGAAAAAGCCGAAGTGAACACGTCCCCCGTTGCGTTGTTGGGTGAGTACTTTTGACCCCGACATGATTCAAACAGACATCCTGATCATCGGTGCTGGTCCATGCGGACTCTTCACCGTTTTCGAAGCGGGCCTTCTGAAGCTTCGCTGCCACCTTATCGATGCGCTGCCCCAAGCGGGCGGACAATGCTCTGAGATTTACCCCAAGAAGCCCATCTACGACATCCCCGCCTACCCATCGATTTTGGCGGGCGACCTGGTGGACAAGTTGATGGAACAAGCCGAGCCATTCAAGCCTGGTTTCACTTTGGGGGAAAGGGCGGAACGCATCGAGAAAGACGACGAGGACCAATTTGTGGTGACCACCAACCGGGGGACGGTCCACCGCGCGCCTGTCATTGCGATTGCTGGCGGCTTGGGCTGCTTTGAACCCCGAAAGCCACCCATCGACAACTTGGCCCAATTCGAGGACCATGGAGTAGAGTACATCATCAAGGATCCGGAGTTCTACCGCGACAAGAAGGTGGTCATCAGTGGCGGGGGCGACAGTGCCCTAGATTGGACCATTTTCTTGGCCGATGGAGTCGCGAGTGAGGTCACCTTGGTGCACCGTCGGACGGGGTTCCGTGGCCACTTGGACAGTGTTCAAAAGGTGATGGACTTGGCAGAGCAGGGAAAGGTCAAATTGTTGACCAATGCGGAGGTGGTAGGCACTGAAGGCCAAGGAGCTTTGGAGACCTTGACCGTGAACCACAAGGAACAAGGCGAAATGGTGCTGGAAACCGACCACTGGGTGCCCTTGTTTGGCTTGAGCCCCAAACTCGGCCCCATTGCCGACTGGAATTTGAACATCGGCAAAAACTCCATCGAGGTGGACACCTTCGACTACAGCACCAATGTTCCTGGCATCTATGCCATTGGGGACATCAACACCTACCCAGGCAAGCTCAAGTTGATTTTGTGCGGGTTCCACGAAGCCACCCTGATGGTGCAAAGTGCCTTCAAGCGGATTTACCCGGACAAGAATTTGGTCCTCAAATACACCACGGTGAATGGCGTCGCCGGTTTTTAACTTCGCTTCATGAGCATGATCAAAGTCACCGTGGTCGACCGCGAAGGCGTGGCCCACGAATTGGATGCCCCCACCGACATGGGGATGAACATGATGGAGCTTTGCAAGAGCGCCGAACTCCCGGTCGAAGGCACTTGCGGAGGCATGGCCATGTGCGCCTCCTGTCACATGTACGTCACGAGTGACCATGTGTTGCCAGAGAAATCAGACGACGAAGAAGACATGCTGGACGAAGCCTTCCACGTCAACGACGAAAGCCGACTGGGTTGCCAAATCCATTTGGCCGATGCCCTTGAAGGTTTGGTGGTGAAGCTTGCCCCGGTAGGCTGAGCGCCTCGAATTCAGCTGGGTTCAATGGGCACCCAAGCCCAAATGCTGTGGGGCATCCGACTCGGCCCATTTGGCCAAGGTTCTCGAAGAGGTCAATGTGCCGAGGGCTTGGACATGGCGCATGCCATGGGCGTCTGAACACACGAAGGACACCCAGCCTCGTTTCATGCAACGTGCGGCCATTTCCTTGGTTTCAGGCCCATAGGCACCAGCAAGGGACGCAGCATTCACAGACATCCACCCTCCTCGTTCCCGCCAAAGTGTGAGCAATTCCTCGTCCTTGTGCAGGTAGGGATATCGCTCGCAATGTGCCAGTAGAGGGGTGTATCCTTGGGTTTGTGCGACGAACATGGCTTCTTTCACGAGGTCTTGGGGAGGGGCTTGGTGGAACCCAAATTCCATCAAGACCAGGCGATGAGCCTTGCCATCTGGGATGCTGGTGCAGGGGAAGTCGAGGATTGGACCTTTGCGAAGGAGTTCCAACAAGTGAGGGTCCATCATGTATTCTGCGGCCAGCTTCAGTTCCACTTGGATGCCGGAGGCTTTGGCTTCAGACTGGAAGGCGTCAAAGGCGGGCTGAAGGGTGGCGGGGGTGTTGGGATAGAGGTCGCTCATGACGTGGGGAGTCACCACCATGCCAGCGTAACCGAGGGCCTCCATCCCACGAAGCATGTCCAAGGCGTCTTTCATCGTCGCAGCCCCATCGTCCACGCCCGGAACGAGATGGCTGTGGACGTCCCATTTCCATTGTCCGAAGTCCACCGCGGCTCCGGAGGAAGGTTGCCATGGCCATTTCCAAGCCATCAGCGCTTGTCGTAATGTTCTGCGTAGTACTGTTGGTAGTCCCCAGAGGTGACCTCCTCCATCCACGCAGCGTTCTTCAGGTACCAGTCCACTGTATGCGACAACCCCTCCTCAAAGGTGACAGAAGGCTTCCATCCCAACCGGGCTTCCAAATGCGAGGCGTCGATGGCGTAACGCATGTCGTGTCCTGCTCGGTCCTTCACAAAGGTGATGAGTCCAAGCGAATGGTCCTTGGCCCTGCCCAAACGGCTGTCCACCAAGTCGATGAGCTTGTGCACAAGGTCAATGTTCCGCCATTCGTTGAGGCCTCCAATGTTGTAGGTGTCGCCCACCCAACCTGTTTGCAGGATGACGTCCATGGCCGCAGCATGGTCTTCCACCCACAGCCAATCTCGGATGTTGATGCCTTCTCCATAGATGGGCAGTGGACGACCATCCACAATGTTACGGATCATCAACGGGATCAGTTTCTCAGGAAATTGATGCGACCCGTAGTTGTTGGAACAGTTGGAAATGACCGTGGGCAAGCCATAGGTGTGATGGTATGCCCGCACCACGTGGTCGCTCGATGCCTTGGAAGCGCTGTAAGGGGACCGAGGGTCGTAGGCGGTGGTTTCGGAAAAAAGGCCTTCCTGTCCCAAGGACCCATACACTTCATCGGTGCTGACATGGTAGAACAATGCCGTCTCCATGCAGCCACGACGCGTCCATGACTCTTTGGCGGCATGCAACAAAGCTGCAGTCCCCAAGATGTTCGTTTCCAAGAATGCAAGTGGCTCGTCGATGCTTCTGTCCACATGGCTCTCTGCCGCCAAGTGAAGAACTGCGTCAAAACCATGGGCTTCGAACAATTTGTCGAGCAATGCCCGGTCTTGGATGTCCCCCTTGACAAAATGAAGATGGGCGTGGTCTTCCACGTCCTTCAAATTGGCCAGGTTGCCGGCATAGGTCAGGGCGTCCAGGTTCACCACCTTCGTATTGGGGTGGGTCCGAAGCAGACGCCGGATCACATGGGACCCGATGAACCCCGCTCCTCCTGTGACGAGGATGGACTGGAAGGAGCGCGTCTCCTTGGGGGGCTGTGCTGCAGTGGTCATGTTGGGAAGGTCGTTCAGAGGCTCCAATAGTCCAAGTCTCCGGTTTTGCCCCGAAAGACCCCTTTGACATCGACCACGGTGCCTTGTCCATTTTTCAATAGGTGCTTGAAATCATGGGCTTCGAATCCCGCGTATTCAGCGTGGTTCACCGCAGAGATGATGGCATCGTAGCCCCCAGGTTTTGCTTCTGCTGACATGGTGAGGCCATATTCTTCTTGAACCTCAGCGGGGTTGGCTTGGGGGTCCACAATGTCGATTTGGACGTGGAAGGACTCCAATTCACGAATCACATCGATGACCTTGGTGTTCCGGATGTCGGAAACGTTTTCCTTGAAGGTCAACCCCATCACCAACACTCGGGCCTCCAGTGGATTGATGTCACGGGCCAAGAGCCTTTTGACGGTTTGCTTGCCCACATAAAAACCCATGCTGTCGTTGACGTAGCGGCCACTGTTGATGACGCGGGCATGGTACCCCAGTTTGTTGGCTTTCCAAGTCAAGTAGTATGGGTCGATGCCGATGCAATGCCCACCCACAAGCCCTGGCTGGAACTTCAAGAAGTTCCATTTCGTGCCCGCCGCTTCGAGCACTTCAAAGGTGTTGATGCCCACCTTGTTGAAAATGATGCTCAGTTCATTGACAAGGGCGATGTTGACATCGCGCTGGGTGTTTTCGATGATTTTGGACGCCTCCGCCACGCGGATGCTGCTCGCCCTGTGGGTGCCTGCAGCGACGACCATGTCATAGGTTTGGGCCACGGTGTCCAATGTGCGCTCGTCGCTCGCGCCCACCACCTTGACGATGGTCTCGATGGTGTTGACTTTGTCTCCTGGATTGATCCGTTCAGGGCTGTAGCCCACAAAGAAGTCGACCCCCAATTGGAGCCCGCTTTCTTGTTCAAGCACGGGCACACAGTCCTCCTCCGTGCATCCTGGATACACTGTGCTTTCGTACACCACAATGTCCCCGGGCTTGAGGGCCTTGCCCACCGTGCGCGAAGCGGCCAGCAACGGACCAAGATCTGGGGCATGGCTGGCGTGGATGGGGGTGGGCACCGCCACGATGTGGAATTGCGCGGCTTTCAGGTCTTCGGCGTCGTGGGTGAAGGTGATGTCCCTGTCGAGGAAGCCTTCAGCCGGAACCTCCTCAGAGGGGTCTTCCCCACGCTTCATCATGTCCACACGCCCCTCGTGGATGTCAAATCCCACGACCCTCAGATGTTTGGCAAAGGCCAGCGCAATGGGCAATCCGACATAGCCCAATCCCGATATATGCC
>JBELJW010000042.1:0-12372 GCA_042089975.1 Flavobacteriales bacterium | reverse complement strand
GGGCAGCAGGGCAGCAAAAGCAGGGTGGCAGGGGGCAAGAGCAGGGCAGCAGGCGGCTGGGCCCCGGCCTCTCAGCTCAGGACCGCCAGGTGACTGCTGCGCTGGTTTGGCACGCCCGTCACACGTGGCCTGGTCGCTGCACGTCCCAGAGCCGCCGGCGGAGCGATTGAGCCGCGCTCTTTCGCATCGGCCGGCGGTATCCGTCCGTTAGAAACGATGAGAATTTGGCACATTCCTTCCGCGAAGTGGCCGAGGCCTACTTGGGAAAGAAGAGGGTTCATTCCTTGGACATTCGGATGACAGGCGAAGATTTCAGCTATTTCTCCAATGAAATTCCCGGATGTTTCTACCGACTTGGGACAGCATCTCCTGAAGAAGGGAATTTGCTTGGCACCAAAGGCCTGCACACTCCGTTGTTCGATGTGGATGAAAACGCTTTGAAAACAGGTGCAGGACTGATGGCCTTTGCGGCAGTGCACACGACCCGAAAGCAATAGAAATCTTTTGACGCATCAATGCGCCACCTCCGACAAGAATTTGATTCGGGCCAAACGCAACTCCTCCTCAGAGTAGACATCGTCAAATTCTTCAAGGGCTTCGGCCAGGCTGTCGTCTTCTGATTCTGAAAAGAACTCGAACAGCTCTTCGAGGCATTCCTCATCCAATGCGTCTTCCAAGATGTGGTCCAAGCTCAACTTGGTTCCAGCCCCAACAATGCCTTCGATTTCATCGAGCACCTTGTCCCGATTGCCGTGGATGCCTGCTGCGATGTCGTCAAGCCCCAACTTCCTGTCCAACAGTTGGATGATGGTCACTTTGTGGCTCGACTTGGACCCACTGCTTCGGACGAGCAATGAATCGGTCTTCTCCATTCCTTCCGCCTCCAAATGTTCTGCAATCAGGACCAAAAATGGGCTGCCAAATTTGGCTGCTTTTCCAGACCCTACACCGGTGATGCGAAGCAACTCATCTGCTGTCGTGGGATAGTGCGTGGCCATCTCGTCAAGACTGACGTCTTGAAAAATGACGTAGGGCGGCAAAGACTTTTCAGCACTGATCTTTTTTCGAAGGTCGGTGAGCATGCCACGCAATTTGGGGTCCAAAGCTCCGCCGCTGGAGCCCCTTGTCTGGGCAAGAGAATCTCCTGCATCCACATCGCTGTAATCACGTTGTTTGGCCAGCATGAGGGGACTTGGGTTGCCCACAAAGTCCATCCCTTTGTCCGTGAGGTGCAGCACGCCATAAGTTTCCACCTCCTTCCTCAAGTAGTTCAGGACGACCAATTGTCGGACGATCCCTTGCCAATGGTCCACATCCTCCTCTGCACCGCGACCCCAAAAGGCACTGTCCACGGCACCATAGTCTTCCATTTGGCGGTTCTTGTTGGCCGTCAGCAATGAGGTGTAAAAACCCATGCGGTGCTTGTTCTTGTGCTCGAGCACCGCACTGAGCACGAGGTGCGCTTCTTCTTGACGGTCCTCCAAGACTGGAGGATTCAAGCTGTTGTCGCAATTCTGTGCCCCAGGACCGTTGACTTCATCGAATTCTTCTCCGAAGTAATGCAACAAGAACTTTCTCCGGCTGTTGGAGGTCTCTGCGTAGGCCATCACCTCCTGCAACAATTGCATGCCAACCTCTTGCTCCGCAATGGGCTTCCCCTGGAGAAATTTCTCCAGTTTGTCAATGTCTTTGTGGCTGTAAAAGGCAATGCACCGGCCCTCTCCCCCATCGCGCCCCGCGCGTCCCGTCTCTTGGTAGTAGCTCTCCAACGATTTGGGCATGTCGTAGTGCATGACAAACCGAACGTCGGGCTTGTCGATGCCCATGCCAAAAGCGATGGTCGCCACAATCACATCCACGTCCTGCATCAGGAACTCATCTTGGATCCGGCTGCGTGTGTTGCTGTCCATTCCTGCGTGGTATGGAAGCGCCTTCACGCCGTTGACACGCAAGGTCTCTGCAATTTGCTCCACCCGTTTGCGGCTCAAACAGTACACGATGCCGCTCTTTCCCACGTTTTGGAGAGAGTGTCGCACGATTTGTTTGAGGGCATCCTTCTTGGGTCGGACCTCGTAGAACAAGTTGTCTCGGTTGAACGAAGACTTCAAAACAAGGGCGTCCACCATGTTCAGGTTCTTCTGGATGTCCAGTTGAACCTTGGGTGTGGCGGTTGCGGTCAGCGCCATGATCGGAACGTCGGCAATGTCTTTGACGATGGGCTTGATCCTTCTGTACTCAGGACGGAAGTCATGGCCCCATTCCGAGATGCAGTGCGCCTCATCCACGGCCACAAAGCTGATGCCCACAGACCGCAAAAAAGCGATGGTCTCCGGTTTGGTCAAACTCTCGGGTGCCACGTAAAGCAGCTTTGTATGCCCCTCTGACACATCCAGTTTCACTCGCTCCGCCTCTGCCCGCCCCAATGAGGAGTTCAAGAAGTGCGCGACCCTTTTGTCCTCATGGTGACCACGAATGGCGTCCACTTGGTTTTTCATCAGGGCAATCAAGGGACTGATGACCAATGCCACACCGTCCATCATCAATGCTGGCAACTGATAGCACATGGATTTCCCACCCCCGGTCGGCATGATCACGAAGGTGTCTCTGCCGGCAAGGACGCTTTGGATGGCTTTTTCTTGCTCACCCTTGAATTCATCGAATCCAAAAAATGTCTTCAGCGCTTCGTTGGGCGCCAACTCCATCAGGCTCATGGGAAGGTTTTAGCTTTGCTGAATAAATATAAGCCTCCGTTCGTTTCAACCGACATTGTGGCGAAGGATTATGACAACATCATGGGCACACGAGAATTGACTTCCGGAAAACGAACCTTGGCCTTGGCTGCAAAAGCCTTGGAAGGAGCTTCCCAAAACCTCGGGAACCCCTTTGTTCAGGCGGTTCAAAGGATCTCTGAATGCAGCGGAAAGGTGGTCGTATCTGGGGTTGGAAAGAGCGCCCATGTGGCGGCCAAAATCGCCGCCACCTTCAACTCAACTGGCACAAAAGCCCTTTTTCTCCACGCCGGCGAGGCCTTGCATGGCGACCTGGGGGCGGTTGAAGCGGGCGATTGCGTCCTTTGCCTCTCAAAAAGTGGGGCCAGCGACGAGGTGGTTGCCCTTTTGCCAGCGCTCCAAAAACGAGGGTGCACCATCTTGGCCATGACCGCTGTGGCGGATTCACCTCTTGCACTTTCCGCCGCCATCGTTTTGGACGTGGCCGTGGAAGAGGAAGCATGTCCTTGGGATTTGGCCCCCACGACCAGCACCTCCCTCCAATTGGCACTCGGAGATGCACTGGCGGTCGCCCTGATGGAGCATTCTGGATTTCAACCTGATGACTTTGCCGCCAACCACCCCGCTGGAAAGCTGGGCAAAATGCTCACCTGGACCCTTGCATCCTTGGTGGACCCCCAGCGCAAGCCCGCGGTGCCATGGACCGCACCATTGGACCATGTGCTCAAGGTCATGTCGGAAGGCCGCTATGGCGCCACGGTTGTTGTGAAGGACGGTCGCCCAGAAACACCAGCAGGCATCATCACCGATGGCGACCTGCGGCGGGCCCTTGCCCAAGGCAGTGTCGAGGGATTGACGGCTGGAGATTTGGCGTCCCCCGCCCCGCAAACCATGAAAGCTGACACTCTCGCCCGAGAAGCTGCATCCTGGATGCAACGTCAAGGCATCAGTCAAGTCGTGGTGGTGAAGGAGGAACAGTACGTCGGGATGGTCCATTTGCACGATTGTTTGCGCGAAGGGCTCACGTAAGTCGGCAGGAAACCAATTCCTCACGAACTTCGCCGCATGGCCATGGACCAAGCCCACGACGATGCCCAAATGGGCTTCCTCGACCACCTAGAAGAGCTCCGTCGTCGGTTGTTCATCTCTGCTGCAGCCATCTTGGCCGGGGGCATTGGTCTCTTTGTGGCCAAGGACTGGGTGTTCGACATCGTGTTGTTTGGGCCCCGAAATCCGGAGTTTGTCAGTTACCGGGCATGGTGCGCCTTGTCGCACGCCATCGGTTCTGGTGAAGCATTGTGTGTGGACCGCATCTCCTACGAGCTCATCAACACCACCATGCTGGGCAATTTCTCAGCCCACATCATTGTCAGCGCCATCGGCGGACTCATTCTCGCCTTTCCCGTCGTGATCCATCAGGTTTGGGCCTTTGTGAGGCCAGCGATGAAACAGGGAGAGCGGTCGGCTGCAAGAGGGGCAGGACTGGCTTCTTCGGTTCTGTTCATGCTGGGGGTGGCCTTCGGGTATTTTGGCATCGCCCCCTTGAGCCTCCAGTTTTTGGGCCACTACGAACTGGGGGACGTCTCGGCAAGAATCGCGGTCATGAGCTATGTGAAGACCGTGGCCAGCATCACTTTGGCCGCAGGTCTGATTTTTCAATTGCCTGTCCTCATCTTCTTCTTGAGCAAGGCAGGTTTGGTGACTGCCGACGGACTCAAGTCGTACCGCAAACATGCATTGGTTGGCATCTTGGCCCTCTCCGCCGTGATCACCCCGCCCGATGTCACCAGCCAAGTGTTGGTTTCGCTTCCCGTGCTTCTGCTTTATGAAATGGGCATTTGGATTGCGCGCCGACAAGACAAACGACGCGCCTCTTGAAACTCCGATTGATCCTGCTTCTTCTGATGGTGCCTTCGATGGTGTCACTCTGGGGCCAAACGTCGGTCGAGGGAAGGGTCTTTGATGGGGGATCGGGGCAAGCCCTGCCCTTTGTGAACGTCAGTTTTGGAGGCACCAACATCGGGACCATGACGGACGTCGACGGGCGATATTCGCTGGACGCAGTGGAAAACAGGGTCACAAGGGTGGTGGTGTCATGTTTGGGGTACCAAGGACAAAGCATTCCCCTGCAAAGAGGTGTCCCCCAAGTCATCAACATCGCCTTGGAACCGAGAAGTGTGGACCTCGAAGCCGCGGTGATTCGTCCGGACAAGAAAGCCAAAAATCCAGCCAAACCACTGATGCAGCGCGTGGCGGATGCCAAGTCCTCGAACGATCCCGGCCGCATCCCTGCCCTTGCCCACAGCTTTTATGAGCTGCAAGAGGTGGCCATCAACGACTACCCAGAACGTTGGCCAGAGCGCAAGTGGTGGGGGCCTTTTGCTTGGGTGTGGGACCAACTCGACTCCACCGAGCATCGCGTGGCCCTGCCACTTTTTGTGACCGAGACGTCCGGAACGATCAGAACCCAGAAACGGAGACGGGAAAAGAGGGTGGAAGCGGCACGGGCCACTTGGATGCAGAACGGCGAAAACACGTCGAGTGTCCAATCTGAGTTTTTGGACATCAACCTGTACGAAAACCAAATGCTGCTGCTCGACCGGGCATTCACAAGTCCGCTCCACGACCGGGGCAACGTCCACTACCGCTATTACATCCTCGACACCCTCGAGCAAAACAACCGGCCATGCTTTCACCTGGCCTTTGTGCCAAGGCGACGCGGAGAGCTGACGTTTGAAGGCGAAATGTGGATCGACACCTTGACACTGGGCCTCCGCCATGTGGAGGCCAAAATCAGCGAAGGGGCGAATGTCAACTTTGTCCGGAACTATGCCTGGAGCCAGACCTTCGATCTCCAAGACGGACGCTGGGTGTTGGCGCGTGAAGAGAACCTTGCCGACGTCAGCCTGCGTGAAGGCGGCATGGGCATCTACAGCCATCAAACCATTGTGCACAGCGATTTTGAGTTGGCACAGGCCTGGCCAGATTCCGTGTGGACAAGCACACGGGACATGAGCTTTGCAGAGGGCTCCAACGACGTGCTGGAATCTTCTTGGAAGCATCTCCGACCAGAACCTCTGCCGCGACGCGCTGCGGCGACCTACGCCATGGTCGATTCAGTGCAAAGCATGCCCCAGTACAGTTTCTTGGAGGGTTTCTTGATGCTTGCAGGGACAGGCTATGTCGTCAAAGGACCCATTGAGATTGGCCCTTACTTTGACGCCTTCAGCACCAACCCACTCGAGGGGTCGAGATACAGCCTTGGGGTGCAAACGAGCAATGACTTCTCGCGCAAACTATGGTTGCGGACCTTTGCGGCCTATGGCACCCAAGACCACCGCTGGAAATACGGTGCCTCGGCTGAATGGGTGTTGCGAAAATCGCCCCGGACTGAAGTCTTCTTGGAACACACCCGCGATGTTGACCAGCTCGGGATGATGGGCTTCTTCGACCAGGGCAATGGGTTGAACAGCGCCTTGCAATTGAACGACCAAACAAGGTTGACAGAAGTCACCCGCACCGAAATCAGTTGGCTCCATGAATTCGGGTCGGGCTGGGGACAGGCCCTGGAGTGGCGGCATCGCGCCGTGGCCCCCACCGACAGTGTCCGATTCATCCGAGAAGGGGACCCCACCGGTGATTCCCCGTTGGTGACGGCAGAATTGACCCTGCAAACGAGGTATGCCCGCAATGAGAAGTTTGTATCTGGTGCGTTCGAAAGGGTGAGCCTAGGGTCCAAATGGCCCATCTTGACTGGCACAGTGACCATGGGCATCCCAGGCATTTTGGGAAGTGAATTCAGTTACCAAAGGTGGACCATCGATGCCGAGGGGACGCGCCGCCTCGGGCCCCTAGGCCGAATCGAGTGGTGGTCGCAGGCCGGACGATATACCGGTTTGGCGCCCGTCATCATGACCGAGCTTCAGCCTGCCAATGAAACCCTTTTGAGCATCAACGAGGCATTCAACTTGCTTCGTTTCATGGAGTTTGCGAGCGACCGTTGGGTCAGGGCTTCTGCCGAATGGCATGGTGAAGGAATGGTGCTTGGCCGTTTGCCAGGCATCCGAAGGCTCCATTTGCGCGAGGTCGTTGGGGTCAAGGGCGTCCGAAGCCAATGGGATGCGCGGCATGAAGCCATCACCGACATGCCCTCCACAACCACTGGACTCCAGGGCTGGTATGCAGAGGCCGTGGTGGGCATCGAAAACATCTTTCACGTGCTCCGCTTCGATGTTCACCGTCGCCTCACGACCACAGTCCCGGGCATGCGTGCAGCATGGGGCTGGCGGGTTGGTCTTGGAATCGAACTTTAACCCCGAACTTCACCCCATGACTTCTGATCTCATCGCCCACGAAATTGTCAAGGTCTACGGGAAGCGCACCGTGGTGGACCATGTCTCCTTTCGGGTGTCGCCCGGCGAAGTGGTGGGTCTTCTTGGGCCCAATGGAGCAGGAAAAACGACCAGCTTCTATGCAGTGGTAGGTTTGGTACGACCCAATGGCGGGCGCGTCACCTTGGGCACAGAAGACATCACGCGGGACCCGATGCACACCCGGGCCCAAAAGGGCATTGGCTACCTGCCACAAGAACCAAGTGTGTTCCGAAAACTTTCCGTAGAGGACAACATCGCTGCCATCTTGGAGTGGAGAGGGTTGTCGTCCAAAGACGCTGCACGTGAATTGGAAGAGTTGTTGGATGAATTCAACCTTCAAAAGGTGCGGAACAACATGGGCGATGTGCTCTCAGGAGGCGAGCGGCGCAGAACTGAAATCGCCCGAGCACTTGCGTCGAGACCTTCCTTTGTGTTGCTCGATGAGCCCTTTGCCGGGGTCGACCCCATTGCGGTGGAAGACATTCAAAAGATTGTGGACCAGCTCCGCCAAAAAGGCATCGGCGTGCTGATCACCGACCACAACGTGCAAGAGACCTTGCACATCACCGACCGCGCCTATCTCCTGTTTGAAGGCAAAATTTTGAAAGAAGGAACGGCTGAAGAACTTGCTACGGACGAGACGGTGAGGCGGGTGTACCTCGGACAAAATTTCAGCCTCAGGACCCGCCCCGGGCGTTGATGTGGGCTTCGAGGAGTTGGGCCACATACTTTCCCATGACGTCGAACTCCAAGTTCATGGGACTTCCCTCTGGCGTGGCATGCAGGTTGGTGTGTTCCCAGGTGTAGGGGATGATGGCCACAGTGAACCGTCCCGGCGCGCTGTCCACGACGGTCAAACTGATGCCAGAGAGGGTGATGCTGCCCTTGGGAACCGTGATCCAACCCGACCCCTTTGGATGAACGATCGTGAGGATCCAACTGCCGTCTCGAGTTTCAATGCGTTCCAACGTTCCTGTCGTGTCCACGTGGCCTTGGACCACGTGACCATCCATCCGGTCGCCCACCATGGCGCATCGCTCCAAATTGAAGTGATGGCCCACCTTGGCTTGCCCCAAATTGGTCTTCAGCAGGGTTTCCTCAATGGCAGTGACCGTGTAGACATCTTTGTCAATGGCCACCACAGTGAGGCAAACGCCGTCATGGGCAACACTTTGGTCCACTTGCAACTCATCGACAAAGTCCGCCCTTACCTGCAATTGCACATTGCCCCCCTCTTTCTGAAGGCCCACCAACTCCCCTTTCGATTCAATGATTCCCGTGAACATGGTGCAAAGCTACGCGGCGAAAGGGCTCAGTCGGTGAAAGAGCCTCGCCCATCCACCAAATGCAGTTCTTGGACAAACCGTTCCGGCACAATCCCTTCGAGACGACGCGTGTAGGCCGTGACGGCGCACATGTACACCCCATCTGGCATCCGCTCAGCTGTGTCGAGGTAAGTCCCGTCCCATTGGATGTCTGGGTTGTTGGTCTCGAACACCAATTCTCCCCAACGATTGTGGATGGTGACCTCCACGCTGTCGATGAATTTCCAGGGAAAAGCGTCAAACGTGTCGTTGCGGTCATCGCCGTTGGGGCTGAAGATGTTGGGCAGAAAATAGAAGGGACAATTGTCCACACAAACCGTGTCCGACGGAATGCTCTCATTGCGTCGCAACGCGCCATCTGGTCCGGGCATGAGGCTGTCCAAGGCTGTGACCACAAAACAACCTGCGATGGTGCCAAGGGAATCGTCTTCATTGAAAACCGCAAACGGGTCCTCGGTGGCCTCCAATTCCTGCCAAAGCGTCAAGGAGTCCCCCAAGAATGGAGCCCAATAGATTCGATAGGCCATGATGTCATCTGATGTGCATCCCAAGGAAGACGTCCAAGACAACGTGTCCCTTTCCACCGCGCAAGATGCCACCACGTCGAGTTCCATGCCACAAGGGGCCGTGAAATCGAACGGTTGGCCACAAGCCTCTTGGCTGAGGTTCTGAAGCGGGGATTCTGTCGTGGGGTCGTCGTATCGACCCACCGTGGTCACGCGGTAACAATACATTTGCCCGTTGACCAGACCAGAATCCACAAACAAGGGCAAGGACACGGTGTCCAAGACGGTGTAGGCTCCACCCGTTGGGACTTGCCGTTCAATGATGTAGGACTCGACACGCCAAGGGGCCTCTTGGGCGATTTGCAAGGCCAATCGATTGTCGTCGGGAACCAAGGTCAACCTCGGGGTGGAAGCCGAAGGGGGCACCCCAACAAGATCAGATCCACTGTACAAGAGGATCTGGAAAGCCCATGCCAATGCTTCCGTGTTCAGGTTAGGGACGGTCACAAGGGTGTCCAGCGCCAGCAAATCATTTTCAGCAGAAGACAACCAAAGTGGGCTCCAGCCTTCCTCCTGACCATCCATTGGACGGCCCATCAATTCATAGCGGTATGGACCTCCAAAGGCCAGGACATCGAGTTCTGTTGGCGGGGACCATCCCACGAGCACAGAATCCATGGTGCCCGTTCCTAGCACCGAGGCCCTCGTCATGACGGGCACATCTTTTCGAATCCTGCCGCACGTTTCGTCGCTGGCCAAGGACAATGCCCCATCGCCATAGCGCGTGACCACACGGTAACAATAGGTCACTCCAAAGTCCAAGTCATCCTCGTCCAAGAATCCCACCGCATCCAACCCTTCGGTGGACCCTGCCCATTGATAACCCACCCCCTCAGGGACCCCTGTCTCACACAGTTGCGGGGTCCAATCCGTCTCTTCGAGTTGAAGCCTTCGGTAGACATCGTATGCCCCCATGGATGGATCGAGGCTTCCTGCATTGTCCACACACTCATGGGGCGTCCAAGTCAGCATCATGCTGTATCCAATGGGTTCGGCCACCAGCGACAGCACTGGGGGCGATACCACGGTGATGAATTGCGAGGCCAAATCCACCAATGGCACAGAGTTGCCCAAATCCTGGGCCTTGAATACGGTTTGATATGGTTGGGCGCGAACCTCTGCGCATTGGGGCGTCCATGTGAAGACGCCTTCTCCTCCTCCCAAGTTGACAAACGTCGCCGGGTGGGCCACTTCAGTCAACGGGCCACCAGCGGCAGACAGACTCACACTTTGGCCGTCAGGGTCGGAGGCCAGCACCGGCATAGAGAGCGTCTCGCCCGCCAACACGCAGGTGTCTGCCATGGCCACCAAAACGGGGGGTTGATTCGCACACAGGGAAACATCGATTTGAATGTCCCGAACCACCTCCCCCACCTTTCGCAGCTCCCCCGCCACCTCCCGCCATTCTTCAATGCGTATGGCCACATTGTATTCGCCCGCGATTTTGGGAGAATCCCAGGTGACGTCGCCGGTGAACTCGTCGATCTCGAATGCGTTTGGAACGCTGCCCACTTCATCGGGATACACATAGGTGGGGATGAACTCTCCGTTGAATCCTCTGGAAGGAACAAGGCCAAAGGTCAAAAAGTCACCATCGGGATCAAATGCAGCTGGATTGTGGATCCACAACTGATTCAAGCAGGCGTTTTCCGTAGCGGGATTCAGCAATTGAACGCTGTTGTTGTTGCCCGCTTGGGGGTCAATGATCAACAGCGAACGAATCGCGAAGGGGGTGTCCACAGAGCCTGTCATGTTCAAAACCCCATCGTTCCTGTTGGGGTCCTCCACCGACAATTCGTAAGCCCCAGGACCGCCATACGTGTGGGTGCCACGGTACACGTTCACTTGAACATTGCCCGGAAGCTGTCCCACAGGCAGCTCCCGTGTCAGGCTGTCCAATGCAGGGCCGATTTCATCGCCCCATCTCAATTTGAGGAATGGCCTGTCGGCCAGTGCATCTGCCTTGGTGTAGGTGGTGATCACCACCTCGTAGGTCAGTCCCTGAAGGTGGGTGTACGTGATTTCTCCCGCCCGGTTGTGGGTGGCGTGCGCCATCCATGGCAAGGCCAAGGCACAAACCAAAAGCATGACAAAGCGTTGCCACACGGAAGGGAAAGGTTTTTGGGACAGCACCATGGGAAGACCAAGGTACTCGTCGCTACCTTTGACACTACCCTATGAGCCCCAACAATTCCAAAATCCGGGTCGGCATCACTTGCGGAGATCCCAACGGCATCGGTCTTGAAGCCCTTGCAGATGCCCTTGCAGACGAACGTACCATGGCCCACATTGTGCCCATCGTCTACGCGCCCAGAGCATTGGCCGTCAAGGCCTTCGACAATGTTCCTTGGGGAGAAGTAGAGGATGAATCCGCCGCTGCATCAGGCCAAATCAACCTGGTGTCTTTTGAGGCCGAGGAATTCGAACACAAGCCAGGCGAAGCAAGCCAACAGGCGGGAGCCGTGGCCATGGAGAGCCTTCAACGCGCCGTGGCCCAACTGGCCAAAACCAATGTGGACGTTTTGGTCACAGCACCCATCAACAAAGACACCATTCGCTCTGCTGGATTCAACTTTCCAGGGCATACCGAGTACCTCGCCAGCGAAGCAGGGGTCGAAGATGTCCTGATGTTGCTCTGCTGCGACGGACTCCGAATTGGGGTGGCCACAGGACATGTGGCCTTGAAAGAGGTGTCCACCGAACTGACTTCGGCCAAAATCGTCACCAAGCTGAAGCTGATGCACGAAAGTTTGGTCCGCGACTTTGGCATCCCTTCCCCTCGCATCGCGGTGCTTGGGCTGAACCCGCATGCTGGCGACAACGGCATGATGGGCGATGAAGAGAAGCGTGTGTTGGCGCCGGCATTGACCACGGCCACCAAAGAAGGCATCCAGGCCATGGGTCCTTACGCCGCCGATGGGTTCTTTGGGTCGGGGGCGTCGCGACAATTTGACGGCGTGCTGGCCATGTACCACGACCAAGGGCTCGCCCCGTTCAAGGCCCTCAGCTTTGGCCGTGGGGTCAACTTCACCGCGGGACTGCCCGTGGTGCGCACGAGTCCCGACCACGGCACTGGTTTTGACATTGCCGGGCAAGGCACCGCCAATGGCGCCTCCTTTAGGGAGGCCATCAGGATGGCATGCGACATTCGAACACATCGTTTGGCGCACCGCGAATACGCAGGCAGCCCACTGGAAATCACTCCGCCCAAACCAGAGTATAGGTCCAGGCCCCGCGGTTGACCCATCACGGTCAACCACGTTGTGCGTTCAAGGGTTGCCATTTCCACAAGGTTTCGCTACCTTTGCACTCCCTAAATTTGGAGGACATGAGTTTGTTGGCCGACTACCGCATACCGTTTGTGGGTTTGAAGCCTGGA
>JBELJW010000041.1:9657-12463 GCA_042089975.1 Flavobacteriales bacterium | reverse complement strand
TGATCTGCAAGAATGACATGGGACCATGCACCCTGAAAGCCCGCTCCCTCCACATCTGGCAAAGGATCAAAGTAGCCGCTCTCCGAGAGCACTGGCAACTCAGGCCAGGCGCTGCTCAGCATTCTCAAACCTGCACTGTAATTGCTCTGAAACAACCATTCGCCATGACCATATTGGTTGTGGTCGGTGGCCTGCAACTCTGACTCGTGGATGTCGTGGACGAAAGGAGCGTCCAAGTCGGTCAAGTCGAACACAATGGTTTTGGTCCCCCCGCCCAATTGAGATTCGTCCAACTCATCCCCCAAGAAGGCATGGTCTTGAGACTCCGAGACCCAAACTTGGTGGGTGTACACCGACTGAGGATAATCGCTCTCCCCAATCAGCAAGACATCGGACGGATCACTGATGTCCAAAATGGACAGCCGAGACCCCGCTGCCGCAAACAAAAGGTCCTTCCCATGATGTTCCTCATCTGGGCCGTCGTAACGAAGTGCGTGCGCATCATGGAGGTAACCCTGTTCTGACCATCCACCTGAAAGAAAAGGCGCACCCGGATCCGATGCATCGAACAACACCGCTCCCCCACCAAAGCTGTTCGAGCCGAGTTGAATCACCATGTCTGCTTCGGGAAGAACAGCCAAGTTGTGCGCCGAGCCTGGCGCAGCAATCACCGCATCTGGCTCCCAATCTTGGACCCCGTCAAGTGGATGCCAATCGCGCAAGGCTGTCAAATCGAACACTTGCATCCCATGTGCAGGCGCCTCACTCACCACGTAAGCGTGATCGTTCAGCACCTTGATGTCCCGCCAAAGGCTCACAACAGTCGTTGTGGGCAACTTGCCCATGTACATGGGTTGACCCCCCGGCAACATTTTCACAAAGGCCGTTCCATTGTCACACCCGACAAGGAGATAAGATTCCAAAGTCTCTTCATCCAACCAAAGACCGATGTCATTCACGTGCTCTGCAAGCATGGAAGATGCCGAGAGGAATGCCACTGAGTCAATTTGCTGATGAATTGCTGCTTCTCCCTGTGCTCGGGCCTCTTGGGCATGGGCAACGCACAAAAATGCGATGGCCAGATGCCAAGTAGGGCGAAACTTTCCGAACAAGGAAAGTGCCAAGCGGTTAAAGGAATGCAGCATGTGTGAATACGATAGTTAACATAATATACGAATGAAACCCCAAACTTGGTTGATCACAGGCGCCTCTGGATTGATTGGCACGGCACTGACCCATTCTCTCCTCCAAAAAGGCGTGACCGTCAGGACCCTGGGACGAAGTGATGCGCCCGCTCACGCTGATGCAACTGCCTTTGTGTGGGACCTCGAGAAAGGCATCTTTCCTTCTGCAGCACTTGAAGATGTGGATGTTGTGGTCCATCTCGCCGGGGCAAATGTTGGGCAACGCTGGACACGAGCCCACAAATTGGCCATCATGGAAAGCCGGTCCAAGGGCACCTCTTTTCTTTGCAAAGCCTTGAAGCAAACGCGTTTCACTGGCGCCTTCATCCAAGCCTCCGCAGTGGGGTATTACGGGGAATGCACGTCCGCTGTCGATGAAAACGGCACCGTGGGCCAGGGCTTTTTGGCCCAGGTGGCGGAAGCTTGGGAACAGTCCGCTGCTGTCCATTTGCCATCTTCAACCCGTCATGTGGTCATGCGCCTTGGTATCGTCCTCTCGCCAAACGGAGGCACGCTCGATCGGCTCCTGCCCATCTATCGCCTCGGTCTCGGAGCTCCCCTTGGCAAAGGCTCCCAATGCATGAGCTGGATCCATGTGGACGACGTGATTCGATTTGTTCAGCATGCCGCATCAACGGCAACGGCACACGGCGCCTTCAACTTGGTGGCCCCTGAGAGTGTTCCCAACGCCCAATTTTCCAGAGTCCTGGCGAAATGTCTTGGTCGACCACATTTCGCCCCATCGGTCCCCGCGTGGGCGCTTCGTATGGTTCTTGGTGAAATGGCCACCATCGTTTTGGAGTCTCAGAATGTCGTCCCTGCAAAACTTCTGAAGGAAGGCTTTCAGTGGCGGCATCCCGCACTGAAAGAAGCGCTGCTGGATTGCATTTGACAGCACAAAAAAAAAGGCCTCCCAAATGGGAGGCCTTTTCTATACGTTCTCTAATCTGTGCTTATCGCACCACCAACTTGCTTGTGGTGATGGAACCGTTGGAGGTCACTGCCACCACGTAGGTACCCGGTGCCATCTGTCCAACAGAAAGGAAGTTGTTTCCTGCGGCCAACTGGGCGACTTGACGTCCTGTCAAATCCAACACCACGGCTGTGGCTTCTGCAGCCAATCCCGCAAAACGCACCTCACCTGAGGCTGGGTTTGGCATCACTGTCCATGACGCTTGGGCTTCTTGGATGCCATCGGTAGGAGGCAACAAGACACCATCGATGACGTGCACCACGCCATTGTCGGCGGTCAAGTCTGGAGCCGTCACCTGGGCGTCATTCACAAACACACCATTTTCATCAATGGTGATGGTGGCTTCAGCATCGTTCAACATGCCCACCGTCAAACCGTCGCTCAAATCCGTGCTCAACACGGCTCCAGCGGTCACATGGTACAACAGGATGTCTGTCAAGTTTGGCAGAGCCAATATGCCAGCAATGTCTGTACTGAGTGCAGCTGCTGCTGCTTCGAGTGCAGCATCTGTGGGAGCGAAAAGTGTCAGCAAGGTGCTGTCGTCGCTGAGCGCACCATCCAAACCTTCCTGAAGCAGAGCTGCCTCGAGGTAGGTGTGGTCCTCACTCGCTACAACGATGTCCCAAATGGTTGTTGCCACAGGAGGCGC
>JBELJW010000041.1:0-9557 GCA_042089975.1 Flavobacteriales bacterium | reverse complement strand
ACAAAGTCAGGACTGTGGTATCATTCAGGGCACCATCCAAATCCTGCTGCAACAAAGCGGCCTCGAGGTAGTTGTGGTCCTCACTCGCTACAACGATGTCCCAAATGGTTGTTGCCACAGGAGGCGCAGGCTGGATCAAAGCGTCCAAAATGTGGACGACTCCATTGTCAGCTGTGTTGTCTGGTCCAGTCACTTGTGCATTGTTGATGAACACGCCCATGTCGATGGTGACAGTGGCCGTCCCCTCGTTCAACATGGTGACCACCTGTCCATCGGACAAGTCAGTGCTCATGACCGCACCGCCAGTGACGTGGTACAACAAAATGTCTGTCAAGTACGGCAGCGCCAAAAGGCCGTCAATGTCCGTTCCGTAGGCGGCGGCTGCAGCTTCAAAGGCTGCATCGGTTGGAGCGAACAAAGTCAGGACTGTGGTATCATTCAGGGCACCATCCAAATCCTGCTGCAACAATGCTGCTTCGAGGTAGGTGTGGTCGGAGCTGCCCTCCACGATGTCCCAGATTGTGGTTGTTACAGGGGCTGGATTGACAGTGATTGTGCCCACCATGCCTGCGGCCGCATGGCCATAAATGCTGCAGTCGTAGTTGTAGGTTCCTGGGGTATCAAAAGTGTACGTTCCAATGCAGACTGGCTCGTCCGACGCCATGACCGCATCGAATGAAAAATCAACAGGATTCCCGAAGGGGTCTTGGGTGATGGTATTGGTGACGCCATTCACGTCGTGGTTTCCTCCCACGTTGAGGAAGGCAACGCTTTCGCCTTGCTCAATGGTCAGCATTGAAGGCTCGAACGTGAGGTTTGAAGTCGCTTCCACGGTGTGGTCGGCCTCGCATTGGGCGAATCCGGCGATGGTTGCCAAGCAGAAAGCAAGGCCAGTGAACAAATGTTTCATGAATCTGAAAAGGTTAATTGAAATGATTTGAGGACTAACACAGCATTCTTAAAAAATGTTCTTTGACAATGAACCTTTCTGTCTCATCGGGGTTGTAGGGTTGTGAATGCACGAGATTCACGAGATCGTAAGGTGTTTTGATCCAAGTTTTGGACCAAAAGGACGGCCCACGGAGGTGGGCCGTTTCCTTGCCCGACAAAACCAACTTCAATGACTTCCCTTCCCTCTTCTCCTTTGGTCATCCATTGGTTCCGCCGGGACCTTCGCTGGAACGACAACCGTGCCCTGCATGCAGCCCTGTCCTCTGGGCATAGGGTGCTGTTGCTCTTCGTTTTTGACGAAAACATTCTGCAACACTTGGAGAACAAAAAGGACGCAAGGGTGACCTTCTTGCACAACCGCATGTCGGTCCTTCGCAAAGAAGCACAGGCCGACGGTTCGGACATTTATGTGGCCCACGGAACACCCCATGACGTTCTCCTCGAACTCATTGCCAAACTCGATGTTCGTGGGGTCTACGCCAACGAAGACTATGAGCCTTACGCCTTGGAGCGAGATGGACTGCTGATGGAGGCCATGGTTGCGAAAAACATCCCCCTTCATACGTTCAAAGACCATGTGATCAAGGCACCGGGGGAAGTTGTGAAGCCTGATGGCACGCCTTACACCGTGTTTACGCCGTTCAGCAAACGTTGGCATGCCAATTTGACGGAAGACGACTTGGAAGCTTCTCCTTCTGAACAACACCTGGACCGATTGGCAAAGTGGCAGCACAAAGGGATGCCAAGCTTGCAGGAGATGGGCTTCACGCCCAGCGAGGTGGCCATTCCAGAAGCCAATGTCGAACCGCAATTGCTGAAGCACTACGCAGAAACGAGAGACACTCCCTCCGTGCGAGGCACTTCGAGGGTCAGCGTTCATTTGCGGTTTGGCACCGTGAGCATCCGCGACATGGCACGTCAAGGGTTCGCGCACAGCGAAAAATGGCTGACAGAACTTATTTGGCGGGACTTCTACCAATCCGTCATGCATGCCTTTCCCCACAGCATGAAAGATGCCTTCAGGGCCAAATACGACCGCATCCCATGGCGACACGACGACGCCCATTTTGCTGCGTGGAAGGAGGGCAAAACAGGGTATCCGATTGTGGATGCTGGCATGCGTGAATTGAACACCACGGGCTTCATGCACAACAGGGTCAGGATGGTGGTGGCCTCGTTTTTCTGCAAGCATCTCCTGCTGGACTGGCGTTTGGGGGAGCGGTACTTCGCCGAGAAGCTCTTGGATTTCGAATTGGCCAGCAACGTCGGTGGCTGGCAGTGGGCTTCAGGCTCTGGGTGCGATGCAGCCCCCTACTTCCGGGTGTTCAACCCCACCTCACAGCTTCAAAAGTTCGATGCACAGTTGGTTTACGTAAAACAATGGGTCCCCGAGTTTGGCACCGACGCTTATCCCGAGCCCATCGTGGAGCACAAATTCGCGCGTCAAAGGGCCATCGACACGTACAAAGCGGCTTTGGCGTAAGGCACATCCCCCCTACCTTCCCTCCCATGGAAGGTGCACTGACAGGATTGCGGGTCTTGGATTTGTCGAGTGTTCTTGCGGGACCACTGACGGGAACTTTTTTGGCCGAATGCGGGGCCGAGGTGACCAAAGTCGAACCGCCAAGAGGCGACGTCACACAGACCTGGAAGTCTGTGGGCGAGCCCGACAGGTCCTATTCCGCCTACTACGAGGCGGCCAACCATGGCAAAACGGTGGTCGTCAAAGACCTGAAAAGCAAGGTGGGGCGCCTTTGGTTGGAAGAACGGTTGGCACAAACCGACATCTTGCTTCAAAACATGAAGTGGAACGACCTCGAACCAATGGGCCTGGAGCCTGAAGAATTGTCGTTGCGTCATCCTCATCTTGTCCATCTCAGATTGATTGGTTCGGAATTTGACAAAGATCGATTGGCCTACGATGTGGTGGTCCAAGCTGAGACGGGCTTCATGGACATGAACGGCCACCCCGACCGCCCTCCTGCCAAAATGCCTGTGGCACTCATGGACGTCTTGGCCTCCCACCAAATGCGCGCGGGCATCCTTGCGGGATTGTACCAAAGAGAGAAGACTGGCCAAGGGTGGTATGCAGAGGTCAGCCTCTTTGGATCCGGACTCACAGCGTTGGCCAACCAAGGAACGGCTTGGCTCATGAATGGCCAAAGACCCCAACGGCAGGGTTCCCTCCACCCCAACATTGCCCCTTACGGAGATTTGATCGACTGCAAGGATGGTGCGATCGTCTTGGCTGTGGGCAGCGATGCCCAATTCACCGCGTTGTGCGGTGTGCTCGGAACGGATGACTTGCCCCAAGATGATGCGTTCTCAATCAATGCTCAACGCGTGGTCCACCGCGATGCACTTGCCCAAGCCTTGAACGCTGCCGCCAGGTCATGGCAACGGCAAGATCTGCTCGTCGCACTGCGCGACGCCAAGGTCCCTGCGGGTGCGGTGCACTCCGTGGCGGAAGCCCTTACTCACCCCGAATTTCGAGAGGCCTACGTGCATGGAGAGCCCGGGAAAGAGAAGTTGCGCACGAGCGCTGTCCGCGTCCACCAGTTACCCCACCAGACAACAAATAAGATGCCGTCAGGCGGGGATGCGCAAGGTGTATGAATGACCCGTCCGCACCTCCAAATGGTCCTTTCTCAACCAAGGGTTCAGCACCTTCAGCTCCCTCAGGGTCGTCCCGTGGTCCAGTGAAAAGGATGCCAAATCGTCGATGCTCGCGGACACTGTGATGTCTTGTCCTTTCAACGGAGCATAGACGTCAGAGATCCCCAAATGAAACCCAAAACGCTCGGGGTGTTCCATCACTTCCCTGAGTGCCAGCATCCTGTAAATGTATCGTCCGGTCTCGGCATTCAAATGCAGATCCCAGTAGTTGTCGACGAGTTGCGTGTTCAAGGCATGGGTCACCCCTGATTGGCCCATGTTGTAGGAAGCCGCGGCAAGCACCCAGCTTCCGAATTTCTCGTGGGCCTCCTTGAGGTATTGACAAGCAGCCCTTGTGGCCAGGGCCACGTTGTAACGTTCGTCCACAGAAGAAGTCACCTCCAAACCATACTCGGGGGCCGTCTTTCTCATGAATTGCCAAAACCCCGCTGCACCCGCCGGGCTCACAACTTGGCTCAATCCACTCTCAATCACTGCCAGGTACTTGAAGTCACTTGGCACCCCCTCTTCTTTCAAAATGGGCTCCATGATGGGGAACCATCGGGCAGCCCTTTTCAAGTAGAGAATGGTCGAACTGTGCCGGTAGGTGTTGACAATAAGTTCGCGGTCCAAGGACTCCCGCACGCCCAAGCGCTCCAGAGGAACAAGCTCATTGAAGAGGGACAAGTCCATGGGCACTGTAGGTGAAATCACCGGCGAATGACGCTTGGACTCGACCTCAAAATCTGGCGCTTTGTGGGCAGACATAGGCATGGACAACCACGCCAAAAGGCCCAAGGACAGAGACAAAACGATTGTGATTTTCAAAGAGACAAACGAAGCGATTTTCATGCCACGAAGGTGGCCGCATGCACCTCTTCCTGCCACGCCTTCACGCAGAGGTTGCCAACATGCAGAACGCCACAACCGTGAACATTGCACACGGGAAAAGGAAAGGTCAGAATGGAGACTCGAAATCAGAAAAAGCTCCAGCCTGGGCATCTTTGGCGCTCACGCTTGGGGCGTCCATCCCCCAATCGATGCCCAGCAATGGATCGTTCCATTGAAGGCTGCGCTCACTTTCGGGGTGATACAGCTCTGTGCACATGTAAGAAAACACGGTGTCGTCTTCCAAAGCCAAAAACCCATGGGCCATGCCTGGGGGCAGCCACATTTGCCAACGATTGTCTCCACTCAACTCTGCTGCAATGTGTTGGCCAAACGTCGGGCTGTTCTTTCTCAAATCCACTGCAACGTCCAACACCCTTCCTTGGACCACCCTCACCAATTTCCCCTGGGCATGGGGTGGCACTTGGAAATGCAAGCCCCGCAGCACCCCCTTCTTTGACATGCTCTCGTTGCTCTGCACAAAGGCCACAGATTCTCCCACTGCATGCTCGAACGCACTGTGGTTCCACGTTTCACAAAACGTACCTCGGGCATCTTCAAAGAGGCGTGGCCGGAGCATCATCACCCCTTCGATCCGTGTGCTTGTCGCTTCCATGGTCAATCGTTGGACAGCACCCGGTAGGTCAACCAAAGGGAGGTGAAGGTGGTGACCAATTGGGCCACCGGGGACACATCTGTAAGCACTTCGCGAACCACTTGAGGGTTCGATTCCACGTACAAGATGTCGTTCGCTTGGACAATCCTTCGTGCGGCATTCATTCCATCCACGGTGCTGAGGTCCATGGAATAAATGAGGTTGTCATCTCCTTGTTGCCGGACCAGCTTGACTTCTTTGGACCGCCCCCGCTGACGGATGCCCCCAGCTTGGGCCAAAGCTTCGATGACGGACGTGTTTTGGTTTTGAAGCGTGATGACGGTGGCCTGTCCAGCTTCCCCCGGGAACACAAGGACCCTGTTGTTCACGACTTGCAGCATGGCATACGGGTCCACGTATTCAGACTCATACGCCTCCTCGATGGCGACTTCTGCTTCTTCCAAGGTCAATCCTTGCAAACGCAGACTTCCCACTTCTGGAAGGTCCACCGTGCCATCTGGCTCCACCCGGTACGAAAACAACCCGCGTTGCTGGTTTTGCAGCATATTGTTAGCGCGACCATCCTCCAAAGACCCTGCTGTCATCGCCATCAAACGCTGTCCGTTGTTCGAGTAAAGCTGAAGTTGCAGCCGATCGTTGGGGGCCAAGGTGTAGGCTTCGTCTTTGGCTTTGGACCACTCGTCAAACACAAAATCTCGGTCCGTTCGGAACATCAAATCTTGGTTGACAGTGCACCCTGCGAGCATCGCTCCACAAAGGATGGGTATGACAAGTCTACGCATGGGTCGAAGGTACGGCTATCTTCGCGCTGTGTTGAAATCTGAACAACATCGCCTCAGGGCCCTCGAACCCTCGGATGTCGCCACGCTTGTGTCGTGGGAAAATAACAGCGACGAATGGTGGATGGGGGCGGCCACCGCTCCTGTCAGTCAAGCATCAGTGCAACAATTCGTCGAGGGCAATCAAGACATTTATGCCCAGCGGCAACTGCGCTGGATGCTGGATGCACAGATCGATGCACATTGGACTTCTGTGGGCGCCATGGACCTGTACGACTTTGACCCCAGACAGAGACGTGCCGGGGTCGCCGTGCACATCGACTCGCTCCATCGCAGGCAAGGCCACGCCTTGGCTGGGGTGGCCCTGATGAAGGCCTATGCCTCGAGGCATTTGCATCTGCATCAGCTGTATGCCGAGATTCCCGGCGGGCACCAAGGTTCGCTTGCTCTGTTTGCCCAATCTGATTTTGTGGAGGTGTCCCATCGCAAGCAGTGGGTGCTGCAGCCCAATGGAGAATGGTCCGACCTGGTGACGGCCCAATGCATCTTTTCAACCCCACGACCATGACCGCCCGAACCACCTTGGGTCTCTTCATCGCATTCCTTTTGACTGCATGTGGCGCCGCCTCGTGGGGTTGGCAACATTGGGTGACAGGCACATGGCATGAAGATGAGTTGGTGGTCGAGGTCCTGCCCTCGTGGTCGTCCACTGAACGATGGGAAGGATTGACATCCACCTTGGCGGGAACGCATGGCGAGCGGGTGGTCACGCATTTGTCTTGGCGAGGTTGGGAGCACCGCCTCAAAGCCGGACGCTTCCTTCTCTTGCCTTCCGAATCTGTTGAGGAGAGTGCCACGCGACTGGTCACAGGAGACCGCGAGGTGGTGAAACTGGTCGTTCCCTCGGGCAGGGATGTGGGGCCCATTGCAGGGTCCATTGCCCAGCGCATTTTTGCCGACAGCACTGCAGTGGCGAACCGACTGCAACGCGACAGCGTGATGTGGAGGACATTGCCCAACACCTACGAGGTGTGGTGGGAGACCGATGCCGACGGCCTCCTGAATCGACTGTTGAGGGAGCACCAAACGTGGTGGAACTTGGACCGACGGGCTTCTGCCCAAGCATTGGGCTTGTCCATCCGAGAAGCGACCGTCCTTGCGTCCATCGTGCAGGCTGAAACTGCCGACCTCTCAGAAGCCCCTATGGTGGCTGGGCTTTACCTCAATCGCTTGAAAAAGGGCATGGCACTTCAAGCCGACCCGACCTTGATTTATGCCTTGAATGACCCCAGCATACGCCGGGTGTTGGATGTGCACAAGAACGTCGACTCCCCCTACAATACTTACCGTCACAAGGGGCTGCCACCAGGGCCCATTCGGTACGTCGACCCGAGATACATCCTGAGCGTATTGTCGCCCGCTCAACACAACCATTTGTACATGTGTGCTGAACCAGAGGCCACTGGAAAACATCGGTTCGCCAGCACCTACCGCGAACATCTTCGCAACGCAAGAGCTTACCAAAGATGGTTGAACCAACAACGCATTTTTAGGTGACCCTACGCACTTCTTTTTCATGCCATGTCCTCTGTTGGATGTTCCTTGTTGCCCCTGGGCTTGACGCTTTGGGCCAAACGAATGTGCCCTTCAACCTCCAAAATCAGGAGGCCATTGCCCGGCGCATCAGCGTCCCTCCCACCATTGACGGTGCACTGAATGAGGCCACTTGGGGTGCGGGCATTCCCGCCACCCACTTCACCCAGAACCGCCCCTTCCCCAACAGTCCGTGTACGTTTCAAACCGAAGTCTGGATCGCCTACGACGACTTCAACCTCTATGTGGCAGCGGCCATGTACGACACGGCTCCGGATTCCATCCTCCAGCAATTCAGTGTCCGGGACAATGTGGAGAACTCCGATGAGTTTGGCATTTGGTTCAGTCCCTACAACGACGGCATCAACGCTGTTGGATTCACCACAACGCCGAGGGGGACGCTCGGGGATTTCATCATGACCGCTCAAGGCTCTGACGACGCATGGAATGGCGTTTGGGAGGTACAAAGCCAAGTCCATGAAAACGGCTGGTCCACGGAAATGCGGATCCCATGGAGTCAATTTCGGATGCCGCGTGTGTCAGGGTCCGAAGAACAACTTTGGGGCATGAATGCATGGCGTGTCGTGCGTCGAAACCGTGAAGAAACGGTCTGGAACGCTTTGGACCCGACGCAGAGCAGCATGGTCAACCAAGGCGGCGTCTTGCGCGGCATCCAGGGCGTGGATACCCCACCGAGGATTGCCCTCTTCCCCTACGTCAGCAGCTACGCCACAACAGCATTGGACGAAGGTGGCGACCGGCAATGGTCGGTGCCCATCAACGGCGGCCTGGATGCCAAGCTGGGTCTTGGGGATGCCTTCACCTTGGATGCCACGCTGGTGCCTGATTTTGGGCAGGTCGTCACCGACAACCTCGTACTCAACCTCAGCCCCTATGAAGTTCGGTTTGCAGAAAACCGCCCCTTCTTCCAAGAGGGGACGGATCTGTTCAACAAAGGAGGGCTCTTTTACAGCCGGCGTGTGGGGTCAGAGGGACAATTGATCAACGCCACCAAGCTGAGTGGACGAACCTCCTCCAGCACAGGCCTTGGAACCTTTCAGGCTTTCGCCCGGGACACCACTGGAAGCGAGGACGTGTTGACCTCGTACAACGTCACTGTGGTCGACCAAAACCTCCCCAACAACAGTTTTGTCACCGCCCTCAGCACATCCACCATCCGTTCAGGGGAAGGCCGTGACGCCTACGTCCAAGGGACCCAATTCGCGCTCAGAAACCCTTCCAACAGCTGGGCATTGTCTGGCAACGCTGCGGTCAATCAAATGGCGCAAGGCGACCCAGCGGACCACGATGAAGGACATACTTGGGGTGTCACCTTGGCCAAGACCACAGGCTTGTTCCGTGGTTCGATTGGCCACAGACAAGAATCTGAATTTTTCAACCCCAACGATTTGGGCTACCTGGCAGCACCCAACGAAGTCACCACACAAGGGGAATTGGAGTATGGCATTTACAAGCCGTTTGGGGCCTTCAACAGGATGTGGTGGACGTTGAACAGCGATGTCATGCACCTCTATGCCCCGAGATCCTTCAGCAATTGGCGTTGGTCCGGAGAATGGGCGGCCGTGACACGAGGCTTCTGGTTCAACAAAATCACCTGGGAAGGCCAGCCCGTGGATGGCCAAGATTTTTTTGCATCTCGGCTGGACGGCATGCCGTTCACCACACCCAAATGGGCGAGTCTGGACGCCGTGACCTCCACCGACTACCGCAAGGCCCTTGCGCTTGATGCCTTCGTCAAGAGGCAATGGCGGCCTGAGTTTGAAGATTGGAAGGGCTTCTTCCTCCGATTGGCCCCGCGTTTCCGCTTTTCGGATCGATTCAGCATGAACTATGTCTGGAGCTTGCAGGTGCGGCAAAAGGAACGCGGATGGGCCGGACTTCTCGACGATTTGTACGGCGGTCCGGAAAGCTTGTTTGGCGAGCGGGACAATTCCAGCCACACCCATGTGCTCAACGCGAGTTACATCTTCTCCCCCAACGCCAGTCTTTCAGCTCGGATTCGCCATTACTGGAGCGTCGTCGATTACCACGGGTTCTTCTTGCTTGCTTCCGAT
>JBELJW010000040.1:0-12607 GCA_042089975.1 Flavobacteriales bacterium | reverse complement strand
AAACTGTCCGTGTTGATCGACATGGCCTCATGCTTTGGGACGTCAGTGGATGCCTTGGTGCGAGGAAGTGAGGAAGCCCAAACAGAAGAACGGGCCCGTGGTGAAGGCTTGCGCATCTTGACCGTGTCCGTCGATGCGGCTTCCGACAGGGAGAGGGTGGTGGTGGTGCCTGTCAAGGCGGCTGCTGGGTACGCCCATGGGTATGGAGATCCCAGTTGGGTGTCGCAGTTGCCGACGTTTGGTCTTCCCCTGAAGGAACTTGCCCCGGACGCGACCTACCGCATGTTCCAAATTGAAGGTGACAGCATGTTGCCCATTCCCTCTGGCAGTTACATCCTCTGCCAATACGTGGAGGATTGGATGAGTGTGGGGGGCCATCGTCCCCACGTGATTGTGACCCAAAACGATGGGGTGGTTTTCAAACGGATTGAAAACGACCTGCCTGGGGGCAGCCGTTTGGTGTTGCACAGCGACAACCCCGCTTTTGCACCCTATGCCATTGCAGGAGACGATGTGGTGGAGGTGTGGAGGGCAGCAGCTTATCTGAGTTTTGAATTGCCCTCAGCCTTGGATGGCCAGCCGGCTTCTGCGGCAAGTGTGAGGAGCGCATTGGACACCCTTCGCGGGGAGATCCATGCTTTGAAAAACAACGAAGCCTCCTCTTAAACGCCGAGCGCGACCACTTCTTGTACGGCGTCGAGTTTGGACTTGAGCAATTGCTCAATCCCTCCTTTGAGGGTTTGTGTGGAAGAAGGACATCCCGAGCATGCGCCCCGGAGGTGCACATAGACGGTTCCCTCTTGGAAGGCCTTGAAATCGATGGCGCCACCATCTTGCTCCACCGCAGGCCGAACGAATTCTTCCAAAAGCTGCTTGATGGTTTCGTCGTGCTCAGAGGGCACAATGTCTTGTTCTGCAATGAACTTGACGGACGATGCATCCAAGCCTGATACGCCGGATGCAGACGCCTCCGACGATGTCGAACCGAGCTTTGGAAGGGCAGCCTCTACCTGGTCCGCGACCACGGCATGTTCATGGTCCATCAACCATTCCCGGATGTACTCGCGGAGTTGTTGAACAATCATTTCCCATCCCAAACTGTCGTCCTTGGTCACGCTGATCATCTGACCACTCAGAAAGACGTTGGTGACAAAGGGGAAGTTGAACAGTTCCGTCGCCAACGGGCTGCACAAGGTGGCTTCCGCCTTGCTCCGGAACTCAAGCTGCATGTCGTCTTGGATCAGGTTGCGGTCGGCCACAAACTTCATCACGGCGGGATTGGGGGTCATTTCAGCGTAGACGCTGGTGGGAATGCGGGGGGTGTCCATAGGGGACAAAGGTACGCAGGTGTTTTCACGCGCCACCATCACAATGTATCTTGAGGCGTCCTTAGCGGACATCTTTTAGACCTCTACCGTCCACCTATCGCATGCTGAAAAAAACAACCTTTGGAGGGATGACCTTGGCCTTGTTGGCCGGAATGTTTGGACCACAATCTTGGGCCCAAACCATCGACCCCACCTTTCCCGTCAACGGAACACACGACAAACATCTCGTTGCCACAGTGTTGGAACATGCAACCGTGCATGTCGATCACGAGACGGTGGTGGAGGATGGCACGGTGGTCATGCACCAAGGCCGCATTGTGGCCATGGGCCCCTCGGCAACCACGACTGTGCGAGAGCCTTCCGTTCGTTTGGACATGACAGGACTGCACCTGTACCCGTCCTTTGTCGACCTCCACAGTGGCTTTGGCACCCCCAAGGCTCAAAGTGCAGGTTGGTCCCGAAGCCCACAGGACCTCAGCGACAAAAAAGGCGCGTTTGGCTGGAACGAAGCAGTGCGTCCTGAAACGGAAGCGTCGGCGGCGTTCGATCCCGAGTCTGACATGGCGACATCCTTGCGCAAAGCTGGTTTTGGCGCCCTCTTGACCCACGTTCAAGATGGGGTGGTGCGTGGCACCGGGGCGGTGGTGCTTCCGTTGGAGGATCCTCGAACGGCACTCTTGGCGCCCGAGGCCTCTTTCCACATGAGCTTCCGGAAGGGCTCGTCTTCCCAAAACTACCCAAGCTCTTTGATGGGGGCCACGGCCTTGCTGCGTCAAACCCATCTCGATGCCGACTGGTATGCTGGGGCTTCGGCCCAGGGCGCGGCGGGCGGCACCAACCTGTCGCTTCAAGCGTTCAACCGCGCACTGTCCCTTCCCAGGGTGTTTTCTGCTGGAAACTGGAAGGACGCCTTGAGAGCGGCTGCCGTGCTGGAAGAGTTTGGGGTCCAAGGACCGATGGTCCTCGGAGGTGGCGATGGGTACCAACGTGCACAAGCACTGGCCCAATCCGGGGTCCGGATGCTGGTCCCGGTCGATTTTCCCAAGGGTTACGACGTTTCCGACCCCCAACTTGCACGTTTGATCGGATTGGATGAACTCAAGCATTGGGAGCTTGCCCCTTCGAATGCCCACCACTTGCAAGAGGCAAATGTGCCTTTTGCCTTCACCGCACATGGCTTGGAGGACAAGAGCAAGTTTTTGCAAGCCGTGAGAAAGGCCGTGGAGGCCGGCCTGGACGAGAGGGATGCCCTGCGTGCCTTGACCACAACGCCCGCGTCTTGGCTGGACATGAGCGATCAGTTGGGGAGTTTGAACGTTGGATCGGTGTCCAATGTGTTGGTCGCCGATGGTCCGCTTTTTGAAAGCAATACGAAGCTCGTGGAACATTGGGTCGCAGGGGAACCCACCCCGATGCGTGACCGACACCCACTGGATTTGACAGGTTCCTACGACGTGAATGTCAACGACAGCATGTACGTGGTACGTGTTCAAGGGGAGGCAGGGGCTTGGAAGGCCACCTGGGCTGTGAACGACAGCACCGAAAGAAAGGTGCCACTGACCCTTGACCACCGCACGGTGGTGATGCGCATCCCCAGTGATGAGGGCCCGATCCGCCTGACCGGAAACGTGTGGATGGAAAGCCGAATATGGGAGGGTTCAGGCCAAACGGCCGATGGCCGCTGGAGGGATTGGTCCGCCATCCGAAAGGCAGAAGAGGAAGCGCCCGAGGAGGCATTGGAGGAGACGGCCGCTTCGTCTGAGCCACTGGAAGAGACCAAGTCGGAAGAAACCTTGGAAGTGGCCAATGGGGTCGCTTCAGCATTCGACCTTTCTGGGGTCATTCAGCCCTTCACCGCCTATGGGTTGCCAGAACTGCTGGACCAAGAAACCACCTGGATTCGACAAGCCACCGTGTGGACATGCGAGGAGGAGGGTGTGCTCCAGGAGGCCGATGTGCTTTTGCACGGGGGCCAAATCGTGGCCGTTGGCCCCAACCTTCAGCCATCGCAGTTTTTGCCTGCAGGCGTGGTGCCCATTGAAATCGATGGCAGGGGCAGACACATCACCCCTGGCATCATCGACGAGCACACCCACATCGCCGTGGACCGCGGCGTCAACGAAGGCACACAGGCGAGCAGCGCAGAGGTTTGGATTGGCCATGCTGTGGACAGCGAGGATGTGAACATGTACCGTCAACTTGCGGGCGGGGTCACTTGTGCCCAGATTCTGCACGGTTCTGCCAATCCGATTGGTGGACAAAGCGCCATCATCAAGTTCCGTTGGGGCGCCACACCGCAAAATCTGTTGTTCGAGGATGCGGTCCCCTTCATCAAGTTTGCCTTGGGGGAAAATGTCAAACAAAGCAATTGGGGGGATGGCTACAGAACGCGCTTTCCCCAGACGAGAATGGGGGTGGAGCAGGTCTACTACGACCATTTCATCCGGGCACGGGAGTACGGTATGGCGCAAATTGAATACCGTTCCGCCCTGCGCAACGCCAAACGCAAGGACATCCGTGCGGGACGTGGGCCTGTGGCGCCGAGGGTGGATTTGGAATTGGAAACCTTGTTGCAAATCCTACGAGAAGAGCGGTTTGTCACGTGCCACAGCTACCGACAAGACGAGATCAACATGTTGATGCACGTGGCGGATTCTTTGGGGTTCCGCTTGAACACCTTCACCCACATTTTGGAGGGCTACAAGGTGGCCGACAAGCTTGCGGAGCACGGTGCAGGGGGGTCCAGTTTCAGCGATTGGTGGGCCTACAAGTACGAAGTCAAGGATGCCATTCCTTACAATGGCGCAGTCCTCCACCATCAAGGGGTGGTGACCGCCTTCAATTCCGACGACGCCGAAATGGCGAGGAGGCTCAACCAAGAGGCCGCCAAGGCTTACAAGTATGGCCGTGTTCCAGAGGAAGAAGCCCTGAAGTTCGTGACATTGAACCCCGCGAAGCTGTTGCACATCGACCACAAAACGGGGTCGCTGGTGCCTGGCAAAGACGCGGACGTCGTGGTCTGGTCTGCCCACCCATTGAGCATTGGCGCGAAGGCAGAACAAACGTTTGTGGAGGGGGTGAGGTGCTTTGACAAAGACCGTGACCTCGCACTTCGGGAAGCGATGCGAGAAGAAAGGGCGCGCCTGACGGCGAAAATGTATGCCGCCGGAGAGAGCTCTGGAGGGAAGGACCAAAAACGACCCGTTGAGCGTGTAGAAACCCATTACCACTGTGATACTTTGACCGATGAGAACCGTTGATCTTTTCCTCCGGGGCGCCATTGCGGGCGGCCTCTTTTGCTTGGCTGCGGGTCCAACTTGGGCGCAGCCCACGCCGGCCCCTGACCAGTCGCGTTCCGTCCTCTTGCTGGGGGCGACCGCACACCTCGGGACGGGCGATGTCTTGGAAGATTGTGCCGTAGGTTTTCGCGACGGCGTCATCGACTACGTGGGCCGAAGTTTCCAGGTCAACCGTCAGAAATACGACGACATCATGGACGCCAAGGGGCAGCATCTTTACCCCGGATTCATCGTGACCAACACCACGTTGGGTCTTCAAGAAGTGGGTGCCGTTCGCGCCACGCAGGACCAATATGAGGTGGGCACCTTCAGGCCCAATGTGCGTTCCGTCATCGCCTTCAACACAGACAGTGAGATCACCCCCACCGTGCGCACGAACGGCGTGTTGATGGGCCAAATCACCCCCCGTGGCGGGGTCGTGTCCGGCTCCAGTGGAGTGGTTCATTTTGATGGCTGGAATTGGGAAGATGCCGCCATGGTGATGGTGGACGGCATCCATCTCAATTGGCCTTCCACGCACCACCGTCACCGAAAGAACGGCCAGGTGGACATCCAACGCAGAAAGACCTACGACCAGCAAAGGCATGAAATCGAGCGCTTTTTTGGAGAAGCACAGGCCTACGCATCGGCAAGACGCGGTTCCTTGACCGATGTCCGGCACGAAGGCATGCGGGGCCTTTTCGACGGCTCTCTCTGTCTTTACGTGCACACCAACGATGCCCGTGCCATCACCGAGGCGGTCCACTTCAAAAGGGATCTCGGCATCCAGCGCATGGCCATTGTGGGTGGATACGATGCCTACCTCGTCGCGGACCTGCTTCGCGAAAACGAGGTGGCGGTGATGCTTCAGAGCGTCCACAGCCTTCCCCGCTTTGCCGACGACGATGTGGACCTCCCCTTCAAATTGCCCAAACTCTTGATGGACGAGGGCATCACGGTGGCTCTTCAGGTGGACAAGCGCATGACGGAAATGAATTCCCGGAATTTGCCTTTTTATGCAGGGACTGCAAGGGCGTACGGCCTCACGGAAGAGCAAGCCGTGCAGGCATTGACACGCAATCCAGCGCAAATCTTGGGGATCGACGACCAAGTGGGCACCTTGGAGCGGAACAAAATGGCCACGATGTTTTTGTCAGAGGGCGATGCGCTGGACATGCGCACCAACAGCCTGACCATGGCATGGATTGAGGGCCGGGAGATCGATTTGGACAACCGTCAGCGCGAGCTGTACAGGAAGTTCCAAACCAAATATGGTGCGGAGGTCTTGGACCGACCTGATCTCAGGAACTGAAGTGGGTCAGTACCCAGAGGCGTGACGCACCCTAGAAAGCACGTCGGCGGCGACGGCTCTCGCTTTTCCTGCGCCTTGCGCCAACGCTTCGTCGATTTGGTGTTTGTCGGCCATGAGCTCATGGAAGCGTGCGCGTTCTTCAGCAAACCCATCCACCAAGGCTTCGAGCAATGCTTTCTTGGCGTGGCCCCATCCGTAGCCGCCTGCTTGCAGTGCAGAGGCCATCTCGTCCGCCTGGCCTTCATTCGCCATCAGCCGGTACAAACTGTGGATCACATTGGCCTCCGGACTTTTGGGGTCCTCAAGTGGCGTGGCGTCGGTGACGATTTCCTTGTTGATCCGCTTCTTCAATGCCTTCGGATCGTCAAAGATGTTGAGGGTGTTGTCCCTTGACTTCGACATTTTGCCGCCGTCCAAGCCAGGCACGTACATCGTGGCTTCTTGGGTCAACGCTTCAGGCAACACAAAAGTCTCGCCCAAGGCGTGGTTGAAGCGGCTGGCCACATCGCGGGTCATCTCCAGGTGCTGCATTTGGTCTTTGCCCACGGGCACGAGGTTCGCATCGTACAGCAGGATGTCGGCTGCCATGAGCATGGGATAGGCGAACAGGCCGGCATTCACATCGCCGAGGCGGTCTTGCTTGTCCTTGAAACTGTGCGCCAAGGTCATCCTGGAATACGGAAAGAAGCATTGCAAGTACCACGCGAGCTGGGTGCATTCAGGAACGTCGCTTTGGCGGTAGAACACCGTCCGATCGGTGTCCAGCCCAAACGCCATCCACGTCGCCGCCACCGCGTAGGTGTTCTCGCGCAGGGTGGCGCCGTCCTTGATTTGCGTCAGCGAGTGCAGGTCCGCGATGAACAGGAAGCTCTCGTTCGCGCTTTCGTTCGCCAATGCAATCGCCGGCTTGATCGCCCCCAAGATGTTTCCAAGGTGCGGGGTGCCGGTGCTTTGGATGCCTGTCAGAACGCGTGCCATGCTGCGAATTTCAGCAGAATTCGTCGAACGCCATCTTGAGGTGATCGGCGATCATCTCGGCGGTTCGGCCTTCGATGTGGTGGCGCTCCACCATGGCCACGAGTCTGCCTTCCTTGAACAACGCTACGCAAGGCGAAGACGGAGGGTAGGGGAGCATGAATTTGCGGGCGCGGTCGACAGCTTCACGGTCGACGCCTGCGAAAGCAGTGGTCAGGTTCGTGGGCACCTTGTCGTGCTTCACGGCGAGCTTGACGCCTGGGCGCATCGAGCCTGCCGCACATCCACAGACGCTGTTGAGGACCACGAGCGTGGTGCCTTCTTTGGCGAGGGCCGTGTCGACATCGGCTTCGTTGATCAATTCTGAGAAACCGGCCTCTGTCAGGTCGGTTTTCATGGGGGCTACCATTTCAGGAGGGTACATTGCTTTTGAATTTCAGGTTTGGTGGGTCAACACGATTCACGCATCGTTGTTCTCATCAGGCGCGGTGGAGCGCAAGAAGAGCTCGTCGTATTGTTCGTCGTGGATGGGCGAAGGCGCGTCGATCATGACGTCGCGGCCGCTGTTGTTCTTGGGGAAGGCGATGAAGTCGCGGATGCTGTCGCTGCCGCCAAACAAACTGCACAAGCGGTCGAACCCAAGGGCCAATCCGCCGTGAGGGGGTGCGCCGTATTGGAACGCGTCCATCAAGAACCCAAACTGTGCCTGCGCCTCCTCCGGCGAGAAGCCGAGCAGGTCAAACATGCGGGCTTGGATGTCCTTGTCGTGGATTCGGATGGATCCGCCGCCAATTTCAACGCCATTGATGACCATGTCGTAGGCGTTCGCCTTGACTGCACCGGGGTCCGATTCGAGAATGTCCATCTGCTCCGGCTTGGGCGAAGTGAACGGGTGGTGCATGGCGTGGTAACGCTCGTTGTCTTCGTCCCATTCGAGGAGCGGGAAGTCGACCACCCACAGTGGTTTGAAGACCTTGGGGTCGCGGAGGCCCAGCTCGGTGCCCAAGTGCAGGCGCAGTTCGCAAAGCTGCTTCCGCACCTTGTCGAGGTCGCCGCTGAGCATCAGGATGAGGTCGCCCGGCTTGGCACCTGAGTGCGCGGCCCACGCGGCCTGGTCTTCGGGGCTGAAGAACTTGTCGACGCTTGACTTGAAGGTACCGTCTTCGTTCACCTTGCAGTACACGAGGCCTTTGGCGCCGATTTGTGGGCGTTTGACCCAGTCGGTGAGTTTGTCAAGTTGTTTGCGTGTGTAAGACGCGCAGCCCGGGGCCACGATGCCGACCACGGCCTCCGCCGAGTCAAACACCCCAAAGCCTTTGCCTTGCGCCACAGGTGCAAAGTCCACAAACTCCATGTCGAAACGGACATCCGGCTTGTCGCTGCCGTAGCGGCGCATCGCCTCGTCGTAGTCCATGCGCGGGAATGCTTCCACCTCCACATCGAGGACCACCTTGAACAGGTGACGCACCATGCCTTCGAAGGTGTTCAGGATGTCTTCCTGCTCCACAAAGGTCATTTCACAGTCAATCTGCGTGAACTCGGGTTGCCTGTCCGCACGAAGGTCCTCGTCGCGGAAGCATTTCACGATTTGGTAGTAGCGGTCAAACCCACTCACCATCAACAGCTGCTTGAAGGTTTGTGGACTTTGTGGCAATGCGTAAAACTGTCCGGGGTTCATTCGGCTGGGCACCACAAAATCGCGGGCGCCCTCCGGCGTGGACTTGATCAGGTACGGCGTCTCGACGTCAATGAAACCTACCGTGTCGAGGTACTTCCGGGTTTCAATCCCGATGCGGTGCCGCAAGAAGAGGTTGTTCTGAACGGGCTTTCTGCGCAAATCGAGGTAGCGGTACTGCATCCTTAAATCGTCCCCGCCATCGGTGTCATCTTCAATGGTGAAGGGAGGCGTTTTCGAGGCATTCAAGACGGAAAGTGACGTGACGTCGATTTCAATGTCGCCGGTTTCCACGCGGCTGTTCTTCGACTCGCGCTCCCGCACTGCACCTTCCACTTTGACGACAAACTCGCGCCCCAATTTGCGCGCTTGGGCGCACAGCTCCGCGTTGGAGTCCATGTTGAAGGCCAATTGGGTCAGTCCATAGCGGTCGCGAAGATCCACAAAGGTCATCCCGCCCAGGTCGCGGGTGCGCTGGACCCATCCGCTGAGCGTGACGTGGGTGCCGGCATGGTCGATGCGGAGTTCTCCGCAGGTGTGCGTTCGGTGCATGTGACCACGAAGTTACCAAGTTCGACGCAGGCACCGAGCCCTCAGCGACGCTAACTTTGGCCCATGACCCATCTCGTCCGCACCGCTGTCTTTTGTTTGTGCTTTTTGCCTCTGGTCTCCCCTTTGTTCGCGCAGCCAACGGGCCCTTGGCAGCAAAGTGTCGACAGCGACATTCGCGTGGCGTTGGACGATGTGAATCACGTCTTGAACGGGGACATCGCCATCACCTACCACAACGAGAGTCCGGATGCGTTGGACGTCGTGTGGATGCACCTTTGGCCCAATGCCTACCGCAATGGCCAAACCGCCATGGCCAAGCAACATTTTCGGGATGGAGACATGCTCATGTTCTATGCTTTGAGCCGCGAGCTTGGGGGGATCGATTCTTTGGCATTCACGTCGAATGGACGGGCACTGGAGTGGTCGTACCACCCTGATCACATTGACATTGCACGTGTGGAGCTGCCACAACCGCTGGCTCCTGGGAATTCCTTGGAGTTGCGCACTCCTTTTCGCGTCGACCTCCCCAGTGGCAGCATTTCGCGGTTGGGCCATGTTGGGGAATCTTACCAAATCACCCAATGGTTCCCCAAGCCTGCGGTCTACGATGCCGAGGGTTGGCACCCCATGCCTTACCTCAGCCAAGGGGAGTTTTATTCCGAATATGGCAGCTATGATGTTCGGCTCACCTTGCCGGCCAACTACACCGTTGGCGCGACCGGAGACTTGGTGCTTGGATCAGAGGACAACGATGCGGAGAGGGTTCGCTTGGACAGCTTGGTGGCGGCCTCTGTCGATTGGGTGGCGTCCGAAGGTTGGCTCCAAGACAACAACGACTTCCCGGATTCAGAGGAGCGGCTCAAGACCCTTCACTATCGGCAATCTCGCGTGCATGACTTTGCGTGGTTTGCCGACAAACGGTACAAGGTGCTGCGGGGCGAGGTGGAATTGCCGGGACAAGGCAACAAGGTGACCACTTGGTCGATGTTCACTCCCGCAGAAGGCGCCTTGTGGCAAAGGGCGCCAGAGTATTTGCACGATGCCACCTTCTACTACTCGCTTTGGAATGGCGACTACCCCTACAACCAGGTCACGGCTGTCGACGGGACCATCTCCGCAGGCGGCGGGATGGAGTACCCCAACGTGACAGTCATCGGGGCGTCGGGCAGCGATTCAGAATTGGAAACGGTCATCGTCCACGAGGTGGGCCACAACTGGTTCTATGGGATCCTTGGAAGCAACGAACGTGAGAATGCTTGGATGGACGAGGGCATCAACTCTTTCAACGAGACGCGCTACATGGTGACCAAGTACGGCGAAGACAACAGCATCTCGTTCCTCTTAGGGGACGGCAACAACTTGGCCCAGCGGCTGGAGCTCGAAGACTTCAAGTACAGATGGATCGACGAGCTGAGCTACCTCTTCCCTGCGCGTTTTGGGGTGGATCAACCCATCCAATGCCACAGCAACAGCTTGACACAGTTGAACTATGGGGCGATCGTCTACAAGAAGACGGCTGCGGCCTTTGCCATGTTGCAAGCGCACTTGGGGGCCGCGAGGTTCGATGCGGCGATGCAGCTTTACTTCGATACATGGAAGTTTCGCCACCCTTCCCCGAGGGACTTGCAAGCTTGCATGGAGGCCTCTTCGGGCGAGGGTTTGGCATGGTTCTTTGAGGATTGGATCCAATCCACCAAACGCAACGATCTGGCCTTGGTCAAAGCGAACCCGCGCAGGGGGCTCGTGGTCAAAAACAAAGGATCTCTTTCTTCTTCCTCTTCATTGTCGGCCATGCGTGGTGACTCTGTGGTGCGGGTGATACCTGTGCCCCTCCTGGATCCAGGTCAAAAGACTGCGGTCGACATGCCCGCGTTGGACGGCATCGACCGCTGGATGCTCGACCGTGACCGCGTGGGGTTGGACTACGACCGTCGCAACAACCAGCGACGCGCGAAGGGTTTTCTGAAACCGCTTGAGCCTCTTCAATTCCGTTTGCTTTCCAGGTTGGAAGATCCTGAGGCCACACAGTTGTTTTGGCTGCCTGCGATCGGGTGGAACGCCCACAATGGCTTGATGTTGGGCATGACCTTGCACAACCTCACCCTGCCGCCCCGTGACCTCACATGGCAGTGGACGCCTTTGTTGTCGAACAGGCAGTTTGCGCAGGGATTGGATTTTGGGGGCATGTTGTCCTTTGATTGGAGGAAGAATGCATGGCATGTGGGGCTCAGAAGTTCCCAGTTTCGGGCACAAGAAGCCCTGCAAATGCCGCCAGAGATCACCATTCCAGAATACGATGGTGAACTTTTGACACGAACGTCTTGGCACGTGGAACGTCGGCTGAATGCGCGTCCAACTTCGCCATGGTCCGCCAATGTGGGGTACGAGGGGATCCACATGTATGGATTTGTCGATCCCGCTCCGGACGCCCACTGGACCCTCGTTCCCAATTCAGGCGGAGTGCGTCTCCAGCGCAGAGCTTCATGGTTGCATGCGGAATTGGAGCATGCCATCCCCAACATTCCGGGCATGGCACAGTCCATCTCTGCCAAGTTGGGCCGCATGGTCACCCAGGGATGGAAGTACGAAGGCATTTTGATTGAGCCCCCTGTGGCCAGTGCTTCCAACCTCAAGCACAATGTCGTGGACGTTTGGCACCACTGGGAGTATGCCCGTCCCCGAAGGGCCAAGGAACACCGTTGGACCTTCGACAGTCGAGCCGCTTGGGTGTTCAGCACTGCAGAAGAGCCCGGCATGGCGGGCGCGCGGACCCTGGATGTCCCCGATTATGGCATCGCTGTGGCCGGGCCTGGGGCCCACTACGACCCCTTGGCGGACGTTTTGTTGCTGAACAGAGGAGGAGGCATGACAGGCGCAGACGAAGGTTGGACGGGTCGGCAAGCCGCCTTGGACCGTGGAGGACTGCCCCTGCAGATGGTGGCCCCTCAAGGACTCGGATCCATTCGGGCAGGGTACACCCACCCTTGGGGGATTGAGGTCTTTGCGGGAGCAGCCATGGCATGGGACGAGGGTCGGGACGAGGTGAGCAACGCCCCCCTCGCGGAACCTTGGAATGCAGTGGTGGGTTTGGCGCTTCCGATGGGTCCACTGGAAGTCCAAATGCCGCTTTGGCTGGCCAACGTGCAGGCCGACGGTGCGCAGCCATGGAGCGGTTGGATGTTCAGATTGGACTTGATGTCCCTCAACCCGCTCAAGCTTGCCCGCGAAAATTTGCAGTAAGCCAAGGGAAGCAACGTAGTTTCGCAACATGCAGCATCCTACAGAACGTTTGGAATCGATGCGTCAAGAAGCCCTTCTAGGAGGGGGTGAGGCGCGCATCGAAGCCCAGCATGGCAAAGGCAAACTGACCGCCCGTGAACGTATCCAGCTTTTGTTGGATCCCGGGACTTTCCAAGAATTGGGCCAATTGGTCACCCACAGGTCCACGAATTTTGGACTCGACAAGCAGAGATTTTTGGGCGATGGC
>JBELJW010000039.1:0-12764 GCA_042089975.1 Flavobacteriales bacterium | reverse complement strand
GGTAACGGCGCTCGAGGTAGTAGTCACGGTCCGCCTCCGGGATGTCGGTGGGCTTGAGTGTCCCCTGTCGCACAGCCTCTGCATCTTCGAGCTTGGCGGGCACCCAAATCCTTCCGTCGTTCCTCAACGACTCGGACATCAAGGTGAGTTTGCTCTGGTAATGCCCGCTCACAGGGATGCAAGTCGGGTGGATCTGCGTGAAGCAAGGGTTGGCCATGAAAGCTCCCTTTTTGTGGGCCTTCCAAGCCGCACTGACATTGGAACCCATGGCATTGGTGCTCAAGAAGAACACATTGCCGTAGCCACCAGAGGCCAAAACAACGGCGTGGGCACTGTGGCGCTCCACCTCTCCGGACACCAAGTTCCGGGCAATGATGCCACGGGCTTTGCCTTCCACCAGAACCACATCCATCATTTCATGGCGGTTGTACATCTTGACCTTGCCCTTGGCAATCTGACGGCTGAGGGCCGAGTACGCACCAAGCAACAATTGCTGTCCCGTTTGGCCTTTGGCATAAAAGGTGCGGCTGACCTGAACCCCTCCAAAGGAACGGTTGTCGAGAAGGCCTCCATACTCGCGTGCAAACGGCACGCCTTGGGCAACGCATTGATCGATGATGCTCGTGCTGACCTCCGCCAAGCGATGCACATTGGACTCGCGGCTGCGGTAGTCTCCGCCCTTGATGGTGTCGTAGAACAGACGATGCACCGAGTCCCCGTCGTTTTGGTAGTTCTTGGCTGCGTTGATGCCACCTTGGGCTGCAATCGAGTGGGCGCGTCGGGGGCTGTCTTGGAAACAGAATGCCTTGACGTTGTAGCCCATCTCGGCCAACGACGCAGCGGCAGAGCTTCCGGCCAGGCCAGTGCCTACCACGATCACGTCAATGAGGCGCTTGTTCGCAGGGTTGACCAACCGAATGTTGTTCTTGTGGTGGGTCCACTTGTCCGCCAAGGGACCTTCAGGAGTCTTGGAATCAAGCATGGTCTTAGGCTTGGGTCATGTACAGGTACAACGGAATGGAGGCGAAAGCCAAGGGCACGATCAAGGCGAATGCCTTGCCTGCAGCTTCGATCCAACGGGTGTAAGTCTCGTGCCGCACGCCCATGGATTGAAAGCCACTGGCGAATCCATGCCACAGGTGGAAGCCCATGGCGGCCATGCCGGCCACATACACGGCGACAGCAACGGCAGCAAAACTGTTGATGGCGGGGTTGAAATAGTCCAATACCACAGTGTGAAGGTCCTTGAGCTGTTCGCCATTGATTTCGTGCATGGGCATTTCTGAGAAATGCATCTTCCACCAAAAATTCTGCATGTGGGTCACCAAAAACACCAAAATGAGGGTGCCAAGGATCCCCATGTTGCGGCTGCTCCACCCCGAATTCGCAGAACCCTTTTCCACCGCGTAACGCACCGGCCTGGCCTTTCTGTTTTGGAGGGTCAGTGCAATGCCATCGACCACGTGGAACAGGACGCTCGCATAGGTGAGGTAGCTCAAGATCTTCACCACGGGGAAAGTGGTCATGAACAACGCGTACTCATTGAACGCGATGCGCCCTTCCTCCCCTGGAATGAAAAGTTGCAGGTTTCCCAGCAAGTGCCCCACAAGGAAGGAGCAAAGAAAAAGGCCTGTGAGGGCCATGGCGTATTTCTTCGCAAGAGAAGATTTCAAAATTCCTGAAGAACTCATGTCGTAGGCGGTTGGAGTTGCTTCAAAAATAAGGCCCCTGCCATGGGTCACCAAGTGGAATGAACGAACCTTCCAAAGAAGGGGAAGGAAAGGGGGAAGGTCCTGCATGAACCCTCCCCCGACGGTCACGCGTCTTCCGGACGTTTTTCCAACATCAGCAGCTCGTTCGCCACCACCTCGGTGATGTAACGGGTCTGCCCCTCGCCATCCTCGTACGTCCGGTACGTCAACCGTCCCTCCAATGCCACCTCCGCTCCTTTTCTGAGGTACTGACCGGCCACTTCCGCCAAGCCACCCCAGGCGATCACGTCATGCCATTGGGTGCGTTCCACCTTTTCGCCTTCTCCATTGCGGAAATGCTCATTCGTGGCCACAGGGAACCGGGCCTTGACCTTGCCGTCGTCGAAGGTGATGGTCTCGGCGTCTTTGCCGAGCCGTCCAATCAGTTGGACTTTGTTGCGCAATGCATTCATTGTGTTGGGTTGTTTGATGGCCCAAACCTCCCCCCTTCTTCGCGCCATCCAACCCTGCCTTGCCTGGCGCGCTGCCGGAGTTGACCCATGTCGTCCGTGACTCTCTGGCTCGCTACCTTTGCCGACCATGGACGTTCGAGTAAGATTTGCCCCAAGCCCGACGGGTCCGCTCCACATGGGCGGGGTCCGCACTGCACTGTACAATTGGCTGTTCGCACGCGCCCACGGCGGAACCTTCATCCTGCGGGTGGAAGACACCGACCAGGGACGCTTCGTAGAAGGCGCCGAAGCCTACATCGAAGAGGCCTTGGCATGGTGCGGGTTGTCTCCTGACGAAGGGGTGAAGGCCGGCGGAGACGTCGGGCCATACCGCCAAAGCGAACGCGGCCCTTTGTACCAAGAAGCTGTGGCCACTCTTTTGGACCAGGGAATGGCCTATTTGGCCTTTGACACCCCCGAAGAACTGAACGCATTGCGCAAGGCCGCGGAGCCAGACGTTTGGCAATACGATGCCACCACGCGCGGCAACCTGCGGAACAGCCTCCACCTTTCCTCCGAAGAAATCGACGCACTGAAGGCCGCTGGAGTCCCATACGTGGTTCGTTTCAAAACACCCGACACCGACGAAACCGTCCCCTTGCACGATGCCATTCGCGGCGAGGTCACGTTCCAAAGCAGCGTGTTGGACGACAAGGTCCTCATGAAGGCCGATGGGCTGCCGACCTATCACCTGGCCAACGTGGTGGACGACCATCACATGCGGATTTCTCATGTGATTCGAGGAGAAGAGTGGCTCCCAAGCGCCCCTTTGCACGTTTTGCTCTACCGCGCCTTTGGATGGACCCACCCCGTGTTTGCCCATTTGCCCTTGATTTTGAAGCCCACAGGCAATGGCAAGCTCAGCAAGCGCGACGGAGATGCCGGCGGTTTCCCCGTGTTCCCGTTGGAGTGGAAGGACCCCAAGAGCGGAGAGACTTGGCCCGGATACCGTGAGCAGGGGTATTCTCCTGAAGCGTTCGTGAACATGCTCTTGATGCTGGGCTGGAACCCAGGGGACGAGCGTGAAATGTTCCTAGCTGCAGACGCCGCCAAAGAATTTTCCCTCGACCGCGTGGTCAAAAGCGGTGCGCGGTTCAACCCCGACAAAGCCAAGTGGTTCCAAGAACAACACTTGCGACAGGCTGGGTCTGAACCCCATGTCGCCGCCTTCCAAGCCTTGCTCCAAGCGCGTGGCCAATCATGGGACGACAACACTTGCAAGGCCGCCCTAGACATGATGCTTGAGCGGGTCACCTTCCTGGAGGAAGTCGCCCAAACGGACTGGTTGTTTGGCCCCCCAAGCGCTTTTCAAGAGAAGATGATCCGCAAGAAGTGGAAAGATCAAACCGCAGGACACCTCGAGGACCTTGCCCTCGAGTTGGAGGCGCTGCAGGAGTTCACCAGCGACCAGGTCGAAACCACATTCAAGGCATTCCTCGAGGCGCGAGAACTGGGATTCGGCCAGGTCCTTTTGCCCTTTCGGTTGGCCCTGACCGGCGAAGGTGGTGGACCGTCGATGTTTGAATTTGCTGCCTTTTTGGGCAAGGAAACGACCCTTCAGCGGCTGCGAGAGGGCACGGCCCACATCGAAGCCCTCAGGGCCCAAACCTCAGATGGCGCGACCTCATGACGCAGAACCGCATCGAAGTCAACGGCTTGCGCGTTTGGGCGCACCACGGTTGCATGGAAGAGGAGGCCGTCATCGGCCAAGAATACCGCGTGGATGTCACCCTTTGGGTGGACCTGGCGGCCAGCGCGGCATCCGACGATTTGGCCCTCACCGTCGACTACGTCGACGTCCACCGCATTGTCAAGCGCGAAATGGGCATCCGAAGCAAATTGGTGGAGCAAGTTTGTGACAGAATCGTCCGGGGATTGAAAGAGGAATTGCCCTTGGCCCAATCTGTCGAAGTCACCGTCACCAAGTTCCAGCCCCCCGTTGGTGGGGATTGCGACCACATTGCCGTGGTCATGCAGGGCTGACCTGATCGCTCACGAAAGGTCCATTTCCGGGACCCGTTCTGGGACCACCAGCTCGCCTGCCGTGGCCGAGACGATGTCGTCCACACTTGTCCTAGGTGCGCGTTCCACCAGGTGAAAGGCGCCATCCTTGATGTCCATCACCGCGAGGTTGGTGACCACGCGCTTGACACACCCCACCCCCGTCAGGGGCAAGGAACAAGCGTCGAGCAACTTCGATGCCCCTGCACGGTTGGTGTGTTGCATGGCCACAATGATGTTTTCTGCAGAGGCCACTAGGTCCATCGCCCCGCCCATGCCTTTCACCATTTTCCCCGGGATCTTCCAATTGGCGATGTCCCCATTGGAAGACACCTCCATGGCGCCCAATACTGTCAGCTGTACGTGGCGGCCACGGATCATGGCAAACGAGGTGGCGCTGTCAAAAAACACGGCCCCCGGGAGGGCGGTGATGGTTTGCTTGCCCGCATTGATCAAGTCTGCGTCTTCCTCCCCTTCGTGGGGGAAGGGCCCCATGCCTAGGATGCCATTTTCGCTTTGAAATTCGACGTCCAAGCCCTTGGGTATGTGGTTCGCCACAAGGGTGGGGATGCCAATGCCAAGGTTGACGTACCAGCCGTTCTGAACCTCTTGCGCGATGCGCCGTGCGATGCCATTTTTGTCCAACATGAGGTCAGGATTGAGGGGTTTGTGGGCGCACAGTGCGTTGCTCAATCCGCTTTTCGTAGTCAGGGCCTTGGAAGATGCGTTGCACAAAAATTCCCGGGGTGTGGATGGCGTTGGGATCGAGGGATCCCTCGGGCACGAGCTCTTCCACCTCTGCCACGGTGATGCGGCCCGCCATGGCCATCATGGGGTTGAAATTCCTCGCGGTCGCCTTGAACACCAAGTTGCCGGCAGCGTCCCCCTTCCACGCTTTGACAAAGGCAAAATCTGCGGTCAGGGCCGATTCCAAAATGTGGGGCTTGCCCTCAAACACACGGACTTCCTTGCCCTCTGCGACCTCGGTGCCAAACCCTGCAGGGGTATAAAACGCAGGAATCCCTGCGCCACCTGCCCTGCAACGCTCCGCCAAAGATCCTTGGGGGATCAAGTCCACCTCGAGTTCACCACTAAGCATTTGGCGCTCAAACTCTTCGTTTTCCCCCACGTAAGAGGAAATCATCTTGCGGATTTGGCGCCCCTGAAGCAGGCGCCCCAACCCAAAGTCATCGACCCCAGCGTTGTTGGAAATGCACGTCAGGTTGCGCACGCCCCGCCGCACCAATTCGGCGATGCTGTGCTCGGGGATGCCACAAAGGCCAAACCCTCCGAGCATCAAGGTCATGTCGTCCTTTACCCCATCGAGGGCGGCAACAGGACCGGAAACCACTTTTGAAATTGCCATGACTGAATAGCGTTGATTCAGGTATTGTTCAGTTGAACAAATCCTCGTCGTCCAACGGGTCAAAGGTAGGTCCACGCAGTTCGGCGACCTGCTTGCACGTCAGGGTGTCCCCCCCGATGCTTTCCGGACGGGTGAAGTCCTCTTGGCTCACCTCCAGCGAAGCATCGGCGTAAACGTCTTTCATGAAAAAGCCATAAATCGGCAGGGCGGTGTTCGCGCCTTGGCCCAAGCGGGTCGTTGAGAATCGGACCGTGGGGTCTTGGGCGCCCACCCACACCCCGGTCACCAAGTCCGGGGTCAAGCCCATGAACCACCCGTCGGTGTTGTTTTGGGTGGTGCCCGTTTTTCCGGCCATGGGGACACGGATGCCGTCGTACGCCCTTGCATCGCTGTCGTAACGGAGTCGGACCCCAGTGCCCCTTCGCTTTTGAGATTCCTCGTTCCACGCTCCATCCACCACGCCTTTCATCATCTGAAGGACGCGGTAGGCGTTGCGGTCGTCCAACCCTTGACGGATTTCCTGAACCGGCTCGTAAATCGGGTTGCCAAAGCGGTCCTCAATCCTGGCGATGAAGGTCGGTTCAACATGCACGCCATGGTTCACCAATGAGGCGTTCGCACTGACCAATTCCCGCAAGGTGAGCTGGGCAACCCCCAAGGCGATGGACGGCACATTGGGGATGCGGCTTTCCACCCCCAAGGCGTGGGCCAAATCGATCACGCGCTTCGTTCCGTAGTCCTTGATGAGCTTGGCGGTGACTGTGTTCATGGAGTTGGCCAAAGCGTACTCCAAGGTCACCATCTCTCCGTAGTCCTCGTCGCTGTTGTCAGGACACCAGCGGGGAGGGTCGCTGCCAGGTGGCAAGTCAATGCACGTTTTTTGGTTGGGGAATTCGTCGCACGGCTCCGCCCCGAGGCGAAGGGCGGTGGCGTACACGAAAGGCTTGAAGGTCGAGCCCACCTGGCGGCGGCTTTGGCCCACGTTGTCGTACTTGAACTGCTTGAAATCGATGCCGCCCACCCATGCCTTGATGTGGCCTGTGGCCGGCTCGATGGACACGAGGCCAGCATGCAAGATGGCCTTTCGGTGCAGGATGCTGTCCATGGGAGACAACACCGTGTCGACGTCCCCCTGGTGCGAGAAGACCCTGGTGGGGACCGGGCGGTCAAAAATGCTGCGCAACTCCGCGTCCGTCCGGGCGCGCCACGCATGACCACAGCCCCCCTTTTCCGTGCTGCACAGATGTCCGGAGGCGCCATCGGGAAGGGTGATGGGCCGAATGTAAAAGCCCGGCCGGTTGCAGGACGGGCAGAGCTTTCCGATGCCCTTTTTGTAGCGGTCAGAATCGCGCATCGCCACGTCCAAAATCGCCTGTCTCGCCTCGGGGTTGATCTCCTCGAAGAAGGGGGTGACCTCCGCAGGGCGTTCCGCGATGTCGCGCTCAAAACTCGCCTGCAATTCGCCCGCCAAGTGCCGATGCACGGCTTTTTCCGCATGGTCCTGCATCCTGCTGTCGAGGGTGGTGACCACCCGCAGCCCATCTCGGTAGATGTCGTATGGTGACCCGTCTGCCTTGGCCAGCACGTAGGCACCGCTTTCCTCTTTTTCAGCCAGCAATTCCTTCAATTTGGCGCGCAGGGTTTCCCTGAAATAAGGCGCGGCCCCCTCGTCGTGGCTCACGCGTTGGAATTGAAGGCCAAGCGGCAAAGACTTCAACGAATCCGCATCAGCTGCGTCCAAATGGCCATACTTGACCATTTGGCCCAACACGACATTGCGCCGGTTTTGGACCAATTCCGGACGCCGCAAAGGGTTGTACAAGGCGCTGTTCTTCAGCATGCCTACAAGCATTGCGGACTCCTCCACATTCAACGCCTGGGCTGGCTTGTTGAAATACACATTCGCAGCGCTTTCCACCCCGACCGCTTGGTTGATGAAGTCGTATCTGTTCAGGTACAAGGCCACGATTTCTTCCTTGGTGTAGTGCCTCTCCAAACGGGAAGCAATGATCCACTCTTTGGGCTTTTGCAAGACGGCCCGCTCGAAAAAACTGGTGGTCTCGTACTTGTCCGTGAACAGCAATTTGGCCAATTGCTGGGTCACCGTCGAGCCCCCGCCTCGTTTCCCCATGAAGGCAATGGCACGGGCGAGTCCGATGAAATCAATGCCTGAATGGTGGTAAAAGCGGGCATCCTCGGTGCTGACCAAGGCCTCCACCAAATGAGGCGGGAGCGTTTCAAACCGCGCATCCGAGCGGTTTTCCGTGTAGTACCTGCCCAAGATTTGGCCGTCCAAGCTGTACACCCTGGTGGCGAAGTCTGTCTTGGGGTTGGCCAAGGCCTCGGTTGCCGGCAAGTCGCCGAGCCGCGCCAACATCACCAATCCGGCCAACCCAAGCAATGGGCCTAGCCCCAGCAACCACAACAGCAACTTCCAGGGAATGCGCTTCATGGTCCCCAAGTTGCACCCACAATGCGCCCGTTTCCACCACCTTTCAATTCGTTGTGAGCATCGGTGCGTGAATTCCCTCTGCGTGGGATGCCCCGCGGCGTACATTTGCCGCATGGTTGCTCTGATCAAAGCCGCCCAGCTCCTGCTGAGCCTCTCCATTCTCGTGGTGCTCCACGAACTAGGCCATTACTGGGCCGCCCGCGCCTTCAAAACCCGGGTTGAGAAATTCTACCTCTTCATGAACCCTGGCTTTTCCCTGTTCAAGAAGCAAATCGGGGACACCGAGTGGGGAATTGGGTGGCTTCCGTTGGGGGGCTATGTGAAGATTTCTGGCATGATCGACGAGAGCATGGACACCGAGCAGATGGCCCAGCCACCTCAACCTTGGGAGTTCCGTTCGAAGCCCGCATGGCAGCGGTTGATCATCATGCTCGGGGGCATCATTGTCAACCTCATCCTTGGCTTCATCATCTACACCGGTGTGCTGTACACCTGGGGCGAGACCAAATTGGCCAACATCCACCCTGTCAATGTCGACCCGGCCTTGGAGGAGCTCGGGTTCCAAGATGGGGACCGCGTCTTGGGGTACAACGGGGAGACTTTGGCGTACTACAGCGATCTCCGCATGGAGGGCTTCAACAGCCGTGTGACCCAAGTGGACTTGTTGCGCAACGGGAAGAAAGTTGCCCTCGATTTGGACCAAGAGTTGGGCCAAGTGTTCATCGACAAGGGCATCCGTCGTCCTTTTTCCCTGCTGTATCCCTGCGAAATTTTGAATGTGGATTCCGCCAGCCGTGCCGACGTCGCCGGCTTGCAAGGGGGGGACCGCATCCTGGCGGTGGGCGACATGCGCCTGCCGTATTTCGAAACCGTCCGCGAAGCCATCCAAGCCCATCCTGAAACCCCTGTTCGGCTTCTCGTGGAGCGCGAAGGGAAGCAGTTGGAAATGGATGCTGTCCCCGACAGCTTGGGCAGCCTGGGCTTCGAAGTCCACAGCCTCGCGCACTACACCGACATGTTCGCACCCACCCAATTGGAGTACGGCATGTTCTCGGCCATCGGGGCCGGCTTCAGCACCGCATCGCGCACCCTTCAAGATTACGTGCGGTCCATGCGCTTCCTGTTCACCAAGAGCGGAGCGTCGCAAGTAGGAAGTTTGGTGACGTTTGGAAGCATCTTCGACGGCGGTTGGAACTGGGAAATCTTTTGGCGCAACACGGCGTTCTTCTCCTTGATCCTCGCCTTCATGAACCTTCTCCCCATTCCAGCTCTCGACGGAGGACACGTCATGTTCACGTTGTACGAGATGATCGCAGGACGGCCCGCCTCCGAAAAGTTCCTCGAACGGGCGCAGATGGTTGGAATCGTTTTGCTGCTCTCTTTGATGGTGTTCGCCTTGGGCAACGACTTCTGGCGTTTGTTTACCGGCGGATTTGGTTGATTTTAGGGGCATGACTTCCCTTCCCTTGCTCAGCCTCGAACTTTCTGCAGACGACATCAACGCCTACGGCATTGTCATCGGCGGAAGTGCTGTCATCATCCTTTCTTATTTCGCCAACCTTCTGGCCCGGCGCACAAACATCCCAAGTGTATTGGTGCTCATCGCCATGGGAATTGGGTTGCGCCAAGGGCTGCGAGCTGTAGGCCTCCACGACATTCCTTTTGAAGGACTCATTCTGGAGCTGCTCGGCACGGTGGGCCTCATCTTCATCGTCCTTGAAGCGGCGCTGGAATTGGAACTGAGGCGCGACAAGCTCACGCTCATTTTGCGAAGCGCCACGCTTGCCTTGCTTGCTTTGGTGGCGAGCACGTTTGCCATCGCCACGTTTTTGAACACCATGTTGGCCATGCCTTGGTTCAATGCTGTGGTCTACGGCATCCCTTTGTCCATCATGAGCAGCGCCATCATCATTCCAAGTGTGGGCGGGCTTTCTCCCGCTTCCCGAGAATTCATGGTGTACGAGAGCACCTTCTCTGACATCTTCGGCATCATGGCGTTCTATCTGCTTCTCGGCAATCAAGAGGCCGCCTCGGGAGGGGAAGTGCTGACCAATGTGGCCGTCAACTTGGCAGGGACCTTGGCCATTTCCATTGTGGTTGCCTACCTGCTGGTGTTTGTCCTTCAAAAAATCCAAAGCGGCGTTCGCCTGTTCTTGAGCATTGCGGTCCTGTTGCTCATCTATGCCATCCAAAAGCTGCTCCACCTGAGCCCGCTCATTCTGATTTTGATCTTTGGCTTGATGTTGAACAACCACAAGTTGTTTTTTCCAGACTGGCTGGGCATCACCAACGGCTGGCCTGGCAAATTGCTCAAGGACGACCGGATGAAAGCCCTTCACCACGACTTCCACGTGCTGACCCTTGAAAGCGCATTTGTGATCCGCACCTTTTTCTTCGTGTTGTTTGGCATGACCGTGAGTCTGGGGGTGCTCCTTGACTTGAACGTGGTGTTCCAAGGGATGGTCATTTCAGTGCTGCTCTACGTGGTTCGGTTGTTCTTTCTGCTGTTGCTGAGGCAAAAGCCCCTTTCCCCGCTTTTGTACATCGCTCCTCGGGGACTCATCACCGTTCTTCTCTTCTTTGCCATCGAGTCCCAATACCAAGAGTTGCTCTTTCCCGCCTTTGACCAAGGGGTGCTTTTGGTCGTCATCCTGATCACTTCATTGGTGATGACTGCGGCGCTCATTCAGCATGGAAACGGCATCCAGCCGGTGGCAGAACACGACATCGACTCGATGCCGATTCAACCCGTCTTAGGTGAAGCTGGGCCGTCTGGCGGCGTCACACCCGCAGATACGCCCGACCAGGCAGACGCCGAATCCAGCCCTGCACCTCAAGGGTGAACAACTGCCTGGACAAGCCTTCCTCTGACATGCCCGGCAGCGATGCCAAGGTCGCCAGAGGCACCGGGCCTGAACGGTGGGCCATGGCCTGCCATACCTCTTCGCATCCCGAAGGAAAGCCCAAGCGCTTCCTCAAAGTACTGACGTCCATGCCTTGAGCCCCCTTGGCCATGGCGCGCCACAAATCGGCCAAGCCCTCCACAGGATGGGCCAGTCCGTCGGAAACCAACATGCGGTTGCCCGCCCAAGCCGTTCCCATGCCTTTCTCCCAAAACGCATACACCTCGCGATCTTGGTCGTGGGCACACCGGGCAGAAATCAATGACCCTCCCCTCCGCGGGCTTTGGACCACCAACGTTGCCGCAGAAAGCCCGGTCACAATGCGGTTCCTTGAAGCGAACATCCAGCGTTCCACCTGCCTTCCCGGAGGTTGTTCCGACACCACCAATCCACCAGCGGCCACCATGGATGCTGCCAATCCCCGATGCATGTGAGGGTGCACAGCCTCCAAGCCACATGGCAAGACAGCCACCTGATGCCCGGGCTGTGGGCCGTCCAACACCGCACGGTGGGCGCAAGCGTCCACCCCTCGGGCCAAACCGCTGACCATCAACCCTCCGGCTTGAGACCATTCCAAGGCCACGCCACGGGCGCGCTTCGCCGCCAATGCAGTGCACTGCCTCGTGCCCACCACCGCCAAACTCTTTGGCCATTGTCGGGCGTCGGGCCACCTTCCCCGGACAAACAACACCGGAGGCGGGTCGGCGATGTGCCTCAGCAAGGGGGGGTACCTCACATCGTTCCAGCCCACGGTGTCCATGCCATGGTGGTGGGCGTCGTCCATCCAACGAGCTGCCACTTCCCAAGCCTTGGTGCAGGCCGATGGATCCTCATGGCAACATCTTGCCCAGGCCTTTTCCACCCCGCCAGCTTGCTCTGCAGCCACCAAAGCACGACGCGGTCCCCAACGGGGCAGCGCCAGCATCGCCAACCACTTCTTTGTTTGTTCCGTCATGTTGCGCGGCAAGAAGTGAAACACCCTCGCCCGTGTGGACCCAGAATTCATCCACGGGGTTGCATCTTTTGCACACGTCGCACAGAGTCGAGGGTTTGTGTTGTTATTTGCCTTCATGCGATTCTCCTTTTCCGCAGCATTGTGCTGTTTCTCGTTGTTCTTTTTTGTGTCCACTGACCTGTGGGGCCAAGCCGTTCAAGGCCGTGTTTTGGACACCGATTCCACCCCCCTCGTGGGGGCGTACATCACCGATGGAGTCTCCACTGTGGCCACCGATGTGCAGGGCGATTACCGCTTGGCACTTGCCCCAGGGTTGCACGTCATCACCTGCTCCTTCATTGGCATGGCCAAGCAAGAATTCTCCGTGGATCTTGTTGCGGGCCAAACCGCCTCATGGAACCCCGTCATGAAGCCTTCGGCGGAAGCGTTGGACCTTGTGGTGGTGTCAGCAGGGCGGTTTGAACAGAAGGCTTCCGAGGTGACCGTGTCACTGGAAGTGCTGCAGCCCGCTCTGGTGGAAAACAAGGCCACGACCTCCCTTGAAACGGCCCTGGAACAAACCCCAGGAGTGAGCATGGTGGACGGTGAACCTCAAATCCGAAGCGGCAGTGGCTTCAGCTATGGCGCTGGGTCCAGGGTCATGGTCTTGGTGGACGACCTGCCTGTGCTTAGCGGAGATGCTGGACGCCCGACGTGGGGCTTCCTGCCCCTGGAAAATCTGGAGCAAATCGAGGTCATCAAAGGGGCGAGTTCTGTGCTTTATGGCAGCGCGGCTTTGAGCGGTGTCATCAACATCCGCACGCGCTTCCCCGATGCACGACCGTTGACCGGGGTGAGCCTGCAGCATGGGGTTTACAGCAACCCTCGAAGCGCGGATTCCAGCA
>JBELJW010000038.1:0-12966 GCA_042089975.1 Flavobacteriales bacterium | reverse complement strand
AGCGTAGAAAGCGTCCATTTGGACATGTGAAACAGACCCCATGGCAGAAGGAGAGAAAATCATCCAAATCAACATCTCAGATGAGATGAAGTCGGCGTACATCGATTACTCGATGTCCGTGATTGTGAGTCGCGCCTTGCCCGACGTAAGGGACGGGCTCAAGCCTGTGCACCGTCGTGTGCTTTATGGCATGCTTGACCTTGGCGTCTTGTCCAACAGGCCTTACAAGAAATCTGCCAGGATTGTGGGGGAAGTCTTGGGAAAGTATCACCCACATGGCGACAGTTCAGTCTACGACACCATGGTGCGGATGGCACAGCCTTGGTCTTTGAGGTACCCCATGGTGGACGGTCAGGGAAACTTTGGATCCATTGACGGCGACAATCCAGCAGCCATGCGTTACACCGAGGCACGCTTGCGCAAGGTGGCGGAGGAGATGTTGGCCGATTTGGAAAAAGAAACGGTGGACTTCAGGCCGAACTTTGACGAGAGCTTGAAGGAGCCTACAGTGCTCCCAGCCAAACTCCCCAACTTGCTTTTGAACGGTGCCGCAGGCATCGCAGTGGGCATGGCGACCAACATGCCTCCCCACAACCTCACGGAAGTTGTGGAGGGCATGGTGCATTTGGTGGACCACCCCGATTGCACAGTGGGAGACTTGATGGAATTCGTCAAGGCCCCAGACTTTCCAACGGGCGGTGTCATCCATGGCATTGAAGGAGTAAGGGACGCTTTCCAAACTGGACGGGGCCGCATTGTGATGCGTGGCAGGGCGAAGTTTGAGGAAACGAAAACGGGCCGGGAAATGATCATCGTGGAGGAGATTCCCTACCAGGTGAACAAGGCCGACATGGTGCGCAAAACAGCAGACTTGGTCAACGACAAAAAAATCGAAGGCATTTCCGAGATTCGCGACGAGTCGGATCGAAACGGAATGCGTGTGGTGTATGAACTCAAGCGCGATGCGATCCCGAATGTCGTTCTGAACAAGCTGTACAAGTACACGCAGCTACAAACCTCATTCTCAGTCAACAACATTGCCCTTGTGAAGGGCCGTCCTGAGTTGTTGAACCTGAAGCAGATGATGGCGTTTTACATTGAGCACAGGCATGAAGTGGTGGTGCGCCGAACACAGTTTGACCTGCGAAAGGCAGAGGAGCGGGCGCACATTTTGCAGGGCCTCATCATTGCCCTTGACAACATCGATGAAGTCATTGCCTTGATTCGGGCAAGCAAAACACCTGAAGAAGCACGCAGCGGCTTGATGACGACGTTCAAGTTGAGTGAAATTCAGGCACGGGCCATTTTGGACATGCGCCTTCAAAAGCTCACGGGGCTGGAGCGCGACAAATTGCGCGCAGAGTACGACGAATTGATGGCTGTCATCGCCGACCTCAAGGACATTTTGGACCGTGTGGAGCGCCGCATGGAAATCATCAAGACAGAACTTCAAGATGTGAAGGAGCGCTTTGGTGACGAGCGTCGATCGACGATTGAATACAGCAGCGCAGATTTGAGCATCGAGGACATGATCCCCGACGAGCAGGTGGTCATCACCATCAGCCATGCGGGGTACATCAAGCGCACACGACTCAGCGAATACCGTTCGCAGGGACGGGGAGGGGTGGGGTCCAAAGGGAGCACCACGCGTCAGGAAGACTTTTTGGAAAGCATCTTCACGGCCACCAACCACAACTGGTTGTTGATCTTCACTGCCAAGGGGAGGTGCTTCTGGATGCGGATCTTTGAGGTGCCAGAAGGCAGCAAGCAGAGCAAAGGAAGGGCCATTGTCAACCTTATCAACCTCGAACAGGACGACAAAGTTTTGGCGTACATCCCCGTGAAAGACCTTAAGGACAAGGAATATGCCGAGTCGAATTACGTGATCCTCAGCACGAAGAAAGGCCTCATCAAAAAGACGAGCTTGGAGGCATACAGTCGACCAAGGTCCAATGGCATCAACGCGGTCACCATCCGTGAGGGCGATGAACTTCTGTCAGCTCGCCTCACCAATGGCGACAGCGAAATTTTGTTGGCATTGAAGTCTGGCAAGGCCATTCGATTCCACGAATCAAAAGCACGAGCGGTTGGGCGAACGGCCATGGGTGTCCGCGGGGTCTCTTTGGCCACACCAGAGGACGAAGTCATCGGCATGGTCTGCATCAACGACGCTTCTAGCGACATTTTGGTGGTCTCTGAAAACGGCTACGGAAAGCGCTCTGCGGTGGATGACTACCGCGTGACCAACCGAGGTGGAAAGGGGGTGAAGACCCTTCAGATCACAGAGAAAACGGGTCAATTGATTTCCATTTTGAACGTCACCGATGAGAACGACCTGATGATCATCAACAAGTCTGGCATTGCGATCCGCTTGGCAGTCGATGAATTGAGGGTCATGGGACGCGCCACACAAGGGGTGCGCCTGATCAGTCTCAGAGGCAAGGACTCCATTGCGGCGGTCTGCAAGGTTCCCAAATCCGATGACGAAGACGAACAGCTCGAAGACGGCACTCCTGAAGGCGGGCCAGGGGCTGAAGGCGATGATGCATCTCCCGAAGGCCAGGCGCCATCTGCGGAAAACGAATCAGACGGAGGGGAAGCCTGATCGTTGGCACGACCTTTGAAAGCAACAACATCAAGCCCGCCGAATGGGCGCCATCAACACAGAACACGAAACACAACAACCATGCAGAAAATTGTAGCATTCCTTGCCCTTGTGGCTTTGACGCTCCAAGGCTTTGGCCAAAAGGAGGTGGTCTCCGCCTACAACGCGAACAAAGAGGGCGACTTCGCCAGCGCTGCCACGTACATCGAGCAGGCCATTCAAAATCCCAAAGCCAATGTCAAAAACAAGACTTGGCGCTACCGCGGAGAAATCTACCTCAACATCTCCAAAGACACCGTTTTGTTCGCGGCCTATCCGGACGCCTTGACCAAGTCCAAGGACAGCTACATGAAGGCCAAGGAGTTGGACACCAAGGGCTCCTACGCCCAGGAGTGTCAAGTGGGTCTGGGTCAAGTTCAAATGGCTGCGAGCAACGCGGGCATTGGGCAGTACAACACTGGTGACTTTGGCAAGGCAGGTGGATTCTTCGACCTGGCGGCGGAAATCGCATTGGCCTTTGACGCGGTGGACACCATGGCCTTGTACAACTCGGCGCTTTGCTACGAGAAGTCCGGGGATGTGGATTTGGCTGTGGCACGCTACCAATCTTGTGCAGACATTGAGTATCAAGTGCCCAATGTGTTTCTGTTCATCAGCAACCTTTACAGGGAATCGAGTCGGGAAGCAGAGGCTTTGGCCACGCTCGCGGAGGCCCGCAAGTCGTACCCTAGAGAGCAGAGTCTGATCATTGAAGAGCTCAACATTTACCTCACCAACGAGGAGTTTGACAAAGCCAAGGAAAATCTGGCGCTTGCTGCAGAGCAGGATCCAACCAATGAAATTCTGTGGTTCAGCCTTGGCAGCGTGTTGGACAACCTCGGCAATGCGGAGGAAGCGATCGCAGCTTATCTCAAAGCCCTTGCGGTGAAATCAGATTACTTTGACGCGAATTACAACCTAGGTGCGCTTTATTTCAACCAAGCCGTTCAGGGCATCAATGAGGCCAACGACATGTGGAAGCCTCGGATGACCAAGGCAGAGTCCGATCAGCAGAAAAAACTTGAGGGGGACGCCAAGGCATTGTTTGGAACGGCCAAGCCTTACTTGGAGACAGCGCACGCGACAGATCCGAATGATTCACAGACCATGCGCAGTTTGAAGGACATTTATGCGCGCACTGGTGAAGATGACAAATGGACAGAGATGTCGGCCAAGTTGAAGGCCTTGGGCCAATGACGCTGTCAGGGTGGAGTATGCTTTCTGTCATTCCCCTTATCACTTAACATAATGTATATTATCATTCAATAGGGTCCATGCGGTGGAATGGCGCACGAATTGAAGCCACATGGATGCGGATTGAATGTGTTGTGCTACTTTTGCAGTTCGGGAGGTTTGGCAGAGTTGGTCGATTGCACCGGTCTTGAAAACCGGCGTGCCGCAAGGTACCGGGGGTTCGAATCCCTCAGCCTCCGCAAAAGAAACCGACAGAGATGTTGGTTTTTTTTGTGCCCGACATTTCCCCAGCGCACTGCGCTGTATTTTCGCTTCACATGTTGTTCCATTCAATTTCACGCTGGACGGTTGCCTTGGCCTTTGTTTGCGCCGTCATGTTGAACGCACAGCGTTGCGCAGCCCAGCACAGTTGGCAATGCGACGCGCTCAGCCAAAGAATGCCAGATGGTCAGGCGTATTTGGACATTCAGACGTCATGGATGTCCAACGCGCAAGATCCAAGCGACAGTTTGACCCTTACCGTGATTGTGTCTTCCCAGGGCGATGTGTTGGATTTCGCCAAAAACAACATCTTGATCCGTCCTGATGTCGCGGATTCCTCTGAACTTCAACATGTGCACGTCGACAGGATTGCAGTTCCAGATGGCCTTGGTTCTGTGGAGTGGGCTGTGGAACGCGGCGGTGAATTGCTGCATGTGTCGAATTTGACATATCGCATACCGACTGGGGGATTTCCAGAGATCATGGACCCCATGATGGTCTCGACCCATGCCAAGGCCAGTGCAAACAGCGACCCCAACATGGTGCACAGCGGATTGGACTTGATTCCATGGGTGGGTCGCCAGGTTGCGTTGGAACAATCCGCCGCCATGTTCTACCTCGAGCTCCATCGCATTCAAGAGGTTGTTGGACAAGACTCGTTGTTTTTGTTGGCGCTTGGTTGGGCCAATGAATTTGGAGAATGGGATGTCGCCAGCACGAAATACAAACGTCTGAAGGCCAACTCTGTGGTGCCCGTTTTGGAGAGTTTGCCCTGCACCCCTTCCACTCCAGACCTCGACCAGCCTACATTGAAGCTCGAAGTTCGCACCCGTGAGGGGCATGTTGTCGTGTCCAGGGATGTCGTATTGCCTGGCCGTGTTGCTGCATTTGACGGCCTTGGGCGGGACGACGTTAACGACCAGAGCGCAGCGTTGTATTCGTCGCCGCTTCTCCCCTCTGTCCTGAAATTGAAAGATCCTGACAGGCTTGTCCGCCACCTGTTCGACCACCTCGCAATGGCGTCGACCAATGAGCAGAACACCATTCAGAATGTCCTTGTGCCTCAGCGAAATGTGAGTCAAATGCAGCAATACATCTCTGGGTTTTGGTTGGAACGAAGCAACTCCTTTGCTGAAGCTGAGGCCCTCCATCAGCAATACCTTGACCGGATTGCCTTCGTGGACGACGCCTATGGCGATTGCAAACGAGGCCTGGGAAGCCAAACAGAAATGGGCAACATCTTTCTGCGTTTTGGTCAGCCAAATACGGTGGTGAAGCGCCACAACGAGACGGACTATTATCCCTACGAGATTTGGCATTATTACAAGGCAGGACGCTTCAACAACAAGCGCTTCTTGTTCTTCTCGCCCCATGCGGTCTCTGAAAGCTTTGAGCTGTTGCACAGCGACATGTTGGGGGAGCGCCAAAATGAAGATTGGTTGAGCCAGCTTCGGTCGCGTGAGAACAGGCTGCGTGTGACAGAGTCCATGCAAAATCGGCTCAACCCAAGAGATTCCTTCTCTCGGACAGAACCAGAAGACCTCTTCTACAACCCGAGATGACCCCTGTTGCAAGCAAAAGGTCCGAGGTGGCCGTCGTCGTGTTGAATTGGAATGGTCTGGCACACCTTCAGACCTATCTGCCCTCGTTGTTGTCTGGCACACCTAAGGACACAGCGATTTGGGTGGCGGACAATGGCAGCACGGATGAAAGTATGGCGTGGCTGGCTTCGAACCATTCAGATCGTGTTCAGTTGTTGCCAATGGCCGTCAATCATGGTTTCGCTGAGGGGTACAACCGTGCATTGCGTGAAATTGATGCAGACACCTACGTCTTGTTGAATTCAGATGTGCGCGTCACCCCTGGCTGGATGGACATTGTGCTTCAGGAAATGAAGGTGCACGGTTGGTCGGCGGCGAGCCCTCTCATTGTGCAAGACGATGATCCGCGGCGGTGCGAGCATGCTGGCGCCGCTGGAGGATGGATGGATGGCGACGGGTATCCATTTTGCCTTGGAAGGATTTTTGGCACGACGGAACCAGTCGATGGTTGGCACCGACAATCGCGGGATGTTTTTTGGGCTTCAGGCGCATGTTTTTTCATCCACAAAGAAGCATGGCAGGAAGCAGATGGCTTTGACAGTGACCTGTTTGCGCACATGGAAGAAATCGACCTTTGCTGGAGACTCCAGGACCTCGGGCACCGCATTGGTTGTGCAGGAAATGCAACTGTGCAGCACCTAGGCGGCGGAACACTTCAAGCATCGAGCCCATTCAAGACCTACTTGAACTTTCGGAACAATTTGATCGTCATGTTGAAAAACCGACAAGGCTGGTGGCCGGGGTTCATGTTCCGCCGGATGACCTTGGATGGAATGGCGGCATTTCGGATGCTCGGTTCTGGCGATTGGAGACAGTTTCTGGCTGTGGGGCAGGCCCATGGCGGCCTTTATCTCGCCTTGCCTCGTGTGCTGAAACAGCGCCGAGCATTGCAGAAGCTCCGTGTCCGACAAGGACCTCTGAAGGGTTGGTGGTCGGGCAGCATCGTTTGGTCGCACTTCATTCGAGGAGTCCAACGCGCCAGAGATTTGAAAGGCTTGGATTGACGCCCCCGATCATCCACAGCCCATTGTAGCGTACAGCAAATGAAAGCTGTGCACAGGTGAAGTCTTTGCGCAGTGACAGCCCATGGCATTGACCTTCCTGGATGCCTTGGACAGCAGCAACGGCCTTGGGAATTGCTTCTTGTTGGAAGATGGTCACCGTGCTGAGGCATGGTGGGAACATCCGAGGGACTCTGTCAGAGCGGTCCATGCTGCACGTTCTCTGGGCCTTGGGGGGAAGCTTGAACTTCACCGAGGGCTCTGGGGAAACACTGGGCGTTGGCAGGATGCAGAAAAAGAATGGACCCAACCACCTCAAGAGGTGTGGGTCCATGAACGTGCAGCCGGGATGTCGTCACACCCTGTCTATGAGAAGCCAATCAATTGAGCTTGAGGAGATTCGTGAGGACTTGGTCCACATATCCCTCCCACTGCGGAATGTCAGCAATGGGCAAAATGGCATTCACACGGTTGTTCCGTCGGGAGTAAATGGCCTCGACAAAGAAGCCGTTGACTTCAAAGATGCAGAGGATGTATCGGTTCTCGATGATGCGTTGCGCAAGGCATGTGCCGTGGTCCCACATGTAGTTGGTCTTTTGATCCAGCGGGAGCCTGTTGAAGGTGTCGAGTTTCATGGGAATGGGTGTGGTGGGTCAATGTCTCTCCTCCTTACGCCAATTCACAGGCAAAGGTTTCAGTTGGCCCATCGGCTTGTATTTTGCCTGCATGAATCGTGACCCTCTGCATTTGGTAGAATGCCCACGTGATGCCATCCAAGGATGGCCCCACCCCATTTCCACGGAGGACAAACTCGCGTATTACAGGGTTCTCTTGCGCGTGGGCTTCGACACTTTGGACATGGGCAGCTTTGTCTCTCCCAAGGCTGTTCCTGCCATGGCCGACACGGCGAAGGTCATTCAACAGTTGGAGGAAGAAGGGCAATGGGAACTGTCCAAGAGCAAAGCTTTGGTCATCGTGGCCAATGAACGCGGCGCGAGGGAAGCTGTGTCTTGCTCAGCTGTCGACGTTCTGGGGTTTCCAATGTCCCTCTCCCCCACGTTCCAAGAAAGGAACACACGGGCGAGCATGGACGAGGCATGGCGCAGGCTTGACATCACAGCCAACCTTTGTCAGAAGCACAACAAAGAACTCGTGGTGTATTTGAGCATGGGGTTTGGAAACCCCTACGGTGACCCATGGGAGGAGTCCATGGTGATGTCCTTTGGAGATGAAATCATGGACCGATGCGCTCCAAGCGTCATTTCGTTGGCTGACACGGTGGGTGCTGCCACGCCTGAATTGGTGGAAAGCATGTCCAAAGCAGCCGTTGGTGCTTGGGGTGTTGAACGTGTGGGCGTTCATTTGCACCTTCACCCTTTGGAAGGGCTTGAAAAAACAAAAGCAGCGCACCGAGGTGGCTGCTTGCGAATGGATGGCGCCTTGCGCGGCGTCGGAGGATGTCCCATGGCCCAAGATGACCTGGTGGGCAATGCACCCTCTGAACGGGTCATTGAGTGGGCCCGTCTAAACGGGCTTTGGCAACCCGACTCCTTGTCTGCATTGGACCAAGCAGAAAGCTTGGCGGCAGACTTGTTCGGATGATGCCTCAGTTCAAGCCGTAGGACATCATTTTGATGCAAAAGGATGCTTTGGCCAATTCAATGGTCTCGAGCTTGGAGGTGCTGATGTGGATGCGGTAGTGTCTCATGTCGACCCGTGGTACGGGTCCAAAGAAGATTTGGTTTCATTCGTCGAAGAAAATCAATGCTTCGTCACGCGAAAGCCAGCAAACCAAGGCCAAGCCCCAAGCAAGTGGCCAAGAATTTCTTCTTGTTGAAAGCATGTCCCTCCCCTGCTTCAAAGAGCACAGTGGTGCCAATGTGAAGCAGAATGCCGACAACCATGGCTTGCATCATCCCCGGAAAGGACACCATGAGTTCCGAAGGGAGCCAATGCAAGAGACCTTCGAAGATGACCATCCCGGCAAGAGGGGCCAATCCAAAGAACACAAGGACCCACCACGCCTGCCGCCGTGGCACATGAGACTCCACCATCATGGCCATCAAGACCATAGATACCGGCACTTTGTGCAACACCAAACCAGTCACCAGCCCCCAATCAACAAGGTCCAAGGCGAGAGGTCCGTGAACGTGTCCAGCATGGTGTTCGTGGGCACCAATCACAGGCATGCTCTCCAAGGCGGCATGAAGGCTCAGACTGATGAGTGCCATCCAAGGAAGTCTGCCCTTCAAGTCGGGGTCCTTGCAGTGCTCATCGTGTTCGTGGGCATGAAAGTGGCCATGTTCGATCCCTTGGCTCATGTATTCCAGTCCGCCTTGAAGCAAGAACCCAAGCAACACAAAGATGCCCGCCATTTCTGTGGCGGCAAACGCTTCAGGCACGAGGTGCAGGAAGCACATGCCAATGATGAAGGCGCCCCCAAATGACAGAATGTGTCCCAAATTGTCCAAGCCTCTTTGGCCCAACAAGACAAATGCTCCACCGCCAAGGAGCGTGGTGATCAAGAAAATGGATGCCGTTAAGAACATGGCAGTAGGGTTCGGGGGGTCAAATTCGTTGGGCCAACATCAAAGTCCGAGGTGACTGAGCACACCAACAACTTAAGGCGTAATCGCCCCAAATATCCTGCATTTTGAGCCCAGATGACACCATCATGCCCTGCAAATCTTCCGGAGTCAGCGCCTGGACCCTCTCCACATGGTGCTCTCTTTTGCCTTTCCACTCGAATTGAATGGACTTCTCAATCCATCCCTCGTGGATCCTGCGGTGAATGAAAAACTCCACCCCGCCCCGGGTCAGCTTCTCGAAGGGCACCAAGTGGTTGGCGACGCGGTGCACATTCAAGAAATCCACCAACAATTTGCCACCGGGCTTTAGCGTTTCTGCCAGTCCACGGACAACACCAAGCTGGGCATCTGGTCCTTCGAAGTACCCCAAACTCGTGAAGAAATTCGTCGTGAGATCGAATGCTCCTCTCCAAGATGTTCTCTCCGTCAATGACCTCAAATCGTCCACGTGAAAGGTCAATTGTCCAGCGAGGTCGTTGGATATTGTGCGTGCCGATTCGATGCTGAGAGAGCTCAAGTCAAAGGCCTCCACCTTCCAACCGAGTCGAGCCAGACTTCTCGCGTGACGACCTGCGCCACAGCCAGCATCGAGGGCCCTGCCTGCTGCACCCAAGTGTCCGCCCCGATGGAGGGCGTGCACCAAGTCTTGGGCTTCTTTCTCGCTTCTGTGCCCGTACAGAATGTGGTATGCTTCCGTATTGAACCAAGGACCAAACCATTCAGGGTCGGTTTTCCACACGTCGCTTTGCAATACATCCACCATGTGGGTGCAAAAGTGGGCCAGAATGTTCGTTCCTTGACAAGGAAGCCATGTCCTCACAGCAAACCCATCCATCCAAGACTGCAACCGGTTGGTCATTGCGCGCTCCTGCTGTGCGCATGTCAGGCAACCTGACAGAGCGGCAAGGGGATGTGATGTTGGCATGGGGAGAAAGCATTTTGAGCACACTCGCATGGTCCAAGGCGGACCACAAAAGGGCAATGCGCTGCTTGATTGAATGGATACAGAATCTGTCCAAGCACGCCGGTTATGCCACGCTCTCCATTGGGGTCAATGACGCAGGAGCTTTGGTGATGGAAAGCACGAATGAAGTGGACAGCCACCTCCTGTCAGAATTGAAATTGGCTTTGGAAAAGGCCCTTTCCCTGCCCATCGAGGAAATGAAAGGGGCCCGACTGGACCGCTTGGCGAACGGCCACCGGACTGCAGCTGGAGGTGCAGGCTTGGGCTTGATGGACCTCCGCATCTTATCTGAAAACAACCTCCGCGCAGAATGTCTACCTTGCGACGGAGGAGGCACAGCGCTTGTGCTTACCGTCACTGTTTACCCCAAGTCCAACTGATTCATGCAAGACCTTCTCATCGATCGCACGGCCAAAACCCCTCAAGTGGAATTTTTGGCGTTGGAAAAGAAACTGACCCTCGCTGGAAGGAGCATCCCCGAGAATTCCATTCAGTTTTACGAACCAATGTTGTTGTGGGCGCAAAAGTTTTTCGCTGAAAACCCCTCAAAAGTGGAGGTGCACATCAAGCTGGAATACTTCAACACGAGCAGCTCCAAATGTTTGATGGATTTGTTGAAGCGCGTGGAACAAAGTCAATGTGAGGCGGAGGTATTTTGGTACTACGAAGAGGAGGATGAAGACATGGAAGAGGCAGGCGAGGATTACGCGGCCATCATTCAGTTGCCTTTCAAACTTGTCGAGACGACCATCGACGACTGACGCTTGGACTGACCAAGAGCAGGATCCACATCGCTGCGGCCATTGCGGCCAACACCAAAAGATTGAAGGACAGCGTGGGGAGCGTGGCGCTTCCCATGGACTTGTATGGCATGTACATGGTGGCGTTCCATCCATTGGTTCCATCGTTCACACGGTGAATGGGCCCAGACTTTTGAATCAAGATGTCGTCCAGGCGAATGGCCCTCTCCTGCCTGTCGTTCTGAAGGACCCAATCCCACAGTTCATCATTGTGGCTGGCGTTTTTCAGGGCCACCAAATCTTGGGCAGCAGAAGCCTCTTGCAAAAGCTGCTGCCTGCTGCGGAAGGCTGAGGCATAGTGGTTGTTGTACATGTCCTTGACTTCCTCCCACTGGATTTCGCCCCCCTCCTTCCATGACCATTCAAAATCCGTCCCGCTCCACAAGGAGAGTTCTTCCGCAGCCCTTGCGAGCTCTAAGTCCACCCATTCTTGGTTTTCTGCACGCTTCACTTCTGAACGCCAAAAATCACGGCGCCATGATGCTTGATAAATGCGGTCGTCCCATGTGGCCAATTCCTGGTCGTACGGGTTGTTGCGGGCCAAATCCACTGCAAGGGCTTCGAAGCCCCATCTCGAAGCCATCACATTGCCAAACCACGGAACGGCATCTGCCTCTGTGAAAACCGGGTTGAAGCGTTCAAACCGAATGATGGCGCCACCAAAAATAATCTGTGGAATCACCAGCAAAGGAATGATGATGTAGATCACCTTGGCCGATTGGAACCAAGCGGAGATGACCAACCCAAGGACGTTTCCAAAGAAGGACACGGCGAACAACACGGCCACATGGGCAAGAAGAAAGTCTGGCAGCTCCAAAATCAAGTGCGACACCCCAACAAATCCCACCGCATGCAGCAGTGAGACGGAGGCCACTACCGCAATTTTGGCATGGACGTAATGGTGCCACTTGGCTTGAAGAAAACGCTCGCGCTTCAGCAAAGACTTGTCCCGCAGGATTTCTTCTGCACTCACGCTAAGGCCCAAAAAGAGGGCCACAATGACGGAGATGAAGAGGAATGGGGGAATGTTCTCGCTGTGTCTGAAGGTGTAATCGGCTCCGGGCGCCACGTACCTCATGAATCCTGCAAGCAACATGGCCAATGCTGGAGCTTCGAGCGCATTGACCAACAAGTATTGCTTGTTTCTCCATTTGGTGAGTACATCGCGCTTGAAATAGGTACGCCACTGCTGCCATGCGTTGGCCAAAGTGGACCTGCGGTCGAGGTCGTTGGACGGTTCGTGGACCTCCTTTGTGGTGTTGCCGATCATCACCGTATAGAAATCATTCCATTCTTTGGGCCCTGTTCTCCGCGTCTCAGTCTTGCGCCCGTATTCGTCCACAGTCTTGGCCTCGACAATGTCGAAGATTTGCTCTGGGTTGACATTGCCGCAAGTCGAGCATTCACAATGGTCGGCATGCACCCTACTGGCCAGCGCGTTGAAGTGCTGCACGGCGTCCAATGGATTGCCCCAATAAATGGGGTGACCTCCGGAATCCAACATGAAGAGCCGGTCCAACATTTTGAAGAGGTCTGAAGATGGTTGGTGCAGCACGGCAAACACCAGCTGACCATCGTACGTCAGCTCCTTCAGGATGTCCAAAATCTGTTCGCTGTCCCGGCTTGACAGTCCACTTGTCGGCTCGTCTAGAAACAAAACAGGCGGCCTGCGAAGAAGCTCCAACCCAATGTTGAGGCGCTTGCGTTGACCGCCAGAAATGACTTTGTCCAAAACAGATCCTACCCGGAGGTCCTGACTTTCCCAAAGTCCAAGCTTTTTCAAGACCTCGTCCACCCTGGCCTCCTGTTCTTCTGCCGGCAGAATGCCCAGACTTAGTTGTGCATTGAATGAAAGATTTTCGCGGACCGTCAGTTCCGCGATGAGGACATCGTCCTGGGGAACATGTCCGATC
>JBELJW010000037.1:0-13008 GCA_042089975.1 Flavobacteriales bacterium | reverse complement strand
GGTGTCGCAACCCGGGGAGGAGGAAGCAGCAGGAGAGGCGGGGTTTTGGAAGGTGGGAGACACCGTTGTCGTCCGCTTGGAGGCGATCGACCACGAGGTGTTCGAGGTGCTTCGGGATTTTGAGACAAGTGTGTCCAACCAAGGAAATCCGTTTGCCTTGCCTTCTTCCGCGAGTTCCAACGTGGAGGGCGGACTCGGGTGGTTCGTGGCCTATGCAGGCGTCACCGACACCGTGGTTTGCGCCCCTTGATTTTTGGGCACAGGCGACCCGGGCATTGTACATTTCCATCAAAACCACTTTCATGCGCTTCAGCAAGCTTCCTCTCCTGACTTCGTGGGCCCTGTTTTTGTTCTCCTTCTCCTTGCCAAGCTCTGGTTGGTCGCAAAGCGACGGTGAACCGTGGCGGTTGGATGCGGTGACTTGTCATGAAGTGGGTGCCCTGATGACATTTGAAACGAACATTGAATCGGCAGGTGGCGAGTCTTTGGTGTTGCTTTCAGGTTTGCCCCAGGATGTGGAGGTGTCCAGTGCGCAGATCCTGCTGCCCGAAGGCATGGCATTGGTCTCGGTCACACAGGAAGCACCATTGCCAGACATGGAAGGGGAATTGACGAGTGCCCGTGCCGCAAACGACGCCCAACGGTTGGCCATTGATCTGGAGGAGGCATTGCTTTCTGCCTTGGACCAAGAGCGCGCATTTTTGGAATACAACCGCACGATTGGCGGCGGGGGCGAGGTGCTCCTCGTGGACGATGTGGAAGAGATGCGGCATTACGTCGCCCAGCGTCATCAAGAACTGGCTTTGGACAGGGTGGACCTGGTCAGCAACCTCCGCGTCATGCGCGAAGCATTGGTTCAATCGGATCAAGCATTGGCCCAACTCGAACGGAAAGCAACGACGCCATTGCACGCCTTGCAATTGGTTCTCTCTGGGGAGGGACGTGGATTGTTGAAGGTGCAGGTGGCCACGCAGCAAGCTGGCTGGGCCAGTTCCTACGACTTGTCTTGGGAAGAGTCCGAAGGGGTGTTGAAGGCCGACCGCTTTGCGCTGGTGGTCCAAAACACCGGTTTGGATTGGGACCAGGTCGTTTTGGAATTGCGGACAGGGAAGCCGCTGGGCCTCGCCCATGTTGTCCCGACCCGTCCTGTGTTGAGGGCTTCAAGTGAGGCCTCCTACAAAGGTTACTCTGCGAATGTGGCTTGGGTGAACAGTGGTCTTCACGACACGCGTGCAAGAGAAGATGTGCTGAGCCTGAGTGGTGCCCAAGCCTCCAATTGGCGAATGGCCGCCGAGGGCAGGGTGACCGTCTCAGGCGATGGTGCTGCGGCCCGGATCAAACTCGACACACAGCGGTTGGAAGCCACCCCGCATTGGGTGGCAAGTGTCCAACGGGGTGAGTCGGCTCTTCGCACCTGCCAAACGGATTCTTGGATGGACGCGAACATGCTGTCTGGAGAAGGAAGGATTTTCCAAAACAATGCGATGCTCGGGGTCATGCCCGTGAACATGCCTCCTTGGGGGGACTCGTTGACGGTTGAATTGGGCATGGACCAAACCATCCGGATTGCACGTGAGTTGCTTCGTGACGACAGTGGCACAAGAAAGTGGAGTGGGAAACACGCGGTGGAGCAAGTGCGGGAACTGACGGTGCACAATGCGCGTCCCACAGAAGCTGCCATCGAGGTCGAAGAGCAACTTCCATTGGCCATGGGGTGGGACATTGAAGTCCAAGCGACCGAGGGAGGAATGTACGACGCGGCCACAGGGAAGGTCGTTTGGCCAGAAGTGAACATGGCCCCTGAAAGCACCTGGACTGCGCAAATCAGAATCAACATCGTGGTGCCAAGAGGCCAGCAGCTGCTGGGGTTCTGAGGGGGAGTTGATGGACAACGGGTTCAGCCCAGCACTTGAAATAGGTGTTGGGCAAGACGTTCAGCGGCACCTGGGCCACCAAGCTTTGAGGCGACTTCCTGAAACGCCTTTTTCTGAGGGGCAAGGTCCTCCAACGTCAAGCCCAAAAGACCCTCAGGGGTCAATTCGTTTTGGATCAATTCAGGAACGACTTTCCGGCCCAGCAAGATGTTGGGCAATCCGATGAAAGGCACCTTCGCCAGTTGTTTGGCCACAGCATAAGTGAGCCGGCTCGTTCGGTACACGAGTACATGTGGGGTGCCCGCCAATGCAGCTTCCAAGGTGGCGGTCCCACTGGCCACCCATGCCATTTGGGCCCGTTGCAATACCTCCTCGGTGGCCCCAAACACGACCTCGACACCTGCATCCACCGCCAATTGGTAGTCCTTGGGCTGCTTTCCGGGAGCTCCAGCGATGGCCACGTCGCGCAACGCCCATCTTCCTTGGGCAGCTCCTCGTCGAGCGGCTTCGACCAGGATGGGGAGGTGGTGTTGCAGTTCTTGGTGCCGCGATCCTGGGAGCATCGCCAAAGCGAGGGGCCTTTCGCGAGGAGGCTTGGTGCCGCCATCGAGCGCGTCCAGCAGCGGATGGCCAACATTCCAGGTGTTCACTCCTGCTTGCGAAAGGAGGTCATTTTCAAATGGGAGGATGGGGCAGGCCACGTCGAAGTCTTGGGCCAAAGCCTTGGTCCGCCCGGCTTTCCAAGCCCAGATTTGGGGGGTCACCCATTGCACCCTAAAGGCCGGATGGCCTGTTTTTCTCAAACGCTTTGCCAGTCTCATGTTGAAGCCCGGAAAGTCGATGGTCACGACCACATCAGGGGCAAAATCTTCGATGTCGGACTGGATGCGTCGCAGGTTTTTGAAGATGGTCAGGATGTTTTGGGCCACTTCCCAAAACCCCATGAAATTGATGTCATTGCAATGGGTCAACACCTTCATGCCCGAGGCTGCCATGGCATCTCCTCCCCAGCCAACACAGTCTGCTTGCCATCCTCGTTGATGGGCCATTTCTTCAAGCTGGCGCACCAACATGGCGCCATACGCGTCGCCTGAGGCTTCGCCAGCGACAAGGAACACCTTCAAGTGCCCCGGGGTCTGCAGGGAACGGGATGTCACCACGTTCCGGCCGAGGATTGGAAATAAATGATGAGGGGCACGGTCAGCAGAATGACCGCCAAGATTCCCTGTGCAATCCGTTCCCAGTCCATTCGGTTGGCCAGCCAAAACAGCACCACATTGAGAAGCGTGCTGGCTGTGAGAATGCTGTCGCGGTAGAGGGTGCTCCCCAGCACCACGGTTTTCCAAAAGTCTTGAAACGTGGTGTGGTTGGCCCAAGCCCACCACTGTCCCAGCAACAACCCTCCGAGCAAGGTGCCGACGATGCCCGCAGCCAATCCAGTGGCAAAATGATCGTATCGCGCCCTTTCAGTCTTCAAGTCGCAGGTTCCATTGGTTCAACTCGGCCAAGGCGTGGTGGGCGGTCAAGTCGTATTGCACAGGAACCACACTGACATGGTGGTTGCGCAATGCCCATTCGTCCGTGTCTTCTCCGGAGTCAATGTCGGTGAAATTCCCAGTCATCCAGTAATATGGCCGGCCGCCAGGGGACTTTCTTTCTTCGAAGGCATCGGCCCAATGCCCTGCAGCCTGTCGACAGATGCGAATGCCCTTGAGTTCACTCGGTGCAACTTTGGGGATGTTGACATTGAGGCATGTGCCTTTGGGTGTGCCATGTTGGAGGACCTGTTGGGTCAAGGTCCTGACGACCCCACGTGAAGCCGTGAAGTCTGCATGTTCATCAAAGTCGCACAGCGAAAAGCCAATGGACGGGATGCCTTCCAGGGCTCCTTCGACTGCGGCGGACATGGTGCCAGAGTAGATGACATTGATGGAGCTGTTGCTGCCATGGTTGATTCCACTCAGCAAGATGTCCGGTTTGCGGTCCAAAATTTTGTAAATCGCCAACTTGACACAATCCACTGGGGTGCCAGAAGTTCGATATGCCTTGATGTTGGAGGCCCCAAACTCATGTGGCCACATTTTCAGAATGTTGCTGATGGTGATGGCATGTCCCATCCCACTTTGGTGGCTGTCTGGCGCCACGACCACGACATCTCCCAAGTCGGAGATGCTTTCCACCAAGTTGCGGATGCCAGGTGCGGTGATGCCGTCGTCATTGGTGACGAGAATGAGGGGGCGCTTGGAGGGTCCTTGGGTCATGTCCAATCAGGCTTGAGGCGTGCGGTGAAGAACTTCTAGGAAATACCCCCAAAACTTTTGAACGGAGCTGATCTGAACACATTCGTCGGGGCTGTGGGCACCACGGATGTTGGGGCCAAATGACACCATGTCCATGTTGGGGTAGTTCGTTCCAAGGATGCCACATTCAAGTCCTGCATGACAGGCCAAAACACGCGGGTCTTCTCCAAAATGCTCCGTGTACAGGGCGCGGCACATCGCAACGGCCTCGCTCGAGGGGTTGGGGGTCCACCCAGGATACGATCCACTTCGCTCCGTTTGGAGACCTGCCAGAGCAAAGGCAGCCTCAATGCCTCTGGCATGGTCGTCTTTTTCCGAGTCGACACTGCTCCGGTTCAGGCATTGGATTTCAACTTTCCCGCCTTTGACATCCACGCGTGCCAAGTTGTTGGAGGTTTGCACCAAGCCTTCAATGTCAGGGCTCATCCGGTGGATGCCCACTGGACAAGCTTGAAGCGCGAGCAGCAAGGCGTACTGGTCCTCTTCGCCCATGACGTGGCTCGGAAGGTCCACATGGTTCCACTCGAGCACCAAATCGGGGTCTGTGGTGCCATGCTCTGCTCTCAAGCGTTCTGCGGTTTGGGTCAAGGCCTGTGCGAGCGGGTCCAGGTCACTTTTCGCGCAAACGACCACCGTTCTGGATTCTCGTGGGATGGCATTTCGAAGCCCGCCTCCTTTGATCTGGGCGACGCGCAGGTCCACGTGGTCCAGTGCTTCAAGCACAACGCGGTTGCCCAATTTGTTGGCGTTTGCCAATCCCTTGTGAATGTCCATTCCACTGTGGCCGCCGGATGCACCGCGCACCACGATCTCTAGGGCCATGTTGCCTTCATCCACCGTGGTCTCCTCCGTGTAGGTGCCCCGTGAAGTGAGGTCGACGCCTCCTGCGCATCCGATGCTGATCTCATCGTCGTCCTCGGTGTCCAAGTTGAGGAGGATGTCACCTGAAAGAAAGCCTCCTTTCAGGCCCAAAGCGCCGGTCATGCCCGTCTCCTCGTCGATGGTGAAAAGTGCTTCCAAAGCGGGGTGGGGCACGTCTTGACTTTCGAGCACCGCCAAAATGCTGGCCACGCCTATGCCATTGTCTGCGCCGAGCGTGGTGCCGTCTGCGCGCACCCAATCGCCGTCCACCATCATCCGGATGCCCTCCGACATGAAGTCAAAATCGGTCGCTGCGTTTTTTTGGCACACCATGTCCACATGGCTTTGGAGGACCACTGTTTTTATCGACTCCATTCCTGGGGTTGAATCCTTTTTAATCAATACGTTGCCTACCTCATCCTGAAGTGATTGTAGACCCTTTTGTTTGGCCCACGTGTGCAGCCATTCAACCACCTTGCCCTCATGCTTTGAGGGGCGGGGAATGGCGTTCAAATCGGCGAATCGGTTCCAGAGGTCAAGCGGCTCGAGTTGGCGAACCGGGTGGGCGGGGTGATCGGCGTGGTCCTTCATGGTCCGAAAGGTAGGCACCGATCGGTGTGTGAAAGGCGCGTGTGGTGTGGAAAAGTTGAGGTTTGGCCTGCGTGCATCGGAGCTTGCACTTCGGTACTTTCGAAGTTGAAATGGCAGAACAAGTCACGTACACAGAAGACAACATCCGAAGCCTCGATTGGAAGGAGCACATCCGCATGCGTCCAGGCATGTACATCGGCAAGTTGGGCGATGGCAAGGACGCCGACGACGGCATCTACGTTTTGCTCAAAGAGGTGGTGGACAACTGCATCGATGAGTACACCATGGGCCATGGGCGCAAGGTGGAAGTGGTCATCAAGGACGATGAGGTGCGTGTCCGAGACTACGGCCGGGGAATCCCCTTGGGCAAGGTGGTGGATTGTGTGTCCAAGATCAACACAGGGGGCAAGTACGACAGCCGTGCATTCAAAAAGTCTGTGGGTCTGAATGGAGTGGGCACCAAGGCGGTGAATGCACTGAGCACGGAGTTTGTGGTCGAAAGTGTGCGTGAAGGCCAAATGAAAAGGGCTGGGTTCACTTCCGGCGTGCTCACCGACGATGCTGCATTGGAAGCCACCACCAAACGGGACGGCACGCGCATCCGATTCAAGCCAGACACAGAGATTTTCAAGGCCTACCGATTTCGGATGGAGCATGTTGAAAAGCTCCTTTGGAACTACGCTTACCTGAACACGGGGTTGAGTTTGTACTTGAATGGGGAGAAGTTCAGGAGTGAACATGGCCTCAAAGACCTTCTGGAGGACCGACTGGACAGCAAGCTGCGCTACCCCATCATGCATTTGAAGGGAGAGGACATCGAAGTGGCGTTGACACACACTGACGCCTACGGGGAGGACTACCAAAGCTTCGTCAACGGTCAATTCACACCCCAGGGAGGCACCCACCAAAGCGCCTTCCGCGAAGCCTACATCAGGGTGGTGCGCGATTTTTTTGGCAAGGATTACGATGCCCAGGACATCCGAGGCGGGATTTCTGCAGCCGTCGCCGTCAAGGTGGAGGAGCCCGTCTTTGAATCCCAAACCAAAACCAAGCTGGGATCTCAAGATGTGGGACCCAACCGGCCCACACTGAAAAGCTTTGTGTTCGAATTTCTCAAGCGGGAGCTTGACAACTTCTTGCACAGGAATCCAGAGACCGCACAGGCCTTGCAGGCCCGAATTGTCCAAAGTGAGAAGGAGCGCAAGGACCTTGCGGGCATCAAAAAGCTGGCGCGTGAGCGCGCGAAAAAGGCATCGCTGCACAACCGAAAGCTCCGCGATTGTCGGTTGCACCTCACCGACAGCAAAAAGGACAGGAACGAAGAAACCACATTGTTCATCACCGAGGGAGACTCCGCTTCAGGCTCGATCACCAAGGCCAGAGATGTGGCGACACAGGCCGTCTTCAGTTTGAAAGGGAAGCCTTTGAACAGTTTTGGGCTGACCAAGAAGGTGGTCTACGAGAATGAAGAATTCAATTTGCTTCAGGCGGCCCTCAACATCGAGGATGGATTGGACACCTTGCGTTACAACAAGGTGGTCATCGCCACCGATGCGGATGTGGACGGCATGCACATTCGCCTGCTGCTGATCACCTTCTTTTTGCAGTTCTTCCCAGATTTGGTCAAACGTGGACACCTCTACGTGCTTCAGACCCCTCTTTTTCGGGTCCGCAACAAGAAAGAGACGCGCTATTGCTACGACCCCATGGAGAAGCACCAAGCCCTCCAAGACCTGGGGGCACGGGCAGAGATCACGCGATTCAAGGGGTTGGGAGAAATCAGCCCCAGTGAGTTCAGCCACTTCATTGGCGAAGACATCCGTTTGGACCCTGTGGTGATTGGCAAGGAGCAGAGCCTTCAGGAAATGCTCGGGTTCTTCATGGGCAAGAACACCCCCAACAGGCAGAAATTCATCATTGAGAACCTCCGAGTGGAGAAAGACGAAGTGACGGAAGCATGAGTGTCAACGAGGACCTTCACAACGACGATCGAGACGAGCGGGACGACGAGTTCGCTGGAGAGGATGCAGCTGCCGAGGCGGGTGAAATGGAACATGTCATTCCCGTTCGAGGGATGTACAACGACTATTTCCTCGACTATGCGAGCTATGTGATTCTCGAGCGTGCCGTGCCCCACCAGCACGATGGATTGAAGCCAGTGCAGCGCAGGATTTTGCACAGTTTGCGCGAAATGGACGATGGTCGCTTCCACAAGGTGGCGAATGTCATTGGCAACACCATGAAGTTCCACCCGCACGGAGATGCGAGCATCGGGGATGCCATGGTCCAAATCGGCCAACGTGAGCTGCTGTTGGACTGCCAAGGAAACTGGGGCAACATTTTGACTGGCGACCGCGCTGCGGCGCCACGTTACATCGAGGTGAAGCTGAGCAAGTTTGCACTGGAGGTGCTCTTCAATGCGAAAACCACCACGTGGCTCTCGAGTTACGATGGACGCAACCAAGAGCCTGAGACCTTGCCCGTCAAATTTCCGCTGCTGCTTTCAAGCGGAGTGGATGGCATCGCCGTTGGTTTGGCGTGCAAGATCCTGCCGTACAATTTTGTGGAGTTGATCGATGCTTGCATCGCACACTACCAAAACAAGCGGTTCAAGCTGTACCCCGACTTCGCGTCGGGCGGCATGGCCGACATGGAGAACTACAACGACGGACTGCGCGGGGACCGGGTGCGCGTTCGCGCCCGCATCGACAAGCTCGACAGCAAGACGCTCGTGGTGCGCGAAGTGCCCTACGGGGTGACCACTGGGTCCTTGATCGAAAGCATTCTCAAGGCCAACGACAAGGGCAAAATCAAGATCAAAAAGGTCGAGGACAACACCGCTGAGAAGGTGGAGGTCGTCGTGCATTTGGCGAACAACATTTCGCCGGACAAGATGCTGGATGCCCTTTACGCATTCACGGATTGTGAAGTCAGCCTTGCGCCCAACAGTTGTGTCGTATTCGATGACAAGCCAGTGTTCATGGGGGTGTCAGAAATCTTGAAAATCAGTGCCGACAGAACTCGACACCTCTTGCAGAGGGAGTTGGAGATTGAGTTGGGGGAGCTGCAGGAGACTTGGCATTTTGCTTCTTTGGAAAAAATCTTCATCGAGAACCGCATCTACCGCGACATTGAGGAGTGCGAAACTTGGGATGAGATTTTGAAGGCCATCCACGCGGGCTTGAAGCCCCACATCAAGCATTTGCTGCGGGAAGTGACAGATGAGGATGTGACGCGCTTGACCGAAATCCGCATCAAACGCATTTCCAAGTTCGACAGCTTCAAGGCGGATGAGAAAATTGCGGGTTTGGAGGGAGGCATTGAGCGGGTCAAAAACCACCTCGACCACCTGACGGACTATGCCATCGCATGGTTCAAAAACCTCAAGGAGAAATACGGCCCAGGCCGAGAACGCAAAACCGAGTTGCGCACCTTCGAGTCCATCGATCGCAGCAAGGTGGCCGTGGCCAACGCCAAGTTGTATTGGAATGCGGAGGAGGGGTTTGTGGGCACAGGTCTCAAACGAACAGAGGGAGAACTCCTAGGAGATTGCTCGGACATCGACGACATCATCGTGTTCCGAAGCGACGGTACCATGAAAGTCAGCAAAGTTTCTTCCAAGGCCTTCTTTGGCAAGAACCTCCTGTATGTCGCAGTGTGGAAGCGCGGCGACAAACGCACCACCTACAACACCATTTATTTGGATGGGGCCACGGGCAAGAGCCTGGTGAAGAGGTTCAATGTCACAAGCATCACCCGCGACCGAGAATACCCCATCACCAAGGGGACGCCCAAGTCCAAGTTGCTGTACTTCACGGCCAACCCCAATGGAGAGGCGGAAGTGGTTTCTGTGTTTTTGAGGGCCCAAGCAAGGTTGAAGAAGGTCAAGTTTGATGTCGATTTCAGTGACATCGGCATCAAAGGCCGTGGGGCAGGAGGCAACTTGGTGTCCAAATTCCCTGTGCGCAAGGTGGAATTGAAGGAGGCAGGCGTAAGCACCCTGGGTGCAAGGAAGGTCTGGTACGACGAAACTGTCCGCCGCCTCAACGCGGATGGAAGAGGGCGATTCTTGGGAGACTTCAAGGCAGAGGACAAGATTCTGGTCCTGCTGGAGACGGGCAACTATGTGTTCTCCGGCTTTGACTTGAGCACGCATTTTGACGAGAAAATGATCCACCTCGAAAAGTTTGACCCCGACCGCGCCGTGTCAGTGGTTTACTACGAGGGGGAAAAAGACGAGTGGTTTGTCAAGCGGTTCTTGCCAGAATTCAGCAAAAATCCGACGGGGTTCATTGGTGACCATGCCCAGTCCAAACTCTGGGTGGCCTCCACCCTGCATCACCCTCACGTCCGGATCCGCTACAACCGCAGGTTCAAGCACACGCGGGACCGCGAGGACGACGTGGTGGACTTGCGCGGCTTCATTTCAGTCAAAGGTGTCAAAGCCCTCGGCAACAAACTGAGCGCGTTGCCCATCACAGAGGTGGCGATCGAGGCCCCCGTGGTCGCTTTGGAGGAAGCCTTGGAAAAAGAACTCCAAACGGCACGCGAGGCAGACGACATGCGCGAAGCCAAGGACAGGGCTGAGGCCCAGGTTCAGACCTCTCAGGAGCCCGTGGCGGAGTCTGCTGCGGAGGATGGTGCGGAGGACCCTGCGGAGGATCAAGGCCAGGCGACTTTGTTCTGAATCCCGTGACCTGTCGTGTGTGCCCTTGGGGTACATTTGGACTATGAATTTGAAGCGCGTCGCACTCATTGCCCACGACGGAAAAAAAGATGATTTGGTGGAGTTTGTCCAAAACCACTTGACGTGGTTTTCACAACTGGAGTTGGTGGGCACAGGAACCACTGGGGGCCGGATTGAGGAGTTGGGTTTGACGGTGGAGAGGCTCGCTTCCGGGCCACTTGGTGGAGATGCTCAAATCGCTGCCCGAATCACGGAGGGACGGCTCGATGCCGTCATTTTCTTTCGCGACCCCATGGGCAAGCATCCTCATGAACCCGACGTGAACATGCTGCTGCGTCAATGCGATGTGCACAATGTGGCCTTGGCCACCAACCGTGCGACGGCGGAATGGCTGGTGGCTGCAGCCGGCAAGGCGCAGGCGTGATGTCGGAGGTCAGGCGAGGCAACCCCCCATGGCCAGCAGAGAACTCGGAGGAAAGGGTCAAGGAATGGCTTCGCGCACGGCTGCAACCTGTGGAGCAAGATGAACGCGACGGCATGGTGAGGTGGCTGCTGGAGCATGTTTCTGGAAAGTCACGTGGGCAGCGGATGACGGAGCGCCATCGATGGAGCGAATCGGCGTTGGACCGATTGGCTGTCCATGCCGACCGATTGGCTGAAGGCAAGCCGATCCAGCACGTGTTGGGCGAGGCGTGGTTTGATGGATTGGCATTGTCCGTGTCCCCCAAGGTTCTGATTCCTCGACCTGAAACCGAGGAGTTGGCTGTGGCAATGGCGAAGAAAATTCCCCCGCATGCAAAGGGAGGGCTTCCGCCTCTGGTCGTGGACTGGTGCTCCGGATCAGGATGCATTGCCTTGGCCCTTAAGAAGCGGTCTCCACATGCCCATGTCGTGGGGTTGGAAATTTCCCAAGATGCAGTGACAATGGCGCGTGGCAATGCCAAGCGACACGGTTTGGAGGTGATGTTTGACGTCCAAGATTTGCTGGCTCCAGCGAGAGGCCTAGGACATGGTGCCTCTGTGGTGGTGTCCAACCCTCCTTACATCCCAAGCGCAGAAGCCGCAGACATGCACCCCAGGGTGGTGAGCCACGAGCCCCACTTGGCCCTGTTTGTGCCCGACGACGATGCATTGAAGTTTTGCCGTGCACTGTGGTCCTGGAGCCTTCAAGGGGGGCTTGAGGAGGGAGGATGGCTGGGCATGGAATGCCATGTGGACCATGCGCTCGATATTGGACGGATGTGGTCAGAGATGGATGGTTGGGAAAACGTGGAAATTCTATACGACATGCAGGGGCAACCGAGGCATGCGTTGGGCCAACGTTCGGTATCTTTATAAGATGGATGTCCGGGCCCGAATCGAACAGCTGCGCGAGGAATTGCATGCGCACAACCATCGTTACTACGTGCTCGCAGATCCCGTCGTTTCTGACCGTGAGTTTGACGCTCTGCTGGAGGAGTTGGTGGGGCTTGAGGCCTCTCATCCAGAGTGGAAAGACCCTCATTCGCCTACGCAGCGGGTGGGTGGTGACCTGACAGACAAATTTGAAAAAGTGGCGCACCGGTCGCCCATGTTGTCTTTGTCCAACACCTACAATTCTGAAGAAGTGGCCCAATGGGTGGAAAGGGTGAAGGGGGGACTGCCGGACGAGGAGGTTGAATTTGTGATGGAGCTCAAATACGATGGTGTGGCCATCAGCCTTTGGTACGAGCAAGGGAAATTGGTCCGGGCTGTGACACGAGGCGATGGAACCACCGGAGAGGACGTACGTGCCAATGTGGCGACGATTCGGACCTTGCCGCTGCAACTCCAATCGGGTGCCCCCGATCCTCTCGAAATCCGTGGAGAGATCTATTTCCCGTGGCCGGACTTCGAGGCATTGAACCTGGCACGCCGAGAAGCGGGGGAGCAAGAGTTTGCCAACCCCAGGAACACGGCTGCCGGAACCCTCAAATTGCAGGACAGCAAAGTGGTGGCCACGAGGCCTTTGGATTGCATGATCTACAACGTCGACGCGCAGACCATGTCAGGGGCGGAGGTGGAGTGCCACAGCGAAGCTGTGGCGATGGCAAAGGTTTGGGGATTCAAAACCCCAGACGGCCGTCGATTGGAGGTGGCCCAGAGCGTTGAAGAGGTCATGGGGTTTGTGTCTTACTGGAATGAGGCCAGGCATCGGTTGGATTTTGCCATTGATGGCATTGTCATCAAAGTGAACCGCTACGACCACCAAAAGCGCTTGGGGATGACCGCCAAGAGTCCCCGATGGGCCATCGCCTTCAAATTTGAAACGGAGCGGGTGCGCACCAAGTTGAAGTCGGTTCGCTACCAAGTGGGGCGGACAGGCGCAGTCACGCCCGTGGCTGAATTGGACGCTGTGCAGTTGGGAGGGACCACGGTCAAGAAAGCGAGTTTGCACAACGCCGACCAAATGGCCAGGCTGGATTTGCGCGAGGGCGACATGGTGTTCGTGGAAAAAGGGGGGGAGATCATCCCCAAAATTGTGGGCGTCGACCGCAGTGAGGCCCATGGAGAGGGGCTCTTTGCACCGCCTGCCATCGGCTTCCCTGCGGCCTGTCCCTCTTGTGGACATGACCTCAAGCGAAAGGAAGGGGAGGCCCAGCACCATTGTCCCAACCGCATCGACTGTCCCGCCCAAGTCATGGGCCGGATTGAGCACTTCATTTCGCGCAAGGCG
>JBELJW010000036.1:0-13295 GCA_042089975.1 Flavobacteriales bacterium | reverse complement strand
TCTGTGGTTGAAACGAGCTGTGGGACATGCACCTACGACTGTGATGGGACGTGTCTGGCGGACGTTGATGGGGACGGCATCTGCGATTCATGCGAGTGCGTGGGTTGTCAGGATGCGACGGCATGCAATTACGATCCAACGGCCACGGACGAGGGCACCTGTTTTTACCCTGATCCTGGATTCAACTGCGATGGGACATCGCTTTGTCTCGAAGATCTCAACAACAATGGCGCCATAGACGTAGGGGATGTGCTTGCGGTGCTCTCGGAGTTTGGTTGTGAGGTGGATTGCACCACGGACTTGACGGGAGATGGGTTTGTGGCCGTGGACGATGTGCTCCTCGTGTTGTCTGCCTTTGGAACTGAATGTCCATGAGTCAAAACGTCATGGAAAGCAGAACTTGGACAAGCCAAGTGAACGTGGCGGAAGTGGAGCAGTTACCCAAGCACTTGCAGGCATTGTTGAAGTCCGCCCACCATGCAGCTGACAATGCCTATGCGCCCTACAGCCAGTTTCAAGTTGGTTCAGCGGTCCGGCTGGCGAACGGTGAAGTGGTGCAAGGAAGCAACCAAGAAAACATGGCCTATCCGTCGGGGATGTGTGGTGAACGTGTGGCGGTGTTTGCCGCGGGATCGCAACACCCTGGGGTGACCATGGAGGCCGTGGCCATTGTTTCACCCTCTCACAATGCGATTGCCGAGGCGTTCATGCCTTGTGGGGGCTGCAGGCAGGTCCTTCTTGAGGCAGAGCGTCGGCAGGGCACACCGATCCAAATCCTCTTGCAAGTTCGAGACGAAGTGGTGACGATGTCAGCGAGCGCCGCCAACCTCATGCCTTTCGCCTTTGATGCCCATGGACTCGGAGGAGGTGAGACGCCCGCAAAACAAAAGTGAGCCCCGCAGGAGGTTGTTCTCAGGGGCTTTGAGCGTTAGCTTGTACCCATGTTCATGAGTGCAGTAGGAATGGCCGTTTTGCTTGGCCTCGCGTTCGGGTTGTCCCGGAACCGAAAGGCCATTCAATGGCGAACCATTGGAGGTGCCTTTGCCCTTCAATTTGGCTTGGGAGCGTTTGTCTTGAAGGTGCCTTGGGGACAAAAGATGTTGTCGTCCATGACCGACGGGGTCAACAAACTGCTGGATTACGGTAACGAAGGCATCAATTTTTTGTTTGGTGGACTGACGTCAGAGGGTGTGGGCTTTGTCTTTGCACTGAAGGTCTTGCCCATCATTGTCTTCTTTGCTGCATTGATTGCAGTGCTCTACCACATTGGTCTGATGAAATGGATCATTCGGGTCATTGGTGGTGCCCTTCAAAAAGTACTGGGCACGAGCAAAGCGGAGTCCATGAGTGCCACAGCCAACATCTTTGTAGGGCAAACCGAGGCACCGCTTGTGGTCAAGCCCTTCATCGCAGGCATGACCAATTCTGAACTCTTTGCCGTCATGGTGGGAGGATTGGCCTCTGTGGCTGGATCGGCACTGGCGGGCTATGCCCTCATTGGGGTCCCCGTGGAATACCTGATTGCGGCATGTTTCATGTCCGCTCCAGGAGGACTTCTTTTTGCCAAGCTTTTGGTGCCCGAGGTGGACACGCCTGCCACAGATTTGGAGGCTGACCTTTCGGAAGATGCACCTGTGAATGTCATCGATGCCGCCGCCAGCGGGGCGGCCTCTGGTTTGCACCTTGCCCTGAATGTCGGGGCCATGCTGCTGGCATTCGTGGCCTTGATCGCAGTGTTGAATGGCGTACTTGGCGGGATTGGCGGATGGTTCGGCATGCCAGAACTGACCTTGGAAATGATGCTCGGATGGGCCTTTTCGCCCCTGGCATTTTTGTTGGGGGTCCCATGGACAGAAGCGGTCACTGCGGGGTCCTTCATCGGCCAAAAACTCGTGGTCAATGAATTCGTGGCCTACCTGAATTTTGCCCCGTACCTCGCAGAAAATCCTGAAGTCATCTTGTCACCCAAGACCAAGGCCATTGTGTCTTTTGCCCTCTGTGGTTTTGCCAATCTGAGCTCCATTGCCATCCTGTTGGGAGGATTGGGCGGAATGGCCCCATCCCGCAGGAAGGACATTGCCCGATTGGGACTGCTGGCAGTGCTGGCGGACACCATGTCGAACTTGATGTCCGGCACCATTGCGGGCTTCTTTGTCGCCATGGGATGAGTGGGTTGGAGAAGCATGTGGGTCTGCCGCAGGAGTGGATCCAAAAGAAAAGAGATGGAGGGACGCTGTCCCTTGAGGAGATTCGCGCCTTTGTGGAAGGCGTCACCTCGGGGTCCGTGTCGGAAGCACAAATCGCCGCTTTTTCCATGGCAGTGTATTTCCAGGACCTTACCGTGGACGAGCGGGTGGGCATGACCTTGGCGGTCCGAGATTCTGGGCGTGTCCTTTCATGGCAAGCCACAGACTTGTCTGGGCCGATTGTGGACAAACACAGCACAGGCGGTGTGGGGGATGTAGTGTCGTTGATGCTCGCGCCGATGCTTGCTGCTTGTGGGGCTTTTGTGCCCATGATCGCTGGGCGGGGTTTGGCCCACACAGGGGGCACCATCGACAAACTTGAGTCCATCCCTGGGTATCAAACAGGGGTCTCTGTCGAGCACTTCCAAAAGGCCGTGAAGTCCCATGGGTTTTCCATTGTGCGGCAAACCGAAGATTTGGCACCTGCAGACCGCCGCATCTACGCCACCAGAGACGTGACTGCCACCGTGGAGCATCTTGGCCTCATCACCACCTCCATCGTCTCGAAGAAATTGGCGGCGGGCTTGGAGGATTTGATCCTCGATGTCAAATTTGGCAATGGTGCTGTCCTTCAGAACGAACAAGAAGCAAGGGCTTTGGCACAGAGCATGGTGGACGTTGGCAATGGAGCAGGCATGAGGACCTCCGCCTTGATGACAGACATGTCCGTTCCATTGGCATGGTCTGCAGGAAATGCAGTGGAAGTCAAAGAGGCCTCAGCGTATTTGAAAGGAGAGGTGGGAAGGCATCCCAGGTTGAACGAAGTGGTCCTTTCATTGGGCGAGTCGTTGCTGGTTCAGTGTGGTTTGTATGCTTCCAAGCTGGAAGCTCGAGTGGCTCTCGAAACCGTCCGAGACAATGGGATGGCACTTGAGAAATGGGCCAAGGGCATCGAAGCCATGGGAGGCGACCCGAAGGCAGCAGAGCATCCTGATGCTGTTTTGCCCAAGGCACAAGTGGTCCGTCAAGTGCGCAGTCCGCGCAAAGGGTTTCTTGCTGGCTATGACGTGCGTCAAGTGGGGATGACCGTCGTGGAACTTGGCGGGGGCAGAACCGCTCCTGACGCTAAAGTGGATCCTTCGGTGGGGTTGACGTCACTTCCATTGGCAGGAACTTCCTTTCATTCGGGTGATCCCATGGTGACCATCCACGCTGCGACGGAGGAGGATTGGCTTCGCGCGGAAAGGCGTTGGTTGAATGCACTGACGTGGTCCGACGAAGCCGTTCAGGCTCAAGTTGCCATCGGGCCTGAAATCCTAGCGTCCTCCTGATGGTGAAGGTCAAGATGTTTGAAGGCGTCCAGCGCGACCCTCAACCAGCCCAGCAAATGCCTCCTATGGACAGAGAGGCCTTCTACAAGGTGGTGGACTCCAGGCGAAGTGTCCGCATCTATGCAGTGGATGCTGTGCCGGCAGAGGTCATTGCCCGTTGCATCGAAGCCGCACAAAAGGCACCCAACTCGTCCAACTTGCAATGCTGGGAGGTTCACCAGGTGGTGACACCTGCGCTGAAGCAAAGATTGGTCCACGCTTGCTTGGGGCAACCTGCTGCTTCGACAGCACCTGAACTGTTCGTCTTTGTGGCGAGGCCTGACCTTTGGCGGCGCAACAACGACTGGACGTTGAAGGCTTTGGAGCAAAGGGGAGATGCGCCAGAACGTGCATTCCAGTACTTCAGGAAAATCACGAAAATAGCCTACACCCAAGGGGCATTTGCATGGGTGAAACGAATCTGGTTTTTCATCCGTGGCATCGGGAAAGCCACGCCCAGGGAGCCTGTAGGGTGGGCGGACATGCGGGTTTGGGCACACAAGAGCACAGCATTGGCGGCATCCCATTTCATGTTGTCCATGAGGGCTGAAGGGTTTGATACTTGCCCGATGGAGGGCATGGACAGCTGGCGTGTGAAGAGATTGCTTGGTCTTCCCAGACGCGCGGAAGTGAACATGGTCATTTCTGCCGGTCGCCGCACTGAGAAGGGCGTGTACGGCCCAAGGTTCAGATTCCCAATTGATACTTTTTTCAAAAAGGTCTGAAAAAAATCTGTTCAAACCAGGTCAATTTGGATTTTTACAGGTCGAAATGCAGCGGGTACCTAGATTAAAGGACATTTTGCGATGCATCTTGAGAGGGATGCCTTAACCAAAACGTTCGCGAAGAAGGGCTTGCCACGGCAGGCCCTTTTGCTTGCGCGGTGGTTCAGTCCAGATGCTGCAGCGTCAGGGAGTGGATCCTGTCATAAAAGCCACTGTATCTGCTGAGGATGGAGGCATGCCTCATCTCACCAAGGGCCAATTCCCGCGCTCCTGGACGAAAAATGGCTCTCGCACCTTCCATCCACATGCGCAGGGTTCGACTCTCCATGGTGTGGAACGTATGCCCGTCAAGTTCATTGTACATGGAGGACGCCTGTTCTTTTTGGCCCAACATGATGTGGTGCCAAAGGATGCGCAAGTCCAGCAACAATTCCATTTGAAGGTCAGAGCCAAACTTGTCTGACGTCTGGCGAAAGGCCAGGATGTTTTCTTGCACAGCTTCGATGACCTCCAGGTCCTCGGCCATGACTGCCCAATCGGCCAAGTTGAAGGCAAAGTAGCATTGGTGGTGACACCATTGCGGCCAAATGGCCTTGTCTTCTTTCAACCCTTTGAGGATGAGCGCTTTTGTTTCTTCATGTTGTTCATGAGAGACCCCGGTTTCCTTGAGGCCCAGCAAAATGATGCCAAGGTTCCTGGCTTGCACCAATGGGTGGGCATTCGGGTCCAACTTGGTCGTCCTTGGCAACTGTTCCATGACCTTTGACCATGGCTTGCCTTTGGCCACCATGCCTGCCGCGACGATACCTTGTCCATATGCCCTTTGCAAGGGGTTGCTTGACTGATCGAGGTATTCCCTGACCATCACTTCGCCAAAGGACGCCATGAAGTCCAGGGGCGGAAATTGCTCCAAAATGTAGTTGTGGATGTGGGCATGCTGCTTGATTTCTGACCACAATGCCATGTCAAACGTGCCCCGTCGGTACATCTCAAACCACAAGAACCTCAGGCGATCGAATTCCGGCTTTCTCAATTGCAAGAGTGCCTCGTTTCGATGATGGTGCAGGAAAACGCGCATGCGTTGTTTGAGGTCTTCGTCGGAGCCAGGACCAACTGAAGGGACGTTGGCCACGGATTCCGGGTTGGTCAAGGTCGCAACCTTATTCAAGATGGAGCGTTCGAGCCATCGACGGTAAGACGTGCTTCCCACAAAGCGTGCCAGGGCATTCAGGGTAGATTCAGAATGTGCGCTTGTGTTTTGGACCAATCCAAAAAACCGCTTCAGGGTCGAGGTGGACACTGTGAACCGAGGGTCATGGGTTTTCAATTCTGCGGACAAAACTTGGCAGTCTTTCGTGCAAGTGACATCAAAGCCTGCAGCGGCTTCCACTTCAGCAGCCAAGCGCTGATAATCTGCCAAAATTTTTGTGGAATTCGCCATGGGGTTCACTTTGCATTGGCTGGCCACCTTCTTTTTTCGAGGCTTTCTTTTCCTGCCAACCACAAGGTAAGTCCATCGGGAGAGAACCGGGCCACGTAGCTTCCACTGTCGGAAATGGACTGCCATGAGGCTCCCCAATCGTTGCTGCACTCCAATCCAGCGAAGCCATTGGCGACCAGCACATTGTGGTCTTTGGGATGGTGCACAATGCTCGACCGATAGCCGGGCCCTTGGCCTTCAGCGAGCAGGCTCCAAGACTCGCCACCATCCAAAGTTTGGACCAAGTTGCCATTGTTGTCGTCGGGCCGGGACCAATCGCCTCCCATGGCCCAGCCCAAACGTGCATCCGAGAAGGTGGCGGAAAAGGCTCCGGTCATGGCCCCACCTTGCACAATGGGCATGTCGTAGGCCGTCCATGAAGCCCCACGGTCCAAACTTCGAAAGACCCTCGAGGATGCACCTCCTGTGAAGGCCCATGCTGTATCGCCCTTGGCACAGAGGTTGCCGTTGGAGGCTGCAAAAGCTGCCTCGTTTGGCCTGGGCTTGGGCAAGTCTTCGCATGGAATGCGTTGCCAATGGGTCCCTTCATCGGTGCTTCGCAAAAAGGTCATGCAGCCCATTGCGTTGTCCCCCAACACGATGCCTGTTTCTCCGTCGATCCATGCCATGGCGTCCAAAAACATGGCCGGTGTGGTGTCGTGGAACGTCCACTCGGGCTGCAGTCCGGTCAGGGTCGTCCTGGCCATCCAGGACGGAGAGGCAATGCCCACAGCATGCCAATGGCTTCGGCTCACACCTGAAGCCCGAAAGGAAGGGTGGGAACCATCAGGTGCCGTCCACTGGAGGTGTTCCCAAGTTTGGCCACCGTCGAGAGTTTGGCCCACCCAGCCATTCGACCCCGCATATCGGACGTGAAGCGGCGTCAAAACATCAAGGGTCCGGACGGAGCATGGGAGACGCCATTGGCGACGCTCATTTGGGGTCGAGCATGCAAGCAACCCCATGACAGTTGCAACCAAGAAAAGGAGGCGTGAAGGTTGGAGCAGAGGCATGGTGCGGTGTTGGTGGTGTGGATGAATGAGGACAATTTCGTGAAGAAAATGCCACGCAAAAGGGGGGTGGGGGATGCAACTTCCCCCAATTTCGCGCCATGACCAAGTTCAACAAGGCCTTGCATGTGTGTGGTTGGAAAGGAGTGTTGTCCTTCGTGGCGTTTTGCGGACCCACAGTCTTTTCTGCGATCGCCCAGACTTCTTCAGGCAGCGGGTGGCAGGTGGTGGACGCATCCGACAAGACGTCTTTGGGGCTTCCGGGGGTGACGGTGAAATTTGGTTGTGGGGAAACGTCCAATGGTGCATTCGATGTCTTGGCCACGGATGCATTTGGGGGGTTGCCCAACCTCGAGAATCAATTGCACTGTCCATCCAACTGTTGGGCTTCCTTCAGTTTTGTGGGCTATGAGCCGCTGGAGTTGAGTTGCGCCGCCATTGAAGCACAAGGGGGGCGGATCTCCTTGCGTGCGCAAACGGAAAAGATTGGCGAGGTGGTGGTGACGGCGAGCATTTCAGGCTCCAGCGTTCAGGAGGAGACGGCTCCTGTGACCCTGCTGAAGCCGTATTTGGCCCAAAGTTCAAATGCGTTGGATTTGAAAGGCTTGGTGGCCAAAACCCCTGGAGTGTCCATTTTGGACGGCCAGGTCAGCATCCGAGGAGGTTCCGGTTACAGCTATGGTGTTGGTACAAGGGTGCAGATGCTGTTGGACGGCATGCCCATGGTCAGTGGAGACTTGGGGGAAATTTGGTGGTCTTATTTGCCCATGGAGCATGTGGGCCAGGTGGAGGTGGTCAAGTCGTCTGCGTCTTCAATGTACGGATCTGGCGCTTCGAATGGGGTGATCCACATGCGGACGGTTTGGCCCAAGTCTGAGCCGGAAACGGTGGTCAGTGTGTTCAACGGCACCTACCAAAGTCCTCCTTCCGAAGATTGGCAGTGGTGGGACAACAGTTATTCTCCAGTGTCCAACGGGATGAGCGTGTCCCACAGGCAAGCCTTTGGGAAAGTTGATGTTGTTGCCGGAGGCAGTGTTTTTTCCGACAAGACCTACCTCGCTGTGGGGCATGAACAGCGTGCCCGCGGCAATGCCAAGTTGCGTTGGAGGCTTTCTCCCAAATGGCAAGTCGGCGCGGCCGTTCAATGCCAATACCAACAAATGGGGAGGTTCATCCTCTGGGACGATTACACGACCAATGCGTACCTGCCCATGGACGGCACCTCCAGTGAGGACCGCTGGATCAATTGGCATGCGGATGCCTGGGCCACTTATGCTCCACTCGAAAAAGGCGGCACCCATCATCTCAATGCGCGGATTTACCAAAATTCTCGATTCGGAAGCTCGGCAGACTTTGGGGTGCCTTTGGCAAACATGAGCTTCCCCAACCTTTGGCTTGTGAGAGACCAAAGGCCGGAACCATCGATGACCAGCAACTTGGCGATGATGCAGTACAGGAATGTGCGAACTTTTGGCAGCCACCTGACCACACAATGGGGGGCGTACGGATCCGCCCAGAAATCGTTTTCGAGTCTGTATCCTGGGATTGAGTTGTACACGTTCAATCCTGCTGTCTTTGGCCAAGTGGAATGGGCAAAGAGTGGATGGAAACTTTCTGGCGGCGTTCGGGCAGAGTCCAATGAAAATCCAGGGTTTTACTCGGAAAGTTCCGGGCCCATTTGGCGCTTTGGGATGAACCGTCAGTTGGGTGCCAACACCAACCTGCGCTTCTCCTATGGAGAGTCTTTGCGGTTTGCTTCCATTGCTGAAAAGTACGTCGAGGGGTCGTTGACCGACGGCATCAACATCCGCGGCAACGTGGACTTGATCAGTGAGTCTGGCAACAACCTCGAACTTGGGTTCGTGCATGAATTTGCCAAAGGGGACCGGAGTCTTCTCCTTGACGTGGCGGCCTTCATGCTCAACTACGACGAGATGATTGAGTACACCCTGCTTGCGGAGACGGACTCCAATGGCACCATTGTCATCGAAGATGGGGTGCCCCAGTTCTTCTTTCAACCTCTGAACCTCGGCAGAACCAGGATTTCAGGGTTTGAAGCATCGTTGTCAGGAGACATGAAGATTGGCCGAATGCCGGTGCGCATTGTGGCGGGAGGAACGTACAACTACGCTGGCGACTTGACCAACGATCCGGCCCAGGACAGCTTGGGGGTGTACCTCCAAAACTTTTTCCAAAGCTTTGGAGACAGCAGGGACAGTTTGGTCACGGCCGGCTCCCTCTTGAAGTACAGGAACAGTGGTTCGGTCAAGGTGGATGTAGAATGGGACATGGGGAGGTTCACGGCAGGTTTCGCACTCAACCAGCAGAGTTTCATCGATGCGGTGGATTGGTATTTTGAAGAGTTGATCAGTGGCCTTGTGAACTACAGGGAGCAATTCACCGATGGTTCCAGGAGGTGGGATGCCCGACTTGTCTACCGTGCGCCCAAGGGCCAAAACTTCAGTTTGGTCGTCAACAACTTGACCAATGCGGTGGTGAGCACAAGGCCAGGAATCATGGGCGCACCGCGGCATGTGATGTTGAAGTTCGACACTTCTTTCTGACCCCATTCCTTCATTTTGGACCTTGCAGATGCAACTCATATGAAAAATGGATGGTCCAAGTCTTGTCACCACTATGTTTGACATCCTGCAACGCAAATCAAAACACAACATGAACCACATGCGCAACATTTCTGTCCTGGGGACCTTGGCCCTGTGCCTCTGGCTCCCGCTTTCTTCCTCTGCCCAAGGTCACTTGGCCGGAGAATTCATTGTGATGTTCCACCAGCAGCAAGACGCGTCCAAAGTCGCCTCTTCGCATGGCTTGGAGTGGGTGAAGGCTTTGTCTCCTCGCGCGAACATTCATTTGATGCAACTGCCCAACACGGGCACGCCTGCCCAAGATTGGGCGGTGCTTCGCGCGCTGCAGGACGACCGTCGCTTGAAAGCAGCGCAGTTCAACCACGAAGTGCAGCCCCGTGAGACCTTGCCCAATGACCCTTCTTTGGGGCAGCAGTGGCACCATGTGGAGCCGGGAGACCACGACATCGATTCCGACCTGGCTTGGGACATCACCACCGGGGGCGCCGCTTCTGACGGATCACGCATCGTTGTGGCTGTGCTTGAGGGGGGAGGTTCCAACTACAATCATGTGGATTTGATCGACAACCATTGGGTCAATGACGCAGAGATTCCGGGCAACGGGGTGGACGACGATTTGAATGGTTTCGTGGACGATTACAACGGCTGGAACTCAGGGACCAACACCGATGCCATTGGCGCCGGTGGCCATGGGACATCTGTCTCGGGCATGATCGGTGCGGCAGGTGACAACGGGAATGGGGGCGTTGGGGTGAATTGGGATGTGGAGATCATGCAAGTGGACATGGGCAACGGATTGAGCGAGGCCACCGTCATTGCAGCGTACAACTACCCCTTTGAAATGAGGGCTTTGTACAACGAGTCAGAAGGAGCGCGCGGTGCATTCGTTGTGGCCACCAACGCCTCATGGGGCATTGATTTGGCGGATCCAGCCAACTACCCTGTCTGGTGCGCCTACTACGATGATTTGGGTGCCCAGGGCATTCTGAATTGCGGTGCTACGGCCAACCAGCAATACAACATCGACACCCAAGGAGACATGCCCACTGGTTGCAGCTCGCCTTACATGGTCGCGGTGACGGCCACAGATGACAACGACGTCCGGACGTTCTCAGGTTACGGCGCAACCACCATCGATCTCGGTGCTCCTGGGGATGCGGTATACCTTCCCAGTGGTTCCACAGGATACGGAAACACCAGCGGGACTTCCTTTGCAAGTCCTTGTGTGGCAGGTGCCATCGCGTTGGTGTACAGTGCTCCCTGTCCCGACCTCATGGAACTTGCATTGAGCAATCCCCAAGCGGCTGCGGATTTGGTGCTCGGGTACATCTTGGATGGCACCGATGAGGTGCCCAACCTCATTGGAGAGACGGTGACAGGCGGTCGACTGAATGTCCACAATGCCTTGAACTTGGCCTTGGCCAATTGTGGGCCGCTGGAGTGCGCGCCTGACAGCATCTATGCCACCGCCGGCTGCGTCTACAACCCGGCCTTGGACAGCGTGGTCACAGAAATCTACTTGGGCGTGGAGCTTTCTTCTTTTTTGTGCTCCACCAGTACGGTTTGCTCTTGGACCGATGCAGATACCCTGGCTTGGACATGTGATTCGTTGTCCATCAATTCTGGAGACACGTATACCTTTTCAGGACTTCTCCCTGATGTGAACTACTCGTACTATTACACAACAGACTCTTTGCCGCTTGGTTACGCGATTGATGTTCAAACCCCTGCTTGTGACACTCTGGTTTCAGGATGCACCGGCCCGACGGCTTACAATTACGACGCTTTTGCCAACATTGATGACGGCTCGTGTGACTTCCCTTGCATCGACTTCACGTTGAGCTTCTTGACGGATTGCTGGCCCCAAGAGTCGGGTTGGAACTTGGTTTCTGCCGACACGGTCGTGGCACAAGTGTCCACAGGGGAATACACGGAGGAGCAGAACGAATACTTGTTCGAGCAATGCCTCACAGAAGGGTGCTATGAGTTGACCATCACCGATTCGTTTGGGGATGGGCTGGCGGGAACAGAGTGGACAGACCCATGCGAAATCGACGGGGACTATTTCGCCACGGATTCTTCCGGCACGGTGCTGTTCCAAATGGGTGTGGCCAACTTTGGCGGCGAGGTGTCACACTCGTTCTGTCTGCCCGCAGTGGTGGGTTGCACGAATGAGGAGGCATGCAACTTCAACCCTGAAGCGAACACCGACAATGGCACTTGTGAGGTGCCGGGTTCTCCCTGCGACGACGGCGACGACATGACGATCAATGACGTGATTGGCGACGACTGCATGTGTTCAGGTGAACCGGCGGTGGCAGGTTGCACCGATGAGGAAGCGTGCAACTATGATGCGGCCGCGAACGTGGACGACGACAGCTGCTATTTCCTAGGTTTGGGTCAAATTGCAGGTCCCTTGTTCCCAACTGCTGGGGACACTGTGACTTACGTCTACAATGGTGCGCAAGGCACCAACTTCCAATGGGAAGTCGTGGGCGGAGAGGTGTTGGAAGGTCAGGGCACCACAGAGGTGTTGGTCGCCTGGGGGAGCCAAGCAGGTTCGGGAGCCTTGTACGTGACAGAATCGGACGACACAGGCTGTGAGTCAGAGGTGGTCCGTACCGTGACCATTTTGGCGACAACAAATGTGGCCGAACAAGTGCAAGTCGCGTTGTCCTTGATGCCCAACCCTGCGCGCGAATCGTTCCGGATTCAGTTCACGGACCAGCCTTCAGGCATTGCCACGGTGACCATTTTTGACGCCAGAGGGGCAGAAGTGCGACAGTCGATGACGGAAGGTTTGGTGTCCTTGTCTGGAATGTCTGCGGGCCGATACACGGTGCGCATCGCCACTGCCCGAGGCATCTCCATGCTGCCCCTGGTGATCGAATGAAGCTGAATTTTTGAGTTTGAAGGTGGCACGTCAAGTGCCACAGGAAGGCCTGGCATTTGTCAGGCCTTTTTCATGCCTCTTGGCGGTCCAAGTTGGCGCGCAATTCAAGGCATGCCTTCTGCGTCCATGTCCTTACCTGAGTTCTCAAGGCCTCTGCGTCTTCCCCCATCATGACCGGACCATACCGGACCGCAATGTCGATGTGCCTCGCACCAAAGTGATGAAAGGCGTGAGGGATGAACCATGCCTTGTCCACCCAAGCGATGTTGGGGTCTTTGTACTCCAGGGCGACGGGCACAATGGGAAAACCTTCTTCTGCGCAGGTGTAGAACATGCCGGGGCGGTATTCGAGCAGGTCGGGACCTCGGTAGGTCGTTCCTTCTGGAAAAATGACCACGCCCATTCCTTCTGCCAACCGCTGGCGGACGGTTGCCCTGGTTTGTCGCCTGCTGTCTTTGCTCTTCCTGTCGACCCAAATGGTCCCAAGCAAGGTGGCCCCCCAACCGATGATGGGCCAGGATTTCGTTTCCTTTCTCGCCACGTAAACGACCGGAAACTGCACTGGAAACAAAATCGCATCCACGTAGGAGCGGTGGTTGCCCATGACCACAGCAGGTTGATCAGGAGTTTGTCCGTCGTATTGAATACGGATGCCCATGATGCCTTGCACCCGGCCAATGAAGGTCAGAAAGTGCCGATGAATGAAGGCACGGTGGTCGTCCGCCGAGGCATGGCGCATGCGATGCCATGACAAACCAAATGACAACAACAAAATGGTCCAAATGCAAAGCCCCAAGAAGGCCAGAATGCGAAAAAAGGAACGGAGTGCGCGCATGAAAACTCTGGTGGTGATGTTGACCTTGAAAAAGGTCAAGGTACATCAGCCCTGAAACAATCGCAGAAAGGGACTCTCCTCCGCCACTTGAAAAGCACCGGCGACGGCCCTTCTCATTTTTTTCGAAGGCGACACTGTCACCGACAAGTCCTCTCCGGTGAAAGGGTGCTTCCAGGCAAGGTGTGTACACATG
>JBELJW010000035.1:12970-13327 GCA_042089975.1 Flavobacteriales bacterium | reverse complement strand
GGCGCTTGCCCATCCTGACGGCCTTCGAGGCCTCTTGGCCGTGGTGGTGCTGGCCGTGGTTGGAACAGGGATGGCCTTGGTGGCATTCAACCGCATCATCCAGCGCACCAACGCCCTCTTCGCAAGCACCGTGACATACATCATCCCCGTCTTCGCTACAATGTGGGGATGGCTCGATCGCGAGCCGCTGACGCACTGGCACCTCTTGGGTGGTGTTGTGGTGGTGGCGGGGGTTTGGCTGGTGAATCGAGGCGGGCGAGAGGCCTCGGAAAAGGCCCTCTGAAGGTTTGGGCTTTTCGGACTTTCCCACTATCTTCGCGCTCCCATTGTGGGAAAAATTCAATCCTCATGTATGCA
>JBELJW010000035.1:0-12960 GCA_042089975.1 Flavobacteriales bacterium | reverse complement strand
GAGAAAGACCAACAGGTGTTCGTCAACCGCCTCGACGCTGAGGAGGGCAAGACGGTCAAATTTGACCGTGTGCTCCTCGTCGACAAAGGTGGTGACGTGACTGTTGGCGCCCCAGCGGTAGACGGCATGGCCGTCCACGCCGTCGTTGAACGGCACTTGAAAGGAGACAAGGTTCTTATCTTCAAGAAAAAGCGTCGCAAAGGATACCAGAAGCTCAACGGCTTCCGGGCATCTTTGACGGAAATCAAAATCACCGACATCAAGAAGGGCGCTGCCAAGAAGGCTGCGCCAAAGAAAGATGCGGAAGCAGCACCTGCCAAGGAGCCAGCGGCAAAGAAGCCAGCGGCAAAGAAGCCAGCGGCAAAGAAGGCTGCTCCAAAAAAGACTGAAGAATAAACCCCAGAAGCCATGGCACACAAAAAAGCGGCAGCGAGTTCGAAGAACGGACGTGAGTCCCAGTCCAAACGGTTGGGCGTGAAAATTTTTGGTGGTCAACACTGCATCGCAGGCAACATCCTTGTTCGCCAGCGTGGAACGCAGCACCACCCAGGAGTGAATGTCGGCATTGGAAAAGACCACACGTTGTTCGCCTTGGTGGACGGCACTGTGGAATTCCGCAAAAAAGCGAACAACCGTTCGTTTGTCTCCGTGGTCCCCGCGGGAGACGCTTGATGTACACCTTACGCAAAGCTTGTGAACTCCCGGCCCTGACAGGTCGGGAGTTCTTATTTTTGGACCTTACAGACCGACTGCCATGCTGACCCTCCAAAGCCTCCGAGACCACCGCGACGACGTATTGTCTGCCCTGGCCAAGCGTCACATCGACGCCACTGCCATGGTCGATGGTGTTCTGTCCAAAGACGCCGAGCGACGCTCTGCGCAAACTGAATTGGACCAAGTCCTGTCGGAAAGCAATTCCCTTTCTCGACAAATCGGTGGTCTGATGCGGGAAGGCAAAAAAGAGGAAGCGGAAGCCATCAAAAACCGCACGGCCGGACTCAAGGCGAAGTCGGCTGAACTCAAAGAGGCGATGGACCAAGCGGAAGCCCAAATGCACGCTTTGCTCGTCCAGTTGCCCAACACGCCAGCGGATGCTGTGGTGTCTGGGAAAACCCCGGAAGACAACGTCGAAACGTTTCGGAACGGGGAACCTTCGCCTGCCGGAGGAGACGCCAAGCCGCATTGGGATTTGGCCAAGGAACTCGACCTGATCGATTTTGATTTGGGGGCCAAGGTGACCGGCGGGGGCTTTCCCTTCTACAAGGGAAAAGGTGCCAAACTCCAACGGGGGCTGATTCGGTTCTTCCTCGACCGGGCGGACGACGCGGGATACACCGAGTACATACCGCCCTTGATGATCAATGCGGATTCGGGTTTTGGCACAGGACAACTCCCCGACAAAGAAGGGCAGATGTACCACATGCCAGAGGACGACTTGTACATGATTCCCACGGCGGAAGTCCCCCTCACCAACATCTTCCGGGATGTGGTCCTCTCTGCCGACCAGTTGCCTCAGAAAATCTGTGGCTTCACCCCATGTTTCCGACGCGAAGCAGGCAGCTACGGCAAGGACGTCAGGGGGTTGAACCGCCTTCACCAATTCGACAAGGTCGAAATTGTGCAGGTGACGCATCCCGATGAAAGCTACGGCACCCTCGACACCATGGTGGAGCACGTCAAGGGACTGCTGGAAGGCCTTGAGCTGCCCTACCGCATCCTGAGGTTGTGTGGGGGCGATATGGGCTTCACGGCCGCCATGACCTACGACTTTGAAGTTTGGTCTGCGGCGCAAGAGCGCTGGTTGGAAGTGAGTTCTGTCTCCAACTTCGAGACGTTCCAAGCGAACCGGCTGAAGTGCCGCTTCAAGGACGCCGATGGCAAGAACAAATGGGTGCATACGCTCAACGGCTCGGCACTGGCCCTGCCCCGCATTCTTGCCGCACTCATGGAAAACCACCAAGACCATCAAGGCATCCGCATCCCCACCGCCTTGGTCCCCTTCGTGGGGTTTGACCGCATCGACGCATGACCATGTCCTTCGGCATCCAGCGCTTGGCGATGTGCACCGCTGTCCTTGGTCTCTTGTGGGCTGGGACTGGATGCAGCGGCCCGGGCAGTGCCCACCGAGGTGCGCTGGCCGATGCCGCGCAAGAAGTGGCCCAAGGCCTCTCCGCACTCGATGGACTGAACCTCGACAGCCTGGCGGCGTCGCAAAAAAGGGTGGCAACGCGCTTCAAAGACTTGAACTGGCTCATGGCCGACTCGAGTTTGACCTTCTCACTCGAAGATGGGCAACTCATCGGCGATTGGGCGCGTGTCAAGCGTTACCTCAAAGGCACCCCGCAAAAAGTCGACCTCTTGGAAAAGCAAGGAGAAGTGTGCCGCACCCAACTCGAAGGCTTGCGCGACGCCATCCGAACCCGCGCCAAGGTGGACGGCATGGGGCAAGCCATGAACGAGGGGTATTTTGACACCCAGGCAAGACGGGAGCTCGACGCATACAAGGCCTGGAAATCGGCTTGTGACGACACCCAGCGGTACATCCGTTTGGGCATGGAGTTGGAACAAAGCACCCTCGCCAAGATGGACAGCCTGATCCTCGCCAAACGCGCGGAATGGGCGCAACAAATTGCCCAAGGCGATGCGTGAACCACGTGGCTTTCACCGCATTGTGTTCGCCCTTCTTCTCGCGGGCATTGGGCTCTTTGCGCCAGATCAAGCGCACGCCCAAACCGACTTGGAGTTGGCCGAGTTTTACTTCAACGAAGGCAGCTACCCTCAGGCCCGTCTTTACTTGGAGACCATTTGGAAAAAGAACAAAACCAACGCCGTCTACAAGATGTACTACGGCACCCTTCTCGCGCTGGACGACTTCGTCGAGGCGGAAAAATTGGTGAAGACGCGGCTGAAACGGCGCCACAAAAACTCCAAATCCACGGCTTTGGTGGATTTGGGCTCCCTGTACCTGCAGTTCGACAAACAAGAACAGGCGATGGAAGCCTTTGTCGAGGCCCTCGAACTGATGCAGCCCGGCCGATCTGCCGCTGTGTCCCTGGCCAACGCATTCATCAAGTTGGACGAGCTCGACATGGCCTTGGCCACCTACGAACGTGCCGAGAAGTTGGGCACCACAGGCTTTGACTATGAATTGGCCAATTTGCAGGGCATGCGCGGGGATTTCGTGGGCATGCTCGATGCCTACATGTCTTTGTTGAACACCAGGCCCAACTATTTGCGGACCGTCCAAAACAGCATGAACCGCAACCTCAGGCTGACCACCACCGAGGACAACCGAGAGCTCGTTCGCGTGGCATTGCTCAGGGCCATTCAGGCGTACCCAGACAAGACCGTCTTTCCCGAGTTGCTGGTGTGGCACTTCAACCAAATCCAAGATTTTGCGTCCTCCTTCGTCCATGCCAAATCGCTGGACCTACGTTTGGCAGAACAAGGCACGCGGCTGATGGAGTTGGGGCACACCGCCCAAGCCAATGGAGATGCCGACACCGCCCTTCGTTGCTATGGTTACGTCGCAGGGAAAGGTCCTGACAATCCTTACTTCTTCACCGCGCGCAACGAATTGCTGCAGGTCCGCTTCAACGAACTCATGCAAGAAGTGCCCGCCGACTTGGAAGCCATGGCGTCCTTGGCCCAAGAATATGCTTCGAGCCTGACCGACCTGGGCGTGCGTTCCGAAACGGCCATGATGGTCAAGGACAGGGCACACCTTTTGGCCTTCTACCTCACACGTGGAGAAGAGGCCATCGCCGACTTGGAGAGCCTTTTGGCGCAAAACGACTTGAACGAGCGCGTGGCGGCGGCATGCAAGTTGACCTTGGGGGACATCTACGTGTTTGAGGGCTTGATTTGGGACGCCTCTCTGTTGTTCTCCCAGGTGGTCCTGGATTTCAAAAACGAAGCACTGGGGCACGAAGCGAAGTTTCGCAATGCCAGGGTCAGCTACTTTGGTGGGGACTTCAATTGGGCCCAAAACCAACTCAATGCGCTGAAGGCCTCTACCTCCAAGCTCATCTCCAACGATGCCATTGAATTGAGCCTTCTGATCACCGACAACTTTAACCTCGACACCCTCACGGAACCCATGGAGATGTTCGCACGTGCGGACCTCTTGCGGATGCAACGTCAATTCGACGATGCGCGGACCACCCTTGACTCTTTGGAAGAAGCCCACCCTGGGCACCCATTGGAGGACGAGTCGATGATGATGTCGGCCGACATGTTTTTGGAGCAGGGCCGCTTGGACACCGCCATGGCGATTTTCCGCGAGGTGGTGGACCTGCACTTTGACGACATCACCGGGGACGACGCGTTGTTCCATCTCGCGGATTTGACCCATCACACGCTCCTTGATCCGGAGACTGCACAGGGCCTTTACGAGCAGTTGCTTTTTGATTTCCCTGGATCCCTGTACGCCGTCGAAGCCAGAAAGCGGTTCCGCGAGCTTCGGGGCGATCAACTTGAATAATCCCCCAACCATGGTTCTCTACAACGTCACCGTCAGTGTTTCCCAAGAACATGCCAACGACTGGGTCAAGTACATGATGGAAGAGCACATTCCCGAGGTTTTGGCCACAGGACACTTCAGGGACTTCCGGCTCTGCCATGTGCAAGGCGAAGCAGAAGGAGGCATCACCTTCGCGGTGCAGTACATGGCAAGAGATGCCCAGTCCCTGGAGACGTACCAAAAGGAGCACGCGCCAGCGCTCCAGGCAGGGCATCAGGCCAAGTGGGGGTCCCATGCCGTCGCCTTTCTCACTGTCCTCCCGTTGATTGCGGAGGGCCACCCCACCAAGAAGGTGGATGCCAGCCAACAAGGATGAAGGTCCGGGCGAAGAAGCACCTCGGTCAGCATTTTCTGCGGGACCTCAACGTGGCCCGTCGCATCGCGCAAGCCGTCACCAAGCACCATGGCTGCTCAGAGGTCTTGGAGGTCGGCCCGGGGACGGGCGCCCTCACAAAGCCATTGCTGGAGCGTGGCGACTTGACGTTGAAGGCGGTGGAACTCGACGAGGAATCCGTGAACTACCTCACCTCACAGGGGGTGCTTTCAGACGACCAAATCTTTGGCGTGGACTTGCTTCGCTGGGACCCCGACGAAGCCTACCCAGACGGCGCACCGTTCGTGGTCGCCGGCAATTTCCCGTACAACATCAGTTCGCAGATTCTTTTCCGCGTCCTGGAATGGCGGGACAGGGTTCCAGAATGCGTGGGCATGTTCCAAAAGGAAGTCGCAGAGAGGGTAGCCGAGGGGCCTGGTTCCAAAACGTACGGCATCCTCAGCGTGTTGCTCCAGTCCTACTACGACATCGACTACCTCTTCACCGTACACGAGCAGGCATTCGACCCTCCGCCCAAGGTGAAGAGTGGGGTCATCCGGCTCGTGCGCAACTCCATGTCGAAACTGCCCCATGGCATGTCGTATGCCCACTTCAAGAGGGTGGTCAAAGGGGCCTTCAACCAGCGGCGGAAGACCCTTCGGAATGCGCTCAAGAGCGCAGGTTTTGAGGAGACCCAGATTCCTGAAGCATTCTTGGCCAAGCGTGCCGAGCAGCTGTCGGTGGATGAATTCCACGAATTGGCGGCTGCCCTTCAGGAGCCACAGTGACCTTTGTCCCGCCTTCTGAAAAGTTTCTTGCGGACCAGTGATGGAGAGTGGTGGGGAACCTTCTACTTTTGGTCACAAAGGCACTTGAAATGACCAAGGCCCCCACATTTGGAGAATTCATCATGGACCGGCAGGCGGACTTTCCGTTTGTGTCGGGCCAACTCACGCGGCTGTTGACCGATTTGGGCGTCGCCGCCAAAATCGTGAATCAACAGGTCAACCGTGCGGGTTTGACCACCATCCTTGGGGCCTCAGGAGCCACCAACATCCAAGACGAACGCCAACAAAAGTTGGATGTCTTTGCGGACGATACCTTCATGCGTATCCTCTCTTCTGGCAAGAGTGTTTGTGGCATCGGATCGGAAGAACAAGAGCACTTTGTCCGGTGTGGAGAGGATGGTGAGGGCCGGCAAGGCAAGTACATCGTCTTGATCGACCCCCTGGACGGGTCGTCCAACATCGATGTGAATGTGAGCATTGGCACCATTTTCAGCATCGTGCGACGGCTGACCCCCATGGGCGAGCCCTTGACAGAAAAGGACTTTCTTCAACCGGGAACATCCCAAGTCGCAGCAGGCTATGTGCTCTACGGCTCCAGCACCATGCTGGTGTACACGACGGGCACAGGCGTGAATGGGTTCACCCTCGACCCGGCCGTCGGGGAGTTTTTTCTTTCCCATCCGACGATGACCTTCCCTTCCAAAGGAAGCACCTACAGCATCAACGATGCGGTCAAGGCGCGCAGCGATCGACCGACACAAGATTTCATCGACGGTTGCCGCGATGCGGCCGATGCGGGGTTCAGGGGGCGCTACATCGGTTCTTTGGTCGCGGACTTCCACCGCAACCTTTTGCACGGCGGCATCTATTTGTACCCCTCGACCATCGACCAACCCCAAGGAAAGCTTCGACTTCTGTACGAATGCGCTCCATTGGCTTGGATCGCCGAGGAAGCCGGTGGCAAGGCCGTGGACGATGGCGTCCGCATCATGGACAAACCCCCTCAGTCGCTGCACGAACGCAGCCCATTTTACATTGGCAACAGGCACCTGGTCGAGGCACTTGAAGCTTGCCGCTGGGCGAGACGCGGCGGGCAAGGGCAGAATGCCCCTTTCAAGGGGTTGACACCTGCCCCCATCCCCTAACTTTGCGGCGCCCATGCGCCCAGACGATCTTCTCCAATTCTATGCCCGCGATCCTCGGGCCGCCTCGCTGCGCGAGGCACTGGGGCGCGAAGGGGCCAAGGTGGAAATGCACGGAGCGGTGGGTTCAGCCATTCCTTTGGCCATTGCAGGGATGCTGGCCCACGAAGACGAACTGGCCCATCCGCGGCACCATGTGTTTGTCCTTGACGACAAGGAACAAGCGGCCTACTTCATGAACGACCTCCAATCGGTTCTGGAAGACCGGCGCCCCGTGCTCTTTTACCCGAGGTCGGCACGTGTTCCCTACAGCGAAGAGGCCACGGTCGAGAATGCCAACATCGCCATGAGGGCAGAAGTCCTGAACGAGATCAACGGTGGAAGGGACGGTCTCTTGGTGGTGACCTTTCCAGAGGCCTTGGCAGAACAAGTCATCACCCGGAAAGAGCTCAGCGACCAAACCTTCACGATCTCCTTGGGGGAGACCTACACCATGGATTTCTTGGATGAGGTGTTGCTGGCGTATGACTTTGAAAAGGTCGACTTCGTCTACGAACCCGGGCAGTACAGCATGAGGGGAGGCATCGTCGACATTTTTTCCTTCAGCTTTGACCACCCCTACCGCATTGAATTCTTTGGCGACGATGTGGACTCGATCCGAAAGTTTGACCCCACTTCACAACTCAGTGTCGCCAAGATGACCCGCGCCACCATTGTGCCCAACGTGGGCAACACAAGCTTGCATGAGGCCCACGAGCCGTTCTTTGGGTTCTTGCCCCAGGACGCTGTGCTTTGGATGGCCGACGCCAAGCGATGTGCTGCCGGATTGGACAAGGCCATGGAGCGGGCAAAGGCGCATTACGACCGGCTGAGTGGAGAAGTCCAAAGGACCCCACCGGAAGAACTGTTTCTCGACGGCGAGCATCTCGAATCCCTGCTCGAGCCGTTTGGCGTGGTGGAGTTTGGAGGAGGGACCACTTGGGCCAACCGATTCATCTTGAAATATGGGATGGTTGCCCAGCCTGCCTTCAACAAGCAGTTTGACCTGATCGCCGGGAACCTCCGGTCCAACCACAAGAACGGCTACGTCAATGTTGTGGTCAGCGGGCAGGCCACCCAATTGGAGCGTCTGCACGACGTCTTCCACGACCGTCAGGAAGAGCACGAAGAGCCCGTGCCTTACAAGCCCATTCCCATGGAGTTGAGCGAAGGCTTCGTGGACAAGGAACTCAAGATTTTGGTGTACACCGACCACCAGCTGTTTGAGCGCTACCATCGCTTCCGGCTGAAGGAGGGCTTTCGAAAGAACAAAGAGGCCCTGACCATCAAAGAACTGATGTCATTGGAGGTGGGCGACTACGTGGTCCACATCGACCATGGCATTGGTGAATTCAGCGGCTTGCACAAAATCGAGGTGAATGGAAAGATGCAGGAGGCCATCCGACTCACCTACCGAGGTGGGGATGTGTTGTATGTCAGCATCCACAGCCTGCACCGCATTTCAAAGTACAGCTCCAAGGAGGGGACCCAGCCCAAAATCAACAAGCTCGGGACCGCCACATGGGCCAAGACCAAGCAAAAAACCAAGGGCAGGGTCAAGCAAATTGCCTACGACTTGCTGCAGTTGTATGCCAAGCGGAAAACGGCACCGGGCCATGCCTACCCCGACGACGGCTACCTGCAGCACGCATTGGAGGCGAGCTTCATGTACGAAGACACGCCCGACCAGAATGCCGCGAGCAAGGCCGTCCAAGAGGACATGCTCAAGTCCATTCCGATGGACCGATTGGTCTGCGGCGATGTGGGTTTTGGCAAAACGGAAATCGCCATCCGGGCGGCCTTCCGAGCGGCGTGCGACGGCAAGCAAGTGGCCGTGTTGGTGCCCACGACCATCTTATCCATGCAGCATCACAAGAGCTTCAGCCGACGTCTGCGCGAGTTCCCTGTCTCCGTGGAGTTCATCAACCGATTCAAGACAGGCAAGGCCCTGACGGAGACCTTGAAAAAGGTGGAGAGCGGGGAGGTCGACATCCTGGTCGGCACGCATGCCATTGTGGGCAAACGCGTGAAGTTCAAGGACCTGGGCCTTTTGGTCATCGACGAAGAGCAAAAGTTTGGGGTGGGTGTCAAGGACAAACTCAAGACCTTCAAAGCGAACGTCGACACGTTGACCCTCACGGCCACCCCCATCCCACGAACCCTGCAATTTTCCCTGATGGGCGCAAGGGACTTGAGCATCATCCGGACCCCTCCGCCCAACAGGCACCCTGTGGACACGGTCATCACGGGGTTCAACGAAGAGGTGATCCGCGACGCGGTCGCCTATGAGCTGAGCCGCGGAGGGCAGGCCTACTTCGTGCACAACCGCGTGGGGAACATCCAAGAGGTGGCAGGAATGATCCAGCGTTTGGTGCCGGACGCCCGGGTGGGCATTGGCCATGGCCAAATGGAAGGCAAGGAGCTCGAGGATGTCATGGCGCGGTTCATCGACGGGGCATACGACGTGCTCGTGGCCACCACGATCATCGAAAGCGGCATCGACATTTCCAACGCGAATACGATGTTGATCAACGAAGCCCACAAGTTTGGCTTGAGCGATTTGCATCAACTTCGCGGACGGGTGGGCCGTTCCAACAGGAAGGCTTTTTGCTATCTCATGGCCCCGCCACTCAGCGCCCTTCCCGCAGAATCAAGGAAACGTCTCCAGGCCTTGGAGCAATTCTCAGACTTGGGTTCGGGCATGCAAATTGCCATGCGGGATTTGGACATTCGGGGCGCCGGAGACCTTCTCGGTGCCGAGCAGAGCGGGTTCATCAACGACCTCGGGTTTGACATGTACCAACGGATTTTGGCAGAAGCCGTCAAAGAACTGAAGGAGGAACAATTCAAGGACTTGATGGAAGCCGACCAAGTCGAATCGGGACGTTTTGTCGAAGAGACCGTGCTGGAAACTGACCTGTCGCTTCTGATTCCGGACCATTACGTAAGTGACATTCCCGAACGGATCTCCCTCTACCGCGAGCTGGACAACCTGCATCACGCAGAGGACATGAAGGGGTTCAGGCACCGCCTGGAGGATCGGTTTGGGCCCCTGCCTGATGCCACCGAAGAACTGCTTGGGACCATCCGGCTTCGTTGGGTCGCGCAATTGTTGGGCATGGAAAAACTCGTCCTGAAAAGCGGCAAGCTCATTGCAGCCTTTGTCTCGGACGAAGAAAGTCCCTACTTCCAAAGCGCCACTTTTGCGCGTGTGTTGGAATACCTCAAGCACCACGCGAACGACGCAAGCATGTACCAGCGCAATGGCGGTTTGAGGCTCAAAATCGAGAAGGTGGAAACAGTGCTGCAGGCCTTGGCCATTTTTGAGGACATCGCCGGCATGACGGCCGATGAAGCAGCCGCCTTGTCTCAAAAAACACCAACCCCCGAAGTGGCAGCTCCCCGAGGCACCTGAGCTTCACGAACCCAATACCTTTGCATCATGTCCGAGGCCGCACCACATGAACTGCCGTTTGACCGTCCCGAGGCTTTTCTCGAAGGACAAACCCTTGTGGTGGACAAGCCCCTGACATGGACCTCCTTTGATGTGGTCAACAAATTGCGGTACGCCCTACGCGGATTCACAGGCGTCAAAAAGATCAAAGTGGGCCATGCCGGGACATTGGACCCTCTGGCCACAGGAGTGCTGGTCGTGTGCTGCGGACGGGCCACCAAGACCATTGACACCCTTCAAGTACAGGACAAGGTGTACACGGCAACCATTCGGCTGGGCGCACACACCCCATCGCTGGATGCAGAAACGGAAGTGGATGCATGGGCAAGCGATTCCAAGGCCGTGCGCGGCCTCTCCAAGGACGATGTGGCAACAGCAGCGTCCCAATGGACCGGTCCTCTGGAACAGCGCCCACCCATGTACAGCGCCAAAAAAGTGGGGGGCGTCAAGGCCTACAAAGCCGCACGGAAAGGAGAAACCCTTCAACTCCGTCTGTCTCAAGTCACGGTCCACGCATTTGAGGTGTTGGCCATGCGGGAAGGAGAAGTGGACGGCCATCCCGTGCTCGACGTCGATGTGAACATCCGATGCAGCAAGGGCACCTACATCCGGTCCTTGGCCCGTGACTTGGGAGAGAGCCTTGGCGTAGGCGGCACCCTCACTGCCTTGTGTCGCGTGTCCAGCGGTGATTTCCATGTGCGCGACGCTTGGCACATCGAAGACCTTGTGGGGCGATTCAACCACGCGGACCCAACTTCTTGAATTTCCGTGGGTTTCCTGTCCTGTCGCCTTGACACGAAAGGTGTTTTTGGCTATTTTCGCGCGCCTCGGAAACGACCTCCCGAGACCTGACCCAACCACCTCTCCAGAAACCCCGCAGCCATGGCCATGCAAAGAATGAAGCTCTCTCAATTCAGGTACGATGTTCCTGAAGAATTGGTGGCGCAGTACCCTCTTGACAACCGCGACGACAGCCGCTTGATGATCATCCATCGGGACACCGGAAAATTTGAGCACCGCATGTTCAAAGACGTGGTGGACATTTTTGACGAAGGCGACGTGTTTGTGGCCAACAACACCAAGGTGTTCCCTGCCAAGATGTATGGGAACAAGGAGAAAACCGGCGCGGTCATCGAGGTTTTCTTGCTTCGTGAACTCAACCGCGAGAGTCTGCTTTGGGATGTTTTGGTGGACCCAGCAAGAAAAATTCGGATTGGCAACAAGCTATACTTTGGGGAAAACGACGAGCTCGTCGCCGAGGTGATCGACAACACCACCTCACGAGGTCGAACCCTGCGCTTCTTGTTCAACGGCACCCACGAAGAGTTCATGCAAACGGTGCATCAGCTAGGACAAACTCCTCTTCCCCGTTACATGACCCGTGATGCCGAGCCAGAAGATCGTGACAGGTTCCAAACCATTTACGCCAGCGAAGAAGGGGCCGTTGCCGTCCCCACTGCAGGGCTGCACTTTTCCAAGAACCTCCTGAAGCGTCTTGAAATCAAAGGCATTGATTTGGCCTTGTTGACCTTGCACATCGGTTTGGGAACGTTCCGAGAAGTCGAGGTGGAAGATTTGAGCAAGCACAAAGTCGACAGCGAAGAGCTCATCATCAACGAAATCTGCACGCGCATCGTGAACCGAGGCATTGAAAACAAAAAGCGGATTGTGGCTGTTGGTACCACAGCGCTGCGCGGATTGGAGACGTCCGTGAGCACAACCCAAACCTTGAAACCGTTTCAAGGGTGGACCAACAAATTCATTTACCCCAAGTTTCATTTCCAAATTGCCGACGCCCTCATCACCAATTTTCATACGCCGCAGAGCACTTTGCTCATGACGACTTCTGCCTTCGCCGGCCATGAATTGACCATGGAGGCCTACCACGAAGCCATCAAGGAGAAGTACCGTTTCTTTGCCTATGGTGACGCCTTGATGGTGATTTGATTGAACACGCTCAAACCCCATTCGCACATGAAATCTCTCTTCCTCTCCCTGACTGCCGTTTTGGCATTCGCCTTCGCCCCCGTCCAAGCCCAAGATTTGGCCATCGGCGAAACCGCACCCATGGTCGACGCCCCCTTGATCAACATTGATGGCAGCAACCTGACCATGAATGGCTTGAAGAAGGACAATGGTCTCCTCGTCATCTTTTCTTGCAACACCTGCCCCTTTGTGGTTGGGAATGGCAACAAAACTGAAGGATGGGAAGGTCGATACAATGGGCTGGCAGACATGGCCGAAGCCAAGAACATCGGCATGGTGTTGGTGAATTCCAACGAGGCGAAGCGCACAGGAGACGACAGCTTGGCTGAAATGAAGAACCACGCACGTGACGCAGGCTACACCATGCCTTACGTGGTGGACCGCGGTTCCAAGCTCGCCAACAACTTTGGCGCGCGCACCACGCCCCACGTGTACCTCTTTGACGCCGACATGACCTTGGTCTACTGCGGCTCGATTGACGACAATGTCAACAGCTCAGCCGAGGTGAATGAGCACTACCTCGAAGAGGCCATTGGCCGTCTCGCGGCGGGCAAAAAAATCAAAACGGCAGAGACCAAAGCCGTGGGCTGCTCCATCAAGCGCTTGCGCTGAGCCACCCCCTAGAAGGCCACCAGCCTTCCACAAAAAACGCGAAAGAGCAACTGGCCCTTTCGCGTTTTTTATGCGCCAATCTTTTACGATTAGAGCGGGATGTT
>JBELJW010000034.1:0-13402 GCA_042089975.1 Flavobacteriales bacterium | reverse complement strand
GCCCAAGACTTCAGGCAAATGCCACGTCGGCGACTGCGCACTCAGGACGGAGATCGCTGAAAACGCAAGGGTGAACAGCACCCCATGAAGCAAAGAAGAAAAGGAGGAAATGGAAGACATGGCAAATTGGTTGGGTGCCAAAATACGCTCTGGCTGCGACGATTTATGGGATAATCGATATAACCATGTATAAAACAAGAAGCACAAAAAGGCCGCCCGAAGGCGGCCTTTCCGTCTAACCAAAACCAATTCAAAACAGCGATGAGGTCCGCTGCCAACCTGAAAAAACCATGTTCTTGGTCCTTGTTACGCCCATGCCTTCAAAAAGGTTACAACAGGAGCAAAAAAAAAAGCCGCCCACAAGTGTGAACGGCTTTTGAAGTCGGGGCGGCAGGATTCGAACCTGCGATCTCCTGTACCCAAAACAGGCGCCTTAACCGGGCTGGGCCACGCCCCGCCTCATAGATTGAGGACCGCAAAGATAGTGCGCTTTTTTCCTTCCACCATCCTCACCGCACTCTTTTGTTGAGGCTCAGCAGGGGCGGGGGGGCAATGGAGAAGTCTCGGGAGAAACCGGAACGTTCTTCATCCACCTGAAGTGAACGGAAGGGCGATGCAGTTGTTCTTTAAGACATGCGACTGCACCCCGCCATGGAGACGCCGATGGACGACTTGGTCACGTTCCGTGCGTTGCCCACCCCTTCTTTGCCGGATTTGAATCCGTTCCTGTTCCTCAACCACCATGGACCGCAGGTGTATCCTCCGCACAACAGCGGCTTGCCCTTTGGACCGCATCCCCACAAGGGGTTTGAGACCCTGACCTTTGTGTTCGACGGGGAGGTGGCCCACAGCGATTCCACAGGAGAGACGTTTGTCACTGGGCCGGGTGGAGTCCAATGGATGACCGCAGGACGTGGCATTGAGCACGCTGAAGTCTCCCCAGAAGGGTTCAAAGAAGCAGGGGGAGCTCTGGAGATCATCCAGGTGTGGATGAACCTCCCCGCCAAACTGAAGCGGACGGAGCCATGGTACCGAGGTTTGGAGTCGGAGGCATTGCTGCATGTGGAGGGCCCTTCGTGGACATGGCATGTGGTTTCGGGCGAAGTGGACGGGCGAGAAGGACCCGTATCGTCGTTGACCGGCCTTTTCATGTCGTGGCTCGAATTGAAAGAAGGGGCGTCCTTCTCCACCAACATCCCTGCTGGCCGTGGGTTGATGTTGTATGTGGTCCGTGGGGCCGTGGTCGTTCAAGGCAAGGAGGTGCCGAAGTTGACCATGGTGGAATGGGACCCGAACGATGGCCCAGAGCTCGTGCTGGAAACGCGTGGCACCGAGTCGATGGTCTTGCTCTGCCACGGAGATGTCATCGACGAACCCGTGGTGGCCTATGGACCGTTTGTCATGAACACGGAAGCGGAGATCCATGAGGCGTACGCGGAATACCGGGAAGGGAAGTTTGGGGCTCCTGATGCCCATGGAACGCACGCAAAAGATTAACTTTAGGTCATGTTGCGTCGCGAATTCATCCAAGGATCGGCCATTGTAGGGGCCTCGCTGGTCTTGCCACGGATTTTGAGGGCGTCCTCAGGAATGTGGGCGCAGGGGGGCGAACGCACCATTGCCAAGGTGCTGACCGCGCGCCAAACCATGGTCCAAAACACCCCTGTCATTCGGTCTTTTTCTGGCAACCACACGGACCTTGTGTCTCCATGGGTCATGCTCGACGAGTTTGGTCCCATGCGCATCGAACCAGGTTCCTTGGGGATGGACATCAAAGCGCACCCTCACGCCGGCATCACCCCCACGACCTACCTGACGTCGGGCAGTGGCCGCCACACCGACAGCCTCGACAACGACATCGTGTACAGGAAAGGAGAGTTCATGCTGTTCAACTCGGGCCGTGGCGCCATCCACGAGGAGGTGTCCAGTGCGGAAATACGACGGGATGGCGGCACCGTGCATGGGTTCCAGATTTGGCTCAACACCCCCGCGTCAGAGAAGTTTTGCAACCCCACGACCGAAATCCATCGCACCCAAGAGACGCCAGAATTGACACTGGGAGACGCGGACATCAAGGTGCTTTTGGGCAGTTTGAATGGCAAGACTTCGCCGGTATTCACCTTTTCTCCAGCATTCTACTACCACATCCACCTGCCCCAAGGCGGCAGGCTTGATCTCCCTGTGGACCCCATGCACAATGCGTTTGCCCACATGATTGAAGGCCGCGTCGAGGGGGAGGGCCGTCAGTTGGTGCGGGATGGGCAGATCGCGCTGTACAACCGAGGTGGCGATGTGGCGCGGTTCCACGCATTGGAAGATGCCGAGTTTTTGGTCTTGGGGGGAGAGCCGCTCCTTGATCCGTTGGTCACTTATGGTCCTTTTGTGATGAATTCACAGGACCAAATCAACACCTGCATCCGCAACTACCGGGCAGGCCGCATGGGAGAGCTCTAGGTCTTTTCAGCGACGCTGCCGCCCGATTCCCCAGCCTTCTCACATTTTTTGCACCCGTAGGATCGCATGTCCTTCCGGACCAAGCAAGCGCAGGGTGTACAGTCCTGATGCCCAGTCATGTGCAGAGAATTGCACAGCAGAACGTCCATTCACGGTCACGGTTTGCACGTGTTGTCCTGCGGCGTTCCAAACTTGGACATGGGTCCATTGGGCATCGCCCTGGAGGTTCACGTTCAGGCCTTCTTTGAAGGGATTCGGGTGGGCGCTCACAGACGACCGGAGATCAGATTCGCCGATGCCGGAGACTTCGGATGCACTGGCCTTGAAACTTGAACGCAATTCACTGAAAGGGAAGGAGCCGTCGTGGGAGAAGATGGGGTAGGAGGTGAACGGATTGTTGGGGTCCGAGGCGGTTTTCAGCACGAAGGATCCAGCGCCATTGAAGCCTTGGCCCACCAAGCCATCGCCGTACGAATCCAAGAGAAACAATTCGTAGCAACCCTCGAAAGGAAGCGTCACAGGGATCACGTAGTTCGAGTTGTTGTTGTACCCGTCGCCTTCCGCCACGGTGGCGCCATTGGCATCCTCGATGCGCCACGAAGTTTCGTCGCCATAATTGTCTGTGCTCAAAAGGACTTCGCAATCCAAAAAGGCGGCGATGGGCTCTTCGGGCACCACGTCGACACTGTTGTTTTCTGGCATGTCGTCGGGTTCCACAATCTCCAAATCGAAGCTTTCGACCCCGGTCAGTGGGTAGGAGCCCAACACCACGAGGTCTGTTTCATAGGCGCCGAGGGTTCCAGACCACGATTCGCTCAAGACGGGCACTCCATCGACGTTCATTTGAAGGGTGAGCGACGCGGGCGATTGGCTGCCCATGTTGCGGATTTGGGCGACAATGGCCACTGGAAGGTCCCCACACAAGTCGAGGTCCCCCACAAACCCATCCAATGCCACGTCGCTTTGAAGTGCTGGCACGAGGGAGAATTTCCAGTTGCTTGCCATGTACTCGAACGTGCCGGGGTCATAGCTCATCCCTTGCAAGAGGTAAGCTTCGTCGTCAATCACAAAAGAAGCCGGAGCCCAACGCGACATCCCAGGATGGGAAGGCCATTGGGACCAGCTGTCCGATTGGGGGTTGTAGGCCCAAAACTCCCCTTCGTCCATCGAGCTGTGGGATTCTCCATCGCCACTCAGCGCGAACCCGATGCCATTGTGGGCAAATTGGGTGCCTGCCACACGCCCTTGGGCGGGCAGGTTGGCCACTTGCGCCCAGGACTCGGCCGCGGGGTCGTAGGCAAACCACGTGTTGAAGATGTCGGGCCCGTTGTGGCCAAAACCAGTGTAGATCATGCCGTCGAGGGCAAACTGATAGGGATGGTGACGTCCGGGAGCAGGGAGGGGCGTTTTTTGGCTCCATGTGTTGGAGGCCATGTCGTAGTCCCACCAATCGTTGAGGTCCATGCCATTGCCCGAGCCCAGCCCCATGTAGATGTGGCCTTCGTAGGCGATGAATGCCGGATGGTAGCGGGCTTCGCACGGGCAGGAAGCCATCTCGGTCCATGTCCCTTCCGAGGCGTCGTACTTCCAGAGGTCGTTGAGGGCACCGTCGTCGTTGAGGCCAAACCCCATCCATGCGTCTCCCTCCCAAACATCTCCAATGGTGTACCCTCGTGGTTCCCCTGGAAAGTCGGGCAGCGACGACCAGCTGTTGGCGGAAGGGTCGTAGGCGTACACGGCCGTGCTGAATCCCTCAGGGGTTTGGCCGGCCACCAGGTAGCCTGTGCCCTCTACAGAGAAGCCAAAGGCGTGGTTGGTCAGGTGGCCGTCGGGCAACGTTGCCACGGGGTCCCACATTTGGGCAGTGAGGACCGGAACGGAACTTGCAAAAAGAACCAAGGACCAAAAGGAAGCGCGTGCAGTCATGAAGCGAAAGTAATGGGAGTCTATGTACTGACCAAGGGACAACGAACAATCCAGGATCAACGTTGCTTTTGACAAACACGACCTTGGGTTTGTTCATCCTGAAGCAAAGATTTTGGCATGAAAAAAGCCAGCGCATCGGCACTGGCTTTCTCGATTTGTGCGGAGAGACAGGGATTCGAACCCTGGCGACAGTTTCCCGTCGACAGATTAGCAATCTGCTCCATTACCACTCTGGCACCTCTCCTGAGGAGTTCCGCGGGCCTCCCTTTGGAAACTTACGGGAGACAAAAATAGTGAAATCTCTTCATTGTCGCACCAACAAGCAAGGGACTTCGTATCTTGGCATTCTAGGCCAACAACACGGCCATTCGTAATCGACAAAAACACCCTCATGAAAAAGTTCCTTTTCCTCGGTGCCTTCGCCATCTTCGCTTTGACGGCCAGCGCACAATCCACTGAAGCTCCTGCCGACAAAAAGGCAAAGACAGAACAAACTTGTTCCAAGGACGCCAAGAAGGCTTCTTGCGAGAAGACTTGTGACAAGAGCAAATCTGCCAGCTGCTGCAGCAAAGGTGCTTCTGCCTCGACAGACGCCAAGGGCGCAACTGGTGACAAGAGCAAGACGGCTGGATGTTGCAGCAAGGGCGCCTCTGCCTCTGCCAACACCAAAGGCGCAACTTGCAGCAAGTCCCAGACTGCTGGATGCTGTTCTGCAGCCTCTGCCTCTGCGTCCACGGATGCCAAGAAGAAGGGGAAGAAAAAGAAGAAAGGAAACAAGGTGGCTAGCCTCTCTGGCAGCAACTGAGTCTCGAACTCAACTCCCCTTCAAGGGGATTGGAAAAGGGGAAGCACAGAAGCTTCCCTTTTTTTTTGTGCCAATGGGCCATCTCGACTCATCTTTGTGCCTGTCAACGCCGTCAACGGACGGACACGAGGTCCCATAGCTCAACTGGATAGAGCATTTGCCTTCTAAGCAGACGGTTCGGGGTTCGAGTCCCTGTGGGATCGCATTTTAAGACCTTAATCGCTTGTCAGTCAGTTGTTTGCGATTTACGTCCCCCACAATGTCCCCCATGACTAGTGTTGTTAGCAACTCTACAATGCAGTCTCCTGCTCGGAATGCTTCCACCAAGGGCTGCAATTCGGAATCAAGGCAATGAATGGGCAGTTTTGTCCTCGACCCATTCCGTCCATAAAGACGAGGCTTCAGCGTTCGAAAGGCATTTGTTGGCTTTTCGTGCCGGAGAAAGCTGGTAAAAGGCTCGTCTGATGTCACAGGGTCTACATACCCACAGAGCAATACAAACCAATCCTGGATGCTATAGCAGGAGCGGCAGGACAATTGATAGGCTAGGTCAATCAGGATTTCACAGGTTGAGCTGGACTTGGCCGTTCTGAACGGTTGTCCCACGGACACGAGTTGTGCATGCCGCTTGAGGTCAGTAGATTCGCCTTCAGGGATGGGTCTTCCCCTTCCGGACAATGATTTCCGGAACACCTTTTTTGTTGGAATGTCATGGGCAGAAAGAGCAACTTTCTTGTGCTTGCACTATTGGTGCCGGCGATTTGGTTTTTGGGGACGTCTTACGAGGCGGCCACGGATGCATTGGCGTTGGATGACCTGGACACCGGGGACACTGCTTGGATGGTGGTGGCCAGTGCCTTCGTCCTCTTGATGACTCCTGGGTTGGCCTTTTTCTATGGCGGCATGGTGGACCGAAAGCACGTCATCTCGACCATGCTCCAAAGTTTTGTGGCTTTGGGCGTTATCAGTGTGGTGTGGGTGTTGGTGGGCTTCAGTCTTTGTTTTGGGGAGAGCCTGGGCGGGGTGATTGGCAACCCAATGACCTACTTGGCCTTCCGAAAGGTGGGCCTGAGCCCCAACGCTGATTTTGCAGGGACCATTCCTTTTCTGTTGTTCGCCTTGTTTCAATTGAAGTTTGCCATCATCACTCCGGCCCTGATCACAGGAAGCATGGCCGGTAGGGTGCGGTTTCGGTCCTACATTTTGTTCATGGTGCTCTTCTCATTGGTGGTGTACCCTCCCCTTTGTCACATGACGTGGCACCCGGAGGGCTTGCTGCGTCAATGGGGGGTCCTTGATTTTGCCGGAGGGACGGTGGTGCACATGTCTGCAGGTTGTGCGGCCCTGGCAGGAGCGTTGTTTTTGGGTCGGCGCATGAACCGGGAAGAAACCCCAGCGAACATTCCATTTGTCCTTCTTGGCACAGGAATGCTCTGGTTTGGGTGGTTTGGGTTCAATGCAGGCTCTGCCTTCTCTGCAGGTGCGGATGCGGTCTTGGCGTTTGCCAACACCAACCTGGCTTCTGCCACGGCCATGATCACATGGATTTTCTTCGACCGGTACCGCGACAAAAAAATGTCGGCAGTGGGCGCTTGCATTGGTGCGGTCGTCGGCCTGGTGGCCATCACCCCAGCAGCTGGATTTGTGAGCTTGGGGGACAGCGTGTTGATCGGTTTTGTCGCCTCGCTCGTCAGCAACTTGTGCATTGATTTCTTCCACAAATCCGACCGGTTCGACGACACCCTGGATGTCTTTGCCAGCCATGGAATAGGCGGCATGGTGGGCATGCTGCTGACGGGCGCCTTGGCCGCGGAGGTGGGCCTGACTTCAGGGGAGGCAGAGACCTTTGTCAAGCATGTCATTGCCCTTGTGGCCGTAGCCTTGGGCGCCTTTGGCCTGAGCTATGGGTTGTTTGCCTTGGTGAACGCGTGGATCCCCATGCGCGTGACTTCTGGTCAAGAGGAGAGGGGGCTAGACGACAGCCAACACGGAGAACGCGTCAAATAGCGAGAGGCCACTCAGAAGGCCAAACTCACACGAAGCCCTCCGGTGAACCAAGGGCCTGTGTTGCCGTTGTAATGTTCTGCAGCTCCCGGCGAAAGCCAATAACGTCGTTCGATGCGTGTCCGCACGATGTCGCGTGCTTCATCGTTCGTGAGCCCATCCATGACATACGTTCGGTTCATGCCACGGAACATGGGCCCCATGAAGGCGTCAATCCCCAAGCCGCTTTCAGTGAGCCATTGGTAGCCCACGGTGAGCCCAAACCCCCACTTTTTGACTTCGAGGCGGTGGTCGATTTCGTCCAAGTAGGCCCCAGCCTCCCATTCCACCGTATCGGAGTCAAATGCCACCGGACGCAGACGTTCATCGGCATTGATGGTGGCGCCACCCACCATGAGGAAAGCGGAGGCATAGAAGCCGTCAGGCACTCCATCGTCCACCCAGCCATATTTCCGGACCGCACCTGTGACCTCCCAGCCTGAGAGTTCAGTCTCAAAATCGGCAGGCAGGACAAGGTTGCTAGGGTAAAAACTGCTGAAGGGGTCGACCAAAGGCTGGGCAATGGTGTAGGTCGAATTGTTGGCCGTCATGCCAATGCCGGTGACGGTCAGTTCTGCCGAAGCCCAAGTCCCGAAGACATGCTCGTAAGAGAGGCTGTACTTGCCGGCGATGAAGTCCGTCAAGCTCACTTTGAGCAGCCCGTCGTGCAAGCGCACGGGCGGTTCGTTGGTCTGGGCTTGCAACGGAGACGTCGTGGAGATGAGCACGACACCAAGGAAAAGAAGGGGCTTTGTCATCAGTCGAGTTTGATTTTCACGTCTTCCCCAAAACGACGGATCGTGGACACCTTCGCGCCGTCGTCAAAAGGGTTGCCTTTGAGGTCGATCATTTTCAATTCGGGGATGAGTTCCATGCCGGCAGGAACAGAGGTCAGGTTGTTGTTGCGGGCAATGACGCGCTTGAGCGTCGGAATGTTGGCCAAGCTCGCAGGGAGTTCCTCCAAGTCGTTGCCGCTGATCCCTAGGGTTTGGAGCATCGACAGTTCATCGATGTTGGCAGGCAGGCTGCCGATTTTCATGCCACTGATGTCAAGGCTCACCAATTTGGGGATGGCCAAGACTTCCACTGGCAGGGGCTGGCCCACCAAATCCGGATCGGTCAAGGGATTCAATGACAAGGAGACGCCCCCAATGGCCGTGGTCAATTTGGCACCAAGGCGCTGGGCCATGGTCATTTCTGCGGTTTCTGAAGCGGCAGATTCGGCACTGCCGGAAACGGCCTCAGCAGACCATTCGCCCAAGATGTCGCCCACTTCCAAATAGCGGTTGCCTGCAATGATCATGGCGACGTCTTTGTTCTGGGAACGCTTTCCAATGGCGCTTTTGAAATCGGGGGCCTTCTCACGAATGACCTCTTCCTCACTTGGCAGCACGAAATGGGGGTTGGCAATGGACGCGCGGCGGCGCTTCATCAAGCGATCGAGCAATCCGTCACATTCGGCGAGTGCATCGTCGTTGCCCACGGCCAGACCGCGTGCCTTGGAAATTTCTTGGCCACACAACCCAAACTCATTCCGGTAGAGATGCGCAGCGGCCAGGTTCAAATGAAGGCCTGTGGCGACCCTCTTGGTCACCTTGGCCTTTTTGTCGGTGAAGTCCACTTCTTCTGCCCACGTTTGCCACGTGGCGATGGGGCCTTCGAGAGCGTCAAAGTTGCCCTCCTTGAAGGCGTCAACAGCAACTTCTTGCGCGGTTTCAAGTGCCGTGTAGTCGTGCTTTCCTTTGCCGACGTAGACATTGACTTTTTGTTTGGTGTTGAGGAAAAAAAGACGTTGTTCCATCTCGTCGATGACCTTGCTCATCTGCATCAAGACTGCCTTTCTGCGGATGAATCGCTGCCCTTCGTAGCCGCTCAGGTTGTTGCGCACGTCCATGGGGCTGCTGAAGGTCATCATGCCTGAGGTGTAGGCGAGTCCGCCGAGCAAACCCGACTCCATGGTCGCCACTTTCTCATTGCCGTAACGAATTTCATTGGTCGATGCGTCTTCCCATCCATCGATCACGTTGCCGTTGGCATCTGAAATGGTCACACGCACAGGAAGTTGGTGCGTGAGCTGTGCCCAATAGGTTTTCACGTCCGAACCTTTGTTGGTCGCAGATTTGATTTTGGGTTCGCCCACTGTGTTTTCTGGTCCCAAGGCGACGTCCACAACGCACGTGGCCATGTCGTCCACAATTTGCACCTCCTTGCCGAGGCTGTAGAATTTCATGTTTTCAAGGCGCTCCCCGTCCTTGATGATCTTGATGTTGCCACCGTAGCGACGCAAGTCGTCAAGCGTGAAGAAATCTGGGTCGGAATGGATGAAGAAGGCCACTTTGTCGACGATGGCATAAGGCACTGTGGGCACGGTAGTGACTTCGACGCTGGCAGATTTTGAGCCGCTGCGCTGTGCTTGTGCGTCGAAAGAAAAGAAGGCCAGCACGGCACCAAATGCGAAGGGAAGAAAACGTGAAAGGTTCATGGTCTCGTGGAGTTTGGGAGGACCAAGTTAGGCATTTATGGCCTCTGGCCGGGTGCCCTGAACCGCTGAAGGTCGCCTTGACGGAGCTTGCGGTGCTTGGTCGTCATCCCTTTTACGCGCTTCCGCCACATCTCAAAACTGCTGCGCTTCATGAACTTGCGCATCAATGCACGGACGTCATTTTCTTTGAGGCCAAACTGCCATTCAATCGCTTCAAAAGGCGTCCTGTCTTCCCAGGCCATTTGGATGACCCGGTCGACGTCGTCCTCGGGCCATTGTTCCCACGGCACATTGGCGCGTTGTTCACGCTGTGTTGGAAGGTGTGGGGCTTTGGCCATGCATCATTGACAACAGGGCCCCCGATTTTGTTCATCGGGAACGCTTGAAGGGTGGCCCTTCGCAGACGCCGTACCTTGCCTTCATGAGCAATCAAACTTGGATGGTGTGGATGGTTCTGGCCTTGCCAGGGTGGCTGAACGGACAAATCGCCTTGGACCAAGTCTTTGAGGATTGGGCGAACCTTCCCATCACGGCCAGCGCTCAAGACCACGTGCATGCCCGGTCGGCGCAGGTGACCTCCAATTCGGATTGGGTGTTTTGGCGTTTGGAGTTGGGCGAGGAAATTGCCTTGGACGAGACCATTGTCCCCCACAACCTTCAGCTTTGGGTGGACAACGACGCCAACGTGAACACCGGATGGCTTCAACCTGGCATCGGCGTGGATGTGCTGCTGGACTTTGCTGAAGGGGAGGTGCGCCGGTTCAATGCCACGGGCGTCATGACGACCCTCAGCTTCAACAATGTAGGGTTGCACATGGCCCCTACCTACAGCGGAGACGACTTGGAGTTGGCCTTGGACAGGGACATGTCGGGCATCGATGGCAATGGGGTGCGCTGGCAATGGGTCGACGCCATGCACGACGAAGTCCTGCCCGCTGCTCCTGAGCTCACGGCGTTGAGTTCCTCGTCCCCCAACTACCTACCTGTTCCTCTGGAGCGTGGTCCAGGCACCCAGCTGCGCGCGATGTGGTGGAATGTGAACCGACGCATGGACCAATCGTCGCCGGCTGCGGCCATGGGCCGCATGGTCCAGGCCATTGTGCCCGACGTCATCGGCTTCAGCGAAGTGGACGATGTGTCCGCCAACTACGTGAGGAGCCTCCTCGAATCATGGTTGCCCGGCACCCAGTGGAATGTCGTCAAAGACGATTACGATTTGATGGTGGCCAGCACATTGCCGTTGGGCGATGATTTTTCAAGTGTCTACAGAAGTTTCCCAGTCGTTCTGGACACCGAGTCTCTTTGGGGGCTTCCGACGCTTTTCACCTCCTCGCACCTGAAGTGCTGCGGTGGGGCCTCCAATGAAGACCAAAGGCAAAGCGAAGCGGACGAATACATGGCCTTTCAGAGAGAGGCGATGATGCCGGGCGGTGTCTTGGACTTGCCAGAAGGAAGTCCCGTTTTGTTTGGAGGAGACTTGAACATGGTGGGGCTTGCAGGACCCGTGGTTACACTTCAGACGGGGGACATTGCCGACGAGGGAACGCATGGCCCAGATTTCGCACCCGAGTGGGACGGGACGCCCATGCGTGAATGGCCCATCTTGCAGGCCGACAGGCCCATGGACTACACCTGGCGGAACGACAACAGCTCCTACACCCCAGGCAAACTGGACTATGCGATTGTCAGCGATGGCGTGTTGCAGGTGACCCGTTCGTTTGGGCTTCAAACGCAGGACATGTCCGCGGAACGGTTGGCGAGCTATGGGCTGTTGGCCTCCGACACATGGGGAGCTTCTGACCATCTTCCCATCGTGATCGACGTGGCGTTGACAGGATTCCAAGCAGAAGACACGGACCTTGATGGGGTCCCGGATGCCTTCGACAACTGTGAAGAAGTGGCCAATCCAATGCAGGCAGATTTCAATGGCAATGGGGTAGGGGACTCCTGCGAAGACAGTGACCAAGACGGCATTTGGGATGCATTGGAATTGGAAATGGGCACCGATCCAGAAGTCCAAGACACCGACGGAGATGGCTTGACCGATGGCGCAGAAATGGAGGTGTTTGGCATGGATCCGCTGAGCAACGATTCTGACGGCGACGGCATTGTGGATGCCCTGGAGTTGTTGTTTCCACCGACGTCTGATTGTCCCGGCGACCTGAACGGAGATCTGGCTGTCACAGTGTCGGATTTGCTGTTGCTTTTGGCCCAAATCGGCGTCGGTTGCTGAAGCGACCTGCCCATCGCATGTGTTGGAAAGCCTGTGGGAAACCTTGTCTGGTTGATCTGTGAATCGGTCGATGTGCGGCTACCTTGGGGCCAAACAACCTGATTCGTATGAAACATCTCTTTCTTTCTTTGGCAGCCTTCTTTTTGACTTTTGGAGGCGTTTGGGCGCAATGCTCTGCGGACTTTGATTTCATGGGCGCAGAATTTGGCATCAGCCCCAACCCTCTCGATGGCGAAGCCTTTGAGGACGGCATTGTGGGCGAGCCTTACGTGGACATTTTGCATGTCCTGACGCCCTCCTCCACGGACGACATCCCCGACCTCCCGCTTCCGGATGGATTCCCCACATTGCCAGTCGACAGCTTGTTGGTCAACAGTGTGAGCCTGATTGGTGAGCAAGGAGAGTCGATTGCCTTGGAAGACATTGGCTTGTCCCTCAGCCCCAACAACAATGGAGACAGTGGCAACCCTTTCGCCTTCCTTGGGGGAGGGCAATACTGCGCCTCACTCGAGGGGGTTCCGGATTCTGCGGGATTTTATTTGGCAAGCTTGAATGTGACGGGGTACGTCACCATTTTGTTTGGCCCGTTTGGTCAGGACTTTCCCTTTGAGGGATTCACCTTGACAGTCACAGCGCTGGCAGTGCCCGGATGCACGGACGACATGGCGTGCAACTACAGTGCCGACGCGACAGAAGACGACGGCTCATGCGCCTATGCGGACCCTGGGTACGACTGCGCAGGCAACTGCTTGAGCGACGAGGACAACGATGGCGTTTGCGATCCGATTTTGGGCTGCATGGATGCCATGGCCTGCAACTACGACGCCACAGCCACGGAAGACGACGGCACGTGCGCATACGCTGTTGATTTCTACGATTGCCAAGGGGCATGCCTGATGGACGAGGATGGCGATGGAGTCTGTGACGAATTGGAAATCAATGGCTGCACGGACCTCTCTGCGTGCAACTACGACATGGAGGCCACGGACGACGACGGCTCATGTGCATATGCCGAGCCTTACTACGATTGCGATGGCAATTGCCTCATGGACGCTGACGAAGATGGCATTTGCGACGAGCTGGAAGTGGCAGGATGCACCAATGTGGATGCTTGCAACTATGCGATGGACGCCACCGACGACGATGGAAGCTGCCTCATTGTGGGCGATGTCTGCGACGACGGCAATGATCTGACGGAGAACGACACCATCAATGCCAATTGCGAATGCGTGGGCGAAGAGGTGGTGGATCAGGTGATGGATGCGCCGCTCGTTTCAGTGAAAGTGTATCCAAACCCTGCAAATCATTTCTTGTTTGTGGAATGTCCTGCCGGTGTTCAGGCGGACCTCAAACTGACCAGCATGGACGGCCGCCAGGTGATCGTCGAGTCCTTGACGGCAAGTGGCCGCAAAGCTTTGAACGTGAGTGCGCTTCCCGCTGGCGTTTATGTCTTGACGGT
>JBELJW010000033.1:0-13443 GCA_042089975.1 Flavobacteriales bacterium | reverse complement strand
TCGGCACGAGGAGGGACCTTGCACTGTCAAGTGCTCCCTCGTCATGTGCTCGTCTCAGGCCAAGCCTGTACCTACCTCCAAGGCAACGTGGAGCTGAACCATCTGTGAAGACTTCTGTTCTTCCCGCATGTCATTCCCACTTTTCAAGTCCTCGACGTCCAAGTTGTTCCCAACCATTATGGCGACGTTGTTGTGTACTTCTTGCTCTCGCATGAGCACCCCACCTTCCAATACATCCATCCTTAGCATCTCCTTTTCCAAGGACATGGACCTCCCTTGGGTCCCATTGAACGACGGGGTGATGGGCGGCATGTCTGAAGGGGCGGTGACCTGGCAAGACAGCAGCTTCCGCTGGAAAGGACAAACGCGGTTGGAAAACAATGGTGGGTTTGCTTCCCTTCGCAGTCCATGGGGTGAGCAGGATTTGCGCGGATTGCAAAGACTCGAAGTGACCTGCCGCGGGACTGGCGGACCGTTCAAAGTGACCCTGGAAACGTCACAGCGTTGGTGGATGCCATACGCCTACGCCACACTGGACGTTTCAGAAGAATGGCAAACCATCGAAGTGGATGTGAAGGACTTTCAATGGAGCCAAGCCCAAATGGGGGACCTCCGAACAGTCGATCCCCAAAGCGACTTCCAGAACATCCTCAGGATGGGGTGGATGAAGTACGACGGCACAGCGCAAGCTTTCGATTTGGAAGTGGGCCAAATGCGATGGATCCAGTGACCATCAAAGGACCCAAGCCCACTCCAAAAAGAACCGACGACCCTCGATGGGTCCGTACACACGAGAGGCATCGAATGCCTCGCTGAACGGGTCACCGGCACCAAGGATGGGCGATGGCTGAAGGGTGCCCGTGGCATTTTGGACCCCCAAGGTCAGATTGTGCACACCTTTCCAATTCAGAAAACAGGCCTTTTGCACAGAGGCATGCACAAGGGCGTATGGATCGCTTTCCAAAGACGTTGCATCGTCGTAATAGGGCAAGGCCATGCGGCCCACCGATTGCGCGACCACGCTCCAGTTCCAGCCGCTTTTGGTGCGCCGGCCGAGGGTGCAATTTCCTGTCCAACGGGGGGCAAATTCAATGGGTGCCGCCTCGCCCAACCGCCACATCCCAAGGGCTACATCCGCTTCATTTTCAATCAATTCTGAACGGAGCCACGTCATGCCGGCGGTGACACTCCATCCATTTGGGGTGGTCATCCAAAAGTCTGAAGAGACCCCACGGTTCCATCCCAGTCCTTCGACATTCCGGTACAAGATGGCATTCGGAAGGCTGTCAAAGTCCGCATAAATCCGGTCGGTGAAGAGGGTGCCAAAGGCACTTAGCGTCCAAGTACCTGACCACATGTCATTGCCCACGGTCTTGGCCAGATGCGCATGGGCATTCCAGCTGGACTCTGGGTTCAGTCCTCCCTCTGAAAGCAGCACCTCACGCGAACCGTCCAAGGCGGCATGTTCTTCCGTGAATAAGTGAACCCGCCTGTACCCCCTGCCCGAATTCAAGCGCACGTCCCAAAGGGGATGAGGCGACCACTTGACATTGACACGCGGGGCCACCACCCATTGTTGGTCGCTGGGTCGCTCCACACGCACCCCATGGGTCCACGACCATTTGGGGGATCCTTCCGCTTGATTGGAAGACCCTGAATACTCTCCATACAGCGCTGGCACCCAAACATTCATGTCGGAAGAGGCAGGCGTTTCATCCCTGTACACGTCCCATAAAAGGCTGGTGCCCCATTGCACGCTTTGTCCTTTTGCCCATGAATGGCCAGAAGAGTAGGCATCCACACTGGCTGTGAATTCTTCCGCGTCAAACGAGGTCAACCCGTACGTGGAGGATTGCCGGTGGTGGGAGGCGCCTCCCTGAAACGTCATGCCCTTCCCCGCACGCGGCGAACTCCCCCAAAGCCACTCCGAACGCCACAGGTCGATGCGTTCACCATAGGACCTGTCCGTCCCACGGTCGGATTCTTGAAAGTCCATTGCACCGCCAAAGCGTTGCTCCCCCAACAACCGAAGCGTCATCCTGGAGCGCCGGTGCTCCTTGACGCCCTGGTGACGCAGCGTCGTGACCACCCGATCCATGGTGGGTGCGTCCGTCATTCCATCCTCATTGCCGTCGATTCTACGGGCAAAATGAAGGCCATCCACCCCCACCTGCCACATGCTCTCGGGGACCCCAAACGAGCCGCTGGCCGCAACCAAACCCCTTCCGTGGGTGTCCCATCTGACCATGGAACTGGCTTGCCCCTTTCGCAAGGGGGACAACACGACATTGATGACCCCGCCAACAGCCTGGCTGCCAAATCGCGCACTTGCAGAACCGTGGATCACCTCAACCTGCTGCACCATGCTCAAGGGAATGCCATCGAGCGCATAGGCGGACGCCAAGCCCCCGAGCAGCGGGACACCGTCGATGAGGACCAAGGTGTAAGCGCCTTCCATGCCATTCATGTGGATGTCGTTGGTCCCGCAGATGCCGCATCCCACTGTTTCACGCACCCCATTGGTGAAATCGAGGGACTCCACCACATCTTGGGCGTGCACAAATTGCAAGGCCGCACCTGAAATGACTTGGGTTTGGATGGGGCTCGCTTTGGTGGTCATGGGTTTCAATCCCCCTACCACCGTGGCGCCGCCTAGGGCGACGGTGTTGGGTGTGAGCACCACAGACCATGTCTCGCCATGGACGCATTGACGGACCAACGTCACCAGGTCAAAGCCGACGCTGGTGACTTCAAGAACATGTTCCGTGCCATTCGCCTTCTGGGGGTCCCAACGCCATTGGCCTTGCACATTGGTGGTGCCAACGGGCTCGCCGTCCAGCCACACCGTGGCCCCTGGCAAACCTCTGCCCTCCTTGTCTTGGACGTCCAAAAGGCAAGGCGCATGGGGCTGTGCTTTGGCACCCCAAGAAGCCACTGCGAGCAAGACCAAGACCATCGGGAACCGCATCAGCATGGGCATCCGACAAAGATAGGCCACAGCCACAATATTTAGTCGTGCCTAAAAACGAAATGTTGGCCATCCACTACCCTCGATGCCAAGCCAGGGGACCACACACATTTCTCCGAGCGGCCAAACCAGGCCATCCGGTGCCGTGCAACCCAGCGGTACCCCCATGAGGGTGCGATGGCAAACAGCCATGACCAAGGCCATGGCAGCCATTCGGCGAGGAATTGGAGGGCACGGTGTCCCACAAATGTGCCATGGACTGTCAGAAGCACCACACCTCCAAAAGGAGGTTTCAAAAGGTTTTCAGGAAGGAGGTCGTGCGCCGTTGTTCCTTGCAAACTGCCAAAACACAGGTGGTCCGGAGCAACCCTTGAAGACAGCCAGGTCACGCTTTTTTGGCACAGCAGGCACTCCCCGTCCACAAAAAGAACGGCGTGGCAATCCATGGCTTGCTCAGTGTGCGTCAAAACATTGTCAAATCTTACGTTGTCCCATGCGCCTCGCAAAGCTACCACATACCTTTGCCGGACCCATGATGCGCCCACTGAACACCATCTTCCATGAACGGTCTTGTTGATTGGCTGAAGGCCATTGGCCTGGCAGGCTTCTTGTTCTTTTTGATCAAGGGCCTCGTGTGGTGTGTGGTGTTTTGGCTCTTGTCCCGTGGTGTCATCAAAAAGCAAGCCATCGCGAGGTTCAAACTCCGCTTGCGAAATCTTTGGCGCCAACGCTCCGATTCATAAAAAAAAACCCAGCCGAACCAATCAGCTGGGGTTATTCATTTCACTACGATTCGAAGAGGTCAGTCGCGACTCGTCCAGTAGAACAAGCCTGCAAGCACCGCACAAATGGCGAGGTTGCCAATGGCTGTGGCTCCACCAGCAGCGCCAATCGCCACATGGTAACCAATGATTCCAACCCACATGAGCTGGGTCAAGGCATACACCTTCCCAAAAGACTTGAGGTTGTCACCCGCCAAATCCACCGTTTTCCAGGCAATGATCCCCATGGCGAGAAAGGTCACTCCCGTAAATTGGCCAAAGGTGTGAAGGCTTTCATTCACCGTGAAGGCAGCCATTTCAAAAAACATGTCCGTCATGAACAGGGACATGAGGCCGTTGAAGAACAAGATGACCGAGGCCAACTTGAAAACATTTGATACATTCATTGCAAAAGGGTTTTGATGTCCGTAAGATGCCTTCTGGCACCAAGCGAAGCGATTCAACCCAACAACGTTGTCATCAATTCATTGTGCACTGCGAGGGGAGCGCCATTCATTTCGACGCCGCGAGCAACTCCTTGATGCCTCCCACGGAACTCATCAAACTGCTCGCCTCGTAAGGCATGAAGACTGTTTTGCTTCCCTCGCCGCCCTCACGCAAGACCTGCTCGAGGGTTTCGATGTACTTCACAGCGATCAGGTACTGGGTTGGATCTGTATTCGTGTCAGCCACAGCCGCTGCAATGCGTCGGATGGCCTCGGCCTCCGCTTCTGCCACGGCCAGACGTGCCTCCGCCTCCCCCTGTGCCTTAAGGATGCGGGCCTGTTTTTGACCTTCCGCCTGGTTGATGTCGGCTCCTTTGCGTCCTTCCGCCTCCAGGATCGCGGCGGTCTTGGTGCCTTCAGCATCGATGATTTGTGCACGGCGCGTGCGCTCTGCACGCATCTGCTTTTCCATGGCTTCCTTGATGTCGGTGGGCGGATTGATGTCCTGCAATTCGACCCTGTTCACCTTGACCCCCCACTTGTTGGTGGCTTCGTCCAAAATGGTCCGAAGTTTCATGTTGATGGTGTCTCTTGAGGTCAAGCACTCGTCCAATTCCAACTCGCCAATGACATTTCGAAGCGTTGTCTGCGTGAGCTTTTCAATGGCGTTGGGAAGGTTGTTGATTTCATACACCGCCTTGACAGGGTCGGTGATTTGAAAGTAGATGAGCGCATTGATTTCCGTCACCACGTTGTCCTTGGTGATCACCCCCTGTTTGGGAAAGTCAAAGACAGTCTCCCGCAGGTCCACACGGTCCCGCATTTTGTATTTGGTGACGCGGGTGCCGTCCGGCAACTCCCCAGACATCCTCCAGACGATGTCCCTGGGTCGGTCCACAATGGGAATGATGATGTTGATGCCCGCATTCAAGGTCGTTCTGTACTTGCCGAGTCGCTCAATGACCATGCTCTCGCTCTGGCGGACAATGCGCACACCTTTGATCACGATCATGGCGGTGAGCACGAGGAAAATCAAGGCAAGGATGGAGGAAGGATTCATGGTTCAATGGGGGTTGTGGATACAATCAAGGTGTTGCTGTCGACCCGTTCAATCCAAACGGAATCGCCTGTCTTCAGTGTGGGCGCTGCGGTGCGGTCGTTCAATTGTGCCCGCCAGTCGTCACCGTCAATTTTGCAGCGGCCCATTCCTGAGCCCTCATGAAAAGGGCTGGAAACACGGCACTCTTTGCCCAGGATGGCTTCCACCCCAGACACTGATTCCTTGCCGTTGAAGGCCAGGCGTTGGGCCAATGGCCTCAAGAACAAAAACGACAAGAGTCCAAAGCCGCCAGCCACCGCCAATTGTGCCGTCATTCCACCCCCGCATCCTGCGACCAACGAACCGCCAAGGGCGCCAAACCCGAGACACGCCAAAACAAATCCTGGAACGAAGATTTCCAAAAGGACCAGAACCATTGCGATGGCCAACCATACTTGCCAATCCGTCCAAATCATGTCGACCAAGTTAGCATCAAAGTATTGCCATCCGTAGGAGTAGGTTTTTCATGCTTCAAAGTAGTACGTCAAAACGTACGTTCCCCAATGGACTTGAGCAATGTTGACATGACAATGGTCAAAAGTGTGACGCCAGTGTTAGTCACAGACGGAACCAAAGACTGTCAACATCAGCAACAAATCCTGCGAGCCCACTGCCCCATCGCCTGTGAAGTCGCCAATGCAATCGATCACACACATTTGAAGATCACTGTCCCAATCTGTTCCAAGTCCGCAGACACAGGACATGTCGCATGAACCATCGTCAGAGGTCGCTGCCTCCTCGAAATTGCACGCCATAGGATAGGTGCAGCCTAAGGTCTCTGCGCCGACTTCGTCAAGAACCTCCGAAAGCACGTGCCTTTGGTCCACATCCAGCCCCACGTGGGTCGTCGACGCCCCAGATGGCCAGGCGACCACAAGGCTGTCGTACGAAGGCTCTGACCCTAAGCCAAAGTGGAGCCACGCACTGTTTTGGTTCATGTATTCCGTCCCGCAATGGACCGTGCGTACATCACCGAGGCCTTCCTTCCAACACGTCAACTCTGCGCCAATCGCATCGGGACACCCAGAATCTGCCAAGGGCCGGACGGCAATCCAATGGTTGCCGTTGGGAACACCATTCAGCAGGTGGGCCCTAGGACCTATTTGATGGGACACCAAATCAAGGGCCCCATCTCCGTTGTGGTCGGCGGTGGCCACCGAGAAGGTGAGCCCGTTGAAAGGATTGACTTCCTCAGAAACATCCGCCAAGGGCAACGTGCCACCCTCGTTCATGAACAGCCCATTGTGAGAGTTGGGGTAGAGGTTGACCACCGCTGGATATTCCGTGTACAGCGATGTTCCAGTGCCAATGTACAGGTCCAACCAACCATTGTTGTCTGCATCAAACCAAACGGCCCCCCAAGCAAGGTTGTCCATCAAAATGTCAGCTTCCGAGGCAACTTCTTGGTACCACAAAGAAGAAGTCTCGTTGGTCCCAAATGGACCAAAAGGCTGCCCCGCACATTTTCTGAAGTGGTTGCCCGCATCTGACCCATTGGTGGAAACAACGTCCCAGTCTTGGTCTTTGTCAAAGTCGGCCACCGAAGTGCTCATGGAGTAAGCGCTGACATCAAGCCCCCATGCTGTGCCCACCTCCGTGAAGGTTCCGTCGCCTTGGTTCCTGAACAGCGCATCCGGCCAATGAAGTCGGTCGTTGATGACATGCAAATCCAACCACCCATCACGGTCCAAATCCACCCAGGTCGCCTGAAAGGACTGCTGCACCCCGTTGCCCGTGCCGGAAACCGCCGTAACGTCTTCAAAAGTCATAGAAAGGTCCGTACCACCCAAGTTCCGAAGCAAGGCGTTCTCCTCTGAATTGGATTGTGGGGAATGGTAATGGCACAAATAGACATCCAACAAATCATCTCGATCGTAGTCCGCAACAGCTGCCCCATAAGTGCGTTCTCCCGATCCCCGGGCCAGCCCCCCGGCGTTGGGCACAGCCTGCAAGGTGCCATCGGGCATCCGGGCGAACAAAACATTGGGCGCCAAGCGCTGCGTGACCAACAAATCTTTGTCGCCATCGTTGTCCAAATCCACCCAAAGGGCAGATTTGGGCTGCTCAAGAACTTCCCCAACCCCCAAGTCGTGGGGCGTGAAACCACCTTGGCCGTTGTTGACGTACGTGAACAATTCTCCCTCGAACTGGGTGAAGGTCAGGTCGTCCAAATCATCGCCGTTGAAATCCATGAAGCTGACGCCCTGCCCCAAAAACCCCCCGACATGGCTGGTCACCAGGGTGCCTTGCGCATCCCCGTCCACAAACATCTGGGCATGCATCCAGAGTGGCATCAAAATGGCGACGCATATAGAAAGACAACATTTACATCTGGAAAGGCGCATGTCCTAAAATACACCAAACGACTGATTCACAGGTGGTAGTTCGATACTGGTCTGGATTTCAACCCCACCGTCATCTACAATTTGAAAGCCAAAAAAAATGATGCCATGGTGGCATCGACCAACGGGAAGATGCTAGTTTTGACGCCAGAAACCTTACTCTTTTTTTATGAAAACTTCCCTTACCCTTGCCATCCTCGGGGCATACAACATGCTCATGGGGGCAATGATGCTGGCGGCACCAGGTGCCATGGCCATGCAAATGATTGGTGATACCCGGGCAACCGCATCTCCTGACTTGCTGGAGATGGCCACCATGTTCCACTACGGGCTGTCCCCTGCCCTTTTGATGATTGGACTCATCTGCTTCATGATTCGGTCTTGTGATTTGGCAACAGCCAAAAAGGCTTTGCTTGGCTATGCTTTGGGCACGGCAGTGCTATTGGGACTGTTTTTCACTGTGTTCAGCAACAGCACAGTGATGGACTTCTCCACAGAGATGGCTCTTCCAGACGTGTTGGCCATTTCCCTTGCCCTCTTTGGGTACTTCAAGGGCAAGTGAACTGACATTTCTTGCACCCAAAGGCCGTCCTTGGGCGGCCTTTTTTTGTGTCCGTTGGTTCAGGCCTTCTCGCACCATTTGCAACCTATTGTATGAAGTGTACGTCGTTCCTTCGTGCATTATCCTAAAACCAACCCATGAAAAAATTTGCCTTCTCCTTTGCCTTGGCCATCTCCACGCTCGCCGTTCACGCGCAGTTTGGAACTGCCCCCGATTTCAACGTCACCGATCTTGATGGCAACACACATCAATTGTATGCCGACATCCTCGACCAAGGACTGATTGCTGTGGTCGACGTCTCAGCCACTTGGTGAGGAACTTGCTGGAGCCTCCACAGTTCGCATGCATTGGAAGATTTGCATGAAGCTTATGGGCCCAATGGCACCAATCAACTTCGGGTCATCTTCTATGAAGCCGATGCGAACACCACAATGGCCGACATTGAAGGGTTGACCTCCGGTTCGCTAGGCGACTGGACCGATGGCGTGAGCTACCCCATCATCAACGAGAGTCCGTTGCAATTGAATTTGAATGTTTGGGCTCCATTGGGTTTTCCCACGGTCAACGTGATCCGTCCCTCTGATTATGAAATTGTCTTGGACACGTGGAATTTGTTTTCTTTCCAAGCGCAAGCCGATGCCATCAATGGCGCGGACATCGACGGCATCGTACTGGGCGTGGCCCACACCTCAGAAGTGGCGAAAGGCACTGCCAAGATGGAAGTCTTCCCCAACCCTTCTTTGGGCGCATTCACCTTGTCGCTTGAAGGCTTCATGGGCATGACAAGCATCGAAGTGTACAACCTCGTGGGACAGCAAGTTTGGTCTGTTGAGGCCCTCGTGTCCAACCGCCAACAGCAGGTGGACCTTCGCGACCTCGAAGGCGGACACTACCTCCTCCGCGCCTCCGACGGTGTGCATCAGGTCACGCAACGCGTGACGCTGCTCGACTGAGTTTCAAGGAGCGGATGAAAAATGCGGTGGGCCCGATTGGCGCTCCGCATTTTTTTTGCACCCGTTTTTCAAGGACCTTAGAAATTCGGTTCCCTGAGGATTGTCCCGGATCAACAAGCCTCGGCGTACAGCGACAAGATTTCGAGGAAATCGGCCACCGTGACTTGGCCGTCGCCCGTGATGTCCGCAGTGCAATTGGCTGTGCATCCAAACTCTGACAAGGCGACAAGAATGTCGGACACCCCAACGGACAAGTCGCCGTCGAGATCCCCTGGACAGGCACAGGGCTCACAACTTCCGTCGTCGAACACTGCATTGGGCTCGAAATTGCACGCCGTATTGTCCGTACATCCCGGGACACAAGTTCCCTCGATGTTTTGGTCCAACCACGTCAGACGTGCCTGGATCCAATCGCGCAAGAACTGTACTTCCTCCTCATAGGTTTGGCCAATGAAGACATTGGGCCACACATATTGGCCCAAACGAGGCCAGCGGGCATGGTCACGAACGCTTGGTTCTGCAAGAAGTGTGCTGAGCGAGTCAATGATGCCTGCGACATTTTCGTCGCTCCAGACGTCGGCGCGGTAGTCGTCCCACATGCAGCTTGTCAATCCACGGTAACGAGGGTCTTGTCTCAGCCGTTGGAACCAAAAAGGGTGCAACACCATGCATCCGGTATTGGCCTCGAAGCCATCGGTCAGGTAGCTGTCGCAGCCATCCGAATTGCCAAACCCCAAGTTGAAGTCCCACCACGGACCCATGACCAGCTTTCCACCATCTGAATCTTTTTCTTTGTAGAAGTAGGTACTGAGTCTGTAGGCATCGACATTTTTGGTCAGCTCATTCGCGAAGTACATGTCCACAAAGGACTCCGCCTCGATGTACGGGGCATACCCCAAATCAGGATCCGTGTAGTCTGGGCCTGCCAAGGCGTGTTCAAAGGCCGTAAAGTGGTCTTCGATGTAGGCCAGTTGCAAGGGATGCAACTCGTCCGCTTCTGGCTTGTGCATTTGGATGAATTGGCCGTCGCCCCCAAGGGTTGGATAGGGGGAATTCCATCCTCCATCGAAATCGCCTTGGAACCTGTCCACCTTCATGATGTACCCTCCCGTCACTTCGTTGCCCAGCGTGTCGGTCGAAAGCAAAGTGGCAATGTCCACACGGTTGTCGTCCCGCTTGATGTTCTCCATGAACAAGTAGACCCCACGGTAGTCGCCATTGATGTAAAGCTCACAATACCGCCTCCTCGTCGTGTAGCGGCCAATCCTGTCTCCCAATTCATAGATCACCGCGTTCCGCATCAGTGATTTGTCGGAATAAGGGCCATGAAGGATCCAGTCGTTTTCAGCCGGCATCCCCAAAAGGGAAACGTTGTTGTTGAATCCAAGAGAGTCCTGGGTTTCAAGGGCAAAGCCTTGTTTGGGGAAAAACTGAGAGGAAGATCCACGGATTTCGATGGTGATTTGGCCATCGTATTCGTTGGGGGCATCTTCCAGTGCATTCAAGCCTCCGGGAAGGTTGGTGACCTTCATGTTCGCCACGACTCGTGGGTCGTCCACTATGGGCGACTCCGTGGTGATTTGAATCAGGGGCAGGTTCGATTCGTTCATGTAGATGCATGAACCGTCGTCTTGCTCGGCGCCCGACATGTGGTTCACTGCACTTGGGTCGGTGCAGCCTTGGGTCGCACCACACGTCCCGTCTGTGGTGCATTGGCCAAAGCAGGTATTCACTTCAAGGGACGAGGTCACGTTGAACAGAAGCCGATCGTTCCAGTTGTTTGGATCGGCGCATTCCTGGCCCGCGAGGTTCTCTTTGCAACTCCAATCCTGGCAGGCGCCATTGGTGAAGGTGTAGTGGCTGGTGAACCCGGAAGGGACCTCCAAGGTGAGGGACCAAATGCCATCGCCATTGTCGTCCACAAGGGGGTATTCACCGGGAAAACCGAAGCTGGCCCCGCCCGCCACAAAAACCCCTTCTGGCGAGACTTCCTCATTCGCCATGTTGAGGTTGAAGGTGACGGTAATCGCACTGGAAGTGGCAGGTTGAAACCATGCCGGTGGCGTCCCAAAGACAGACCCCGCGCTGGTCGCCCCCAAAAACAAAAACGGCCTGGCTGTGAAATCCGAAGAGCTTGGGTTGGCGTTGTGCACTTCGACGGCGAGGATGTTGGCGCCTTGCACGAGTGCCGTGGATGGAGAAAGTGACACTTCTTCCGGGGTCCCACCCTCGTACAAAACGGCTTCGTGCCATGCACTCAACGTAGCATCCCATGCCAAAAAGTCTCCGGGATTGCCTGCATTGCCTCTCGCAATTTCCACGCCATTCAAATACGCAATGAAGGCGTCGTCGTAGTCCATGGCAAAGACCGCATCCGAGTAGTCATTGACATCCGCAACGTCGAAGGTGTGACGCATGTATACGCTCGTGGTGGGCCCCACCACAGTGGCGTCGTCGCCGTCTCCATAACCAATGCCCGAAGGACCCTGTGCCCATCCGTTGGCGGCAAAACTTTCCTGCATCCAAGAGGAGGAAGGCTGGGCAGTCGGTACGAGGTAGGTCCATGAGGTCCCATCCTGGACCGCTGCTTCCCAGTGGTCGACAGCTTCTTGGGCATGAAGTCCCATCGACAAGCTCATGCACATCCATCCAAGGGTCAATGCGCACAGGCGATGGAGCGTACAGGAACAATGCATATCCTAAAAATACAACGCAGATCGAGGGCTGGGAACTTCTTTTTTGCCAACACGAAAGTCGGCGGCCTCAAAGCCCGCCCCACGCTTCGTCGCGAACCCGAGTTTTGCAAGGCGCACAACGTGGTTTCAAAACCGTGGAGGAGCGATCCATGGCCTTTGGTCTTGGATTCCAAAATCTTGAAAGGTTTTCCCGAGGACTCCTTTTTCATGGCTGCCCAAAATGGAAGAGGAAGAAGATGTCCGTATCCCCGGAGGCAGCGTATTCAAGAGAACCGTCCCCCATCAAGTCGCCCATGTCGCTTGTCAAAAGTTCAACGAAAGCCCTGTTGGGTTGTGAAGCAATCTCCTTCTCTGCGAGGCCATCAACCTGACCAAGACTACCATGAGATGTCACCACAAGGATGAAACATTTGGCCACCATCAAGATGCGTTGCGAAGAGGTTGGCCGACAAGGAAGGGTCCAAGCGCAAAACCCAAAAAAGGCACCCGCCTGGGTGCCTTTTTTGGCAATGCATGAGACTATCTCGGACACAGCATGGCCGATCAGTTTGCGCTGACCACGAGCCGCTTCGAGCATTCAATTTTCCCCTCAACCAGCACTTGGACGAGGTAGGTTCCTGGATCCAATTGGGACGCATCCAAAGGGATACGGTTGGTGCCTTGGTGCAAGGACAATGGCTTTGCATCGGCCACCCGACCGAGTGCATCGAGGATGTTCATTGACGCGCTTTGGGCGGAAGGACTCATGAATTGAAGGGTGGTCGTCTGTGAAGCTGGATTGGGAAACAACTTGGCCTCTGCGCTTTCCACATTCGGGGAATGGGTCGAAGACGTCTGTGATTCATCAAACTTGGCGCCGAGACAATTGACGACTTCGCCGGTCGAACCGTCGATCAAAAGAACAATGGCCCGCATTCTGGTTTCATCGAAAGTTTCGGAAATGAACTCGGCTGGGAAGGTGTAGGAATATTCTCCATCTGCTTCCACAGAGGTCGGGAGACTCGCAGGTTCTCCATCATAGGAAGGCAGAATGGCACGTGCGACGTGACGGAAATGCATGAAAGTGGATGGAACCACCGGCCCAAAAAGATTGAAATTCACTGAGGAGGAAGCCATTGGGATGTCGGCCCCGTCCCCATTGTAAAAGTTGTAGGCATTGGTCTGACCGTAACCGTCTACACCTGGCTCATGGACGCTGTCTTCCGTCAGCACCACGGCCAAACGAAAGTCATCTGCATCCACAGCGAAATGCGCCCCCACCGTCACTGTCAAGTTCCTCATGGTGGGCTCAAATACTGGTTCAATCGTCAAGTTGGCGTAACCAAAATCTTCAGAAATGGACTCGTACGCCGTTGGCAAAGAAGTTTCGGTTGTGTAGGCATTCGTCATCTTTCTGTCCAACACAAATCCTGGCCAGCCACCAACGGCCAAATCTGGGGAGCTGATCGCAGCATCGCTGTATTCTGGCAAGTACATCGCATCAAAATTCCCAAATTCGTCGGCACCATTGTTGCCATGGACACAAGCCACCTCGTAGCCTTGTTCCGGGGTGTCAAACATAAAATCTTCCAGATAGACAATGCCTCGAGGACTCCACCAACCAAACAGATCGGAAG
>JBELJW010000032.1:0-14191 GCA_042089975.1 Flavobacteriales bacterium | reverse complement strand
TCAACACGGCCACCTGTGCGGTGAAAGCCTTTGTAGAAGCCACACCGATTTCAGGGCCTGCATGGGTGTAGGCGCCTGCATCGGATTCGCGCGCGATGCTTGAACCCACCACGTTGCATACCCCGAAGATGTGCGCGCCATGCTCTTTGGCCAACCGAATGGCTGCGAGGGTGTCGGCAGTTTCTCCACTTTGAGAAATGGCCAGAACCACATCGGTGTCACGGATGACTGGTTTGCGGTACCGGAACTCGGAGGCATATTCCACTTCAACAGGAATGCGCGCGAAGCTTTCGAACAAGTATTCCGCCACCAATCCAGCGTGCCAACTTGTACCGCATCCCAGAATGAGAATGCGTTCTGCTTGTTGCCACTTCGCCCAATGGTCGTCGATTCCCGACATCATGACTTCGCCTGATTGAAGGCGGATGCGTCCGCGGATGGAGTCCCGGATGGATTTGGGTTGCTCGAAGATTTCTTTCAGCATGAAATGGTCAAACCCGGCTTTTTCAAGGGAGGCGATTTCCATTTCGATTTCATGGACCTCAGGGGTGACCACGGCATCGGCAATGGTTCGGATGGTCAGAGAGCCATCTCGACCCATGGTGGCCACCTCTTCGTCTTCGAGGTAAATGACATTCTTCGTGTAGCCCACGATGGGCGTGGCGTCTGAACCGACGTAAAAGGCATTGTTTTCGCCAATGCCCACCACCAAGGGGCTCGATTTTCTGGCGGCGATCAATCGATCTGGTTGCGATTCGTCCAACACGACAATGGCATAGGCACCCACCACCTCCTTGAGCGCCACGCGAACAGCGTCTGGCAGGTCCAAGCCTGTGGAGCGGTGCACTTCGTTGATGAAGTGGGCCAAGACCTCGGTGTCGGTGTCGCTGGTCAAATCGTGGCCCCTGTGGGTGAGCAGCTCCCTCAGTGCCTCATAGTTTTCGATGATCCCGTTGTGGATCACGGCAATCTTGCCATTGCCCCCCAAATGCGGATGGGCATTGCGGTCGCTGGGCGGTCCGTGAGTGGCCCAACGCGTGTGGCCAATGCCAACTGTGCCCTGAGGGACACCGGCACCGATGTGGGCTTCTAAATTGACGACTTTGCCTTGGCGCTTGTGCACCAACATCCCACCTTCGGGTTCCACTGTGGCCACACCTGAGCTGTCGTAGCCCCTGTATTCAAGGCGCTTCAACCCATCGATCAAGATGGGGTAAGCAGGTTCAGGCCCCAGATAACCAACAATTCCACACATGACTTTTGGCGTTTGTCTGTTTTAAGGTGCGATGGTAAGACTCAACTGAGCAGGATGGTCCGATTGAGGTCCGTGAAGGACAACCCCTGCCACCGAAACCCCTGCCCTGTTGGAAACAAGGAACAAGTCTCGTCCGTTTCGCTCACCCTTCATGTACTCTTGGACGGTGCTCGTCAAGTTGAAGACGTACGCATCTCTTGAAGGATCATAACTGCCCCCTACGGGAATGGGTGTGGATTGGTCGCTGGTGGCACCAAACCCGCCCTCGCCATTTTCCTGAAGCACAAAAAGTTGGTCCTGCAGAGAGAAAGGCTTGGTGCCCCATTCAGATTGGACAGGAACCACCAATTCGGCCTTTAGCACCAAGGGAGCCCCACCAAGACTGTCCTGGAAGGCGTCCAAGTAAGGAAACCGCACACGGGTTTTGCATCCTGAGGCGGAGATCACAAAGCTTTGCTGGTCGCCAGGCAGGGATGCCTCGGCGTCGAGGCCCTGAAGCGCCGAGAGCCCTCCACTGAAATGGTGGTCGAAGACATTGACCCTCGCACTGAGCGGGCTCACCAAGAAATCGTAAAACGTGGTGTCGCTGTCGTTGTGGTAGTGGATGCGCAGGACGCTCAAGCCGCTGTTGATGTCGAGCGCGGCCACACCCGACCCACCTTGAAGGGAGGAAACAGAGATGCCCGGGACGACGTCAAACCAAGAGGCGTTGTTGTCAAACACCGTGGAATCAAGGTCCAAAAAACCTTGTACAATTTCATTTTTGAGGGGAAGAATCAACTGCGGCGGAATGGTGTCTCCTCCCGTGTAGCTCGGGTTGTATGCATCCATCGTCCAGGGCCCAGAGCCGTCTTTCACCCATTCCTCTCCCGAAGTGTTGGGGACAAAATTGGAGTAATACGAGCTGTCCAAAGACAGGGAGTCGGACAAGGGTTGGACGGAGAAAAATTGGGGCCGCTGGACGCCATAGGACCCGTCGGCATAACGCAATTGCAGGAAAGCACTGTCTGCGACAGGGTTGTTGCCAAAGTCGACGTCGGTCGCAGAAAGCCTCAATTGGGTGACGAGTCCAGCCCTCAAGTAGGTCATCCCAGGGAGGTAAACTTGCCCCAAAAGACCTGTGCTCAGTTCATCGGTTTCGAGGCTGTCCTCAGCCACCGTCTCGAAGACGACCGTGACAGTGTCCGACCCGGAGGGAAGGACGTTGTTGGCGGGCTGAAGCCCAAGACCAATGTCGGTTTCTGGTTTGGCACATCCCCAAGCCAGCAAAAGGGAGCATCCGAAAAGAAAGCAGACTGTCGGGTGGATGCGTGTAGGTTTCCTCATCATGAGGGCACGAAGTTCAGCAAGAACTCCTTTACTCCGCGACAGCCTCAGCTTTTCCCTCCAAGATGGTGTCGTAGAAATGATTGATTTCTGCGACAAAGCCGTCTTTTCCGTGGCAGGAGAGCATGGGCTTGTCCAAGGTGGCAAGTGCGGCTTGTGTTCCCTCTGTCAAGGTTTCAGAACCCACAATGACGGCGTCTGCGCCCTCCATTGCCAAGGCATTGAGGTTGTCGAAGGTTGGACTGGCGATGCCTTGGAGGGCTTCAGCAGGAATGCCGTGTGCCGCGGCTTTTTCTGCCATCCGCGGATCAAGTTCACCGTCAAAACCTTCGTCGTACACGTGGTAGACCACTTTGGAATTGGCGAAGTAGGGCTCGTCGGCAAAGACGTGCTTCAGGTAAGTGGGCACAAGGCTGGACATCCAACCACTGCAGTGGATGATGTCTGGAGCCCAGCCCAACTTGCGCACGGTTTCCAAAACACCACGGACAAAAAACAAGCTGCGCTCGTCGTTGTCGGCGAAGAAATTGTCGTCCGCATCGTGCAGCACCGCCTTCCGCTTGAAGTAGGTGTCATTGTCGATGAAGTAGACTTGAATTCTTGCGGTAGGGATGGAAGCCACTTTGATGATCAACGGGTGGTCCGTGTCGTCCACATTCAGATTCATCCCTGAAAGACGAATGACCTCATGCAACTGGTGCCGGCGCTCATTGATTTTCCCGAAGCGAGGCATGAACACGCGAATCTCCTTTCCTTTCTCATGTGTTCCTTGTGGGAGCATACGAGAGACATGACTCATGGGCGTTTCAGGCAAGTAAGGAGTCAAATGTTGGGAGATGTAAAGGACGCGTGGCTTGCTCATGGTCTTGGGTGTCTCAGGTAAAACGGAACCCCAAGATAGGTAATTTTGCCCCATAATCCAAGTAAATTGGTGGGTTTCAGAGCCCACAGAACCTGCCCAAATGACCGTTTTGCATTCTTTGGAGGCTTTGGCCAATTGGCAAAAGAAAACGAACTGGGAGGAGCGCAAAACTTCTTTTGTTCCGACCATGGGCTCTTTGCACGAGGGGCACGCAAGCTTGATTGCCCAAGCTGCCGCCTCTTCTGACTTGGTCTTGGTGTCGATCCTGGTGAATCCGACCCAATTCACCGACGCCTCTGATTACGACAAATACCCAAGAAACTTGGAGGCCGACGCAGAAAAGGCAGTTCAGGCTGGAGCGCACGCGGTGTTTGCGCCGAGTCCGGAGGAGCTTTACGGCGGAACTCCCTCATCTGAACCTGTGCAATGGGGCGCTTTGACCCATTCTTACGAGGGCGCCAAACGAAAGGGTCACTTTGATGGGGTGGTTGCTGTGGTGGACTTGCTCTTTCGGACCACCAAACCCGACGTTGCAGTCTTTGGGGAAAAGGACCTCCAACAAGTTGGTGTGGTCCGAAGGTTGGCCCAAGAACGCCACCCAAGCATCGACATTCAGGTCGGGGATTTGGTCCGAGATGAGAACGGCTTGGCCTTGAGCTCTCGAAATGCCAGATTGGATGAGCAAGGCCTCGAGGATGCTTTGGCCCTTTCGAGAGCGCTGTTTGAACTGCGTCAACACCATGGTCAAGAAGAGGAGTGGACTGGAGTGCTGGAGAAGGCCAGAGCAGCATTGGGCGCTCATCCAGCAGTGGATTTGGAGTACTTGGACGTGGTGGACGCAGACACTTTTGAACCTTGGCAAGGCACCCCCAACCACCGCGCCTTTGGGATTGTGGCCGCACATGTTCAAGGGGTTCGACTCATTGACAATGCGCGGTTGATGGCTTGACCGAATGCATGTTGGGAAGTGGGGAGTATTTCAGAACTTCGTCCAAAATCAAAACGCCATGGGTTCTGTCGGTCCTGCTCAAATTCTTCTTATCGCCCTTGTGGTTTTGCTCCTGTTTGGAGGCCGCAAAATCCCTGAACTCATGCGAGGTCTCGGGCAAGGCATGAAGGAGTTCAAAGACGCCTCCAAAGGAGAAGAAGACAAATCGGAAGGGTCGAAAAAGGACAGTTGATGGGTGTGCCCGATCGTTTGGCACTGAACCTTTTGCTCGCCTCGTGTTCTGCACTTGCCTCTGGCCAGGTGCAAAGCGACTCTCTTGAATGGACAGCTTCTCCCGACTCCGCGGTCCAAGAGGAGATTGTGGTGGATTGGGAAAAAGAATGGACGGAATGGTGCGAGACTGCGCACTGTGTCAGCTCTGACACTTCGCTTTGGAACATAGAGGGCGAGGGATTGCATAGGGTTGGACATCAATTGGATTCGACGTTTGTGGCCACGCGGTTGGCCGCGCTCGACCAAGTGAGCGGTTTGGACTTGCGATGGAACCCCGTGGCACATCGCCGGATTGTCACTTTTGGTACCCGTCGATCCCGTCATTTGGGCACCATGTTGGGACGCTCCGCCATGTACTTTCCCTTGTTTGAAAAGGTGCTGGACAGAGAGGGTTTGCCTCAAGAATTGAAGTACTTGGCGGTGGTGGAAAGTGGACTGAATCCAGAAGCCCGGTCCCCAGCGGGCGCAAGGGGGTTGTGGCAGTTCATGTACTATACGGCCAAGGCAGAAGGCCTGAGAATCGATGGCTACATCGACGAGCGCAAGGACCCATTGTTGGCCACTGAGGCCGCGTGCCGTCATTTGACAAGGCTGCACAAGATGTACGGCGACTGGTACTTTGCCTTGGCGGCCTACAATGCAGGACCAGGCAATGTGAACAAGGCCATCCGCCGTTCAGGCGGCAAAACCAACTATTGGGAGGTCCGGCCTTTTTTGCCCAAGGAAACGCGGAACTACGTCCCCAATTTCATCGCAGTGACCTACTTGATGGAGCACCATGCAGAGCATGGGATTTTCCCACGAAAACCCTTGCCAGGCGCGATGTCCTTGGACACCTTGATGGTGGAGGGCCCCCTTCGCTTTGACCAGATCGCGGCGGTGACAAGTTTGACGGAAGCCGAGGTGGCCGTGTTGAACCCAATGTATCGACTGAGGATCCTTCCCGGGCCTGGAGAGCGTTTTCCGGTGCGATGGCCTGTGCGTGGAGTCGCCGAGTTTTTGGCCCAAGAAGAAGCCATGAGGCAACACCTTCCCGAACTGACCCCCGCCATCAAGTACGAACCTGAGCCTGTGGTGTACAGGGTGAGGAGTGGAGATGTGTTGGGGTCCATTGCCCAAAAACACGGTGTGCGCGTGTCGCAGCTCAAGGCCTGGAACGACCTCAACACCTCCGTCATCCGCGTGGGACAAAAACTCATCATTCATGCAGACCCCAACAAAATGTAAGCCGTGGGCCCAGGTGCCCAAACAGGTGTTTTGCATGGTGCTGTTGGGGCTGGGCCTCTGGTCATGTGCTGGCGATGGTGCCCGTGTCGCCTTGCCTGGCAAGGTTGGGGCCACGGGGGAGTTGGTGGTGGTCGCGTCGGTGGACGTTTGGAATGGACCTGCGGGAGATACGGTGCGGTCTGCAGCCGACCAACCTTACCCTGTTTTGCCACAGTATGAGCCACTCATGGACGTATTGCATTTGGAGCCTGAGTTGTTCGACAGATTTTGGAAACCCCACCGCAACATCTTGATGTTGGAAGTCGCGGACAGGGTGGACACCCAGACGCCGAGCTTTGCGTTTTACAAGAACAAGTACAGCCGGGGCCAAATCTACATGGTGGCCAAGGCGCGCACTGCCGAGGCTTTGGCGGAGGTGCTGGCATCGCGGTCTGGGGAAATGATGAGTCTTCTTCACGCAGAAGAAGCACAGCGCTTTGCGGACATCGTGGCCCTCTCGCCCAACGAGGTTCTTTCCCGAGAAGTGGCTCAAAAATGGGCGATACAGGGTCTTTATCCCAAGGACGCGCGCAAGGCCAAAGAGATGCAAGAGTTTTGGTGGATGGACCGGCAACTCACGCGCTTCAAAGGGGGGGACAACCACGACATCCAGCAAGGGTTTTTCATCCACAGCGAACCTTACACAAGCCCAGATCAGCTGAGCCTTGAACACGTTTTGAACAGGAGAGATGCTTTGACAAAGAGGTACGTTCCTGGCCCGACGCCCGGCAGCTACATGGCCACCGAAAGGAAGTACTTCCCCTCTTACGAAGAATCCGAATTCAAGGGAAATTTCGCGCTGGAAGTACGGGGTTTGTGGAAGATGGAAAACGACTTCATGGGTGGCCCCTTCTACAGCCTCACGGTCGTGGACGAGTCAAGGGGACGTTTGCTCACCATGGAAGGATATGCCTACGCTCCTTACTTCGACAAGCGACCCTACATCCGAGAATTGGAGGGGGTCATCAAGCAATCCACGTTGTTGCCCGTCAAGGGCGCCGTCCCTGGACCATGAGTTTTTGGGTCGTCCGCTTTCCAGCTGGGGTGACCACTTCCAACGTGTAGGTTCCACGCGCCCATTGCGCAACATCCAATGACCGGGTCCACCCTTTTTGCGACCAGTGCAATTGACCGGAGGCATTCGTGACGGTCATGCGGCAATGTGCCAATTCCTCTAGGGACCAAAGGCCCGGGGCGCGGAGGCCCACAACGGAATGGCTTGGGTTTGGGAAGGCCATGAGGCCTTTTTCATCTTGGGATGACTCCACAACCGCTACGCTCACGTCACCTTTTGCAAAGGCATACTGGCCTTTTCTCAACCGCGACACTTTGAACACTCCGGTTCCGTTGGCGAGCGATCCGGCTTGCCAATCGTAGTCGGGATATTGCACCCAAGGGGCTCCTGCCCGTGGCCTCCAAGCGAGAAAGCCTCCTTCTTCAGTGTCTCCATAGAGGTCGAAGTCCAGGTCATCCTCGCCATTGCCCACATAGGTGAGGCGAGCGTCCAAAATCGGGGCGGAAGGACTGTTGTCGTCCCAGGTGCCATCGACCACCCAAAAGTGGTTCCCGCTGAGTTGGTCCACGTAGCTCGCTGCGGGACCTTGGTCAGGGGCGGCCCAATGGTGTTCAATGCGCACCAACACACTGTCCGCATCGTCAATCTCGTCGCAACCTACACGCATGTCCACCCAAGTCAGGTTGGTCAGTCCCGTGGGTTCGTGGATGGCCAACGTTTGGTCCAGTCGGCCTTGGTTGAGCCTTCCGTCGGCATTGAGCCCCAAAAGTTCGATGGGCGTTTCATGCCAGAAGGTGATTTCATCAAATTCTCCTCCGACCCGCGCATGCACCAATGTGGTGTCCCATTGTGCATCCCAAAGGGTGACGTCCAGGGGTTCGTTTTCATGAAAACCGCTGCAAGCGCGCAGCTTCTGATGCAAGTACAAGGTGGTGGCGAAGCACCCGTTTTCCGGCGACGTGCTCGTGCTGTCCACCACCCAAGTGCTGAACCCAGGCTGGAGCACCTGTGCGTCGAAAAAGGGCGTCATGTTCATGCCGCTGGCGTCGGCCAACAAGACCTCAAAGTCCTCAACATCCATGTGGCTGTCGAAGCGTTCGGCAAGCACGTTTTGCATGGCGTGTCGGAACAAAGAATCCCCCATGTAGGCCCTCAAATTGTGCAAGACACTCGCTCCCTTGTAGTAGGTATGGCGCCCATAGATTTCCGCATCTGGCATGGGGGAAAGGGGATGAAACCCTTCGTCTTGGATGTGGCATTCTTCAAGCACAAACTGTTGGTTGTCCTTGACCAAATCCACAAAAGCCTCATGGCCATCTTTCCACTCGACAAACAAATGGCTGCTGTATTCGGCAGGACCCTCTTTGAGCCACATGTGGTTGTGGATGGTGGGGGCGACCACATCGCCCCACCAATGGTGCCCCAATTCATGGGCAAACAGATCGCCATTGGCAAAGAGCCCTTGTTCCACCATCGAACGCGGGTAGGCAATGTTGGTGGGGATCTCGAGGGCACCGTCGGTGGTCAGCACGTACCCTACCCGTTCCCAGGCGTAGGGCCCCCACCAAAATTCGCAAGCGTCAATGGCAAACCCGAGCTCTGCAAACTTGCTTTGCATCAGGTTGCTGTCTTCTGCCTTGCTCGTCAAACGAACAGGGATGTCCCCATAGGCGCCCGAGTGAACGTCATCATGGTCGACATAAGGGCCAACGGCGATGGCGCTCAAATGGGTGGGAATGGGGTGGTCCAGCGCCCATGTCGACAACAAGGTGTCTCCACCCAAGGACAGTTCTTCCACGAGGTGGCCTTGGTTGTGGGCCCGCCTTCCGTCTGCTGTTTGGAGGTGGTAGGTGTAGGTTGCCCGTTCGACAAAGTTGTCAAAACAAGGGTACCATACCCTTCCAAAATTTGGGGGAATGGACGTCAAACCAATGCCAAGGTTGTAAATCAAATCAGCGGCGAAGTACATCCCACCCCAGTAAGGATCGTCGCCCGGCTGTCCCCCATAGGCAACCTCCAAAGTGACGGCTTCTCCTTCTTCCATGGGCGACAAGGCATCGACGTGAAGCTCGTCCCCCCACTGATGAAAAGGGACGGAGGCCCCATTCCAAAGCACGCTGTCGACTTCGAGGTCGGACAAATCCCACCACACGCGCGTCCCCCCTCCTTGAAGGACTTGGAAGTCGATGACCGCCAAAGCCTCCATGCTCTGCTGGCTGTAAGAGGTGAGGTCCAAGAACAACTCGTAATGTTGGACGTCAAAGCTGTCGCTCCGGGCAATGCTGGGCCCCATGTCGTAGTTGTTGGCAGGCAAGAATGCTCGTTCCGAGGCCTGCGCATGCTGGTCGGGGCATTCGGCATGGCATCCTTGCACCAAAAACGGCGTCCTTGGTGTCCGCGCGAGGTCTTGAAGCGTGGGAATGGATGGGGTTTGTGCCCAACCCATGAAGGCAAGGCCCGTGGCGGCCAGGACGGAGGTCATGTGTTTGAGGTGCATGCCTCGAAGTTAGGCGTACTTTTGTCCCCATGAATGAAGTGCAACACGGAGCCCAGGTCGAGGTGGCCTACACATTGAGGGCCAACGGACCCGAGGGAGAAGAGTTGGAGACGTGCCAAGAAGAATCTCCCTTTGTGTTTCGCATGGGGGCAGAGGAGGCCCTGGAAGCCTTTGAGAAAGCCCTCGTGGGCAAGCGTGTAGGGGAGCCCTTTGAATTGACCATTGCATGCGACGATGCGTATGGCGAGGAGACGGATGAGGCGGTATTGTCCTTGCCCAAAGAGACGTTCATGGTCGACGGAAAGTTGGACGAGGAGGTGATGCAGGCTGGGGAGGTGGTGCCACTGAGCGACGACGAAGGAAACGAAATTGTGGGCATGGTGGTGGAGGTGAAGGCAGATGCAGTGCTTGTGGATTTCAACCATCCGCTTGCGGGGTTGGACCTTCACTTTGAAGGGGTTGTGGTGGGCGTCTCCGCGTAAGGGAGGCACCGGCTTGGCGTACCTTCGCCCGCATGGAACGCACGGAAATAGGTGAATTGGGGGAATTCGGCTTGATTGGCCGCTTGACCAAAGACTTGACCCATCAGCAACCCTCCACCCTGCGGGGTGTGGGAGACGATGCAGCAGTGTTGGATCCCATGGGCAAACGCATGGTGGTCAGCACCGACCTTTTGTGCGAAGGCATCCACTTCGACCTGAGCTATGTGCCGCTCAAGCACCTCGGATACAAAGCCGTGGTGGTCAACCTCAGCGACATCTGTGCCATGAATGCGGTGCCCACGCAAGTGGTGGTGGGCTTGGGGTTGAGCAACCGTTTTTCTGTGGAGGCTGCCGAAGAGTTGTACGAGGGCATTCGTTTGGCCTGCGAGGTCTACAAGGTGGACTTGGTGGGAGGAGACACCACCGCCACGACATCGGGCCTGACCTTGGGCATCACCGCCATGGGGTGGGTGGAACCGGATGTTGTTGTGGGCCGAGACGGCGCCAGCGACGGGGACCTTCTGGTGGTCAGTGGCGACCTTGGTGCGGCTTACATGGGGTTGCAGATTTTGGAGAGGGAGAAGGAGGTGTACCAAGCGGCACCCACCGCACAGCCTGAGCTCGACGATTTCGCATACTTGTTGGAGCGTCAATTGAAACCCGAAGCTCGGGTCGACGTCATCCGCGAGATCGCAGATTTGAAACTGAAACCCACCTCCATGATCGACATCAGCGATGGGTTGGCCAGCGAGGTCATGCATTTGGGAACCTCTTCAGGCGTGGGCATCAAGGTGTACGAGGACAAATTGCCCATTGACGGCAAGGTGTACGATACGGCGAGGGAATTCAATTTGGACCCCACACTTTGCATGCTGAGCGGTGGGGAGGACTACGAGCTTCTGTTCACCATTCGCCAAGAGGACTTTGAAAAGGTGAGGAACCACCCCAAATTGACCGTGATTGGGCATGCTGTGGCCGCCCCAGACGCGTTCACGATGGTCACCAAAGGTGGCACAGAGGTGCCGCTTCAAGCCCAGGGATGGGACGGTTTACGGAATCCCCAAGAGGGCCCTCAAACCGACTGAACCCAGGAAAGATGTGTGGCATTGCTGGGGCACATGGATTGGAGTCTTTTCAGGGACTGGAGGATGCGCAAGAGCGCATCCGAAGAATGACGGGCACCCTTGCCCATCGCGGCCCTGACGCTGAAGGCGTTTGGACCGACCGTGAAAAGGTGGTGCTGGGCCACCGCAGATTGAGCATTTTGGACACGGGTTCTGGGGCGAATCAGCCCTTTGTTTTGGCCCAGGATGCCTTGGTGTTCAATGGAGAGGTCTACAATTATCTGGAGCTTCGTCAAGAGCTGGAGGCGTCCTGTGGCCATGCTTTTGTCACCCAAGGGGACACAGAGGTGGTGTTGGTGGCGTTGCGGCACTGGGGGCTGGACAGGACACTCGCCCAACTCAACGGCATGTTTGCCTTTGGTTGGTGGTCGGCCGACAGCGAGTCGCTTTTTTTGGTGCGGGACCGGATGGGCATCAAACCCCTTTACTGGCACCAAACCCCCAAAGGAACGGTGTTGTTTGCCTCCGAAGTGCGGACACTGCTTGCGTCAGAGATCGTGCCGAGAAACGTGGACAGAGAGGCATTGTCAGAACAGTTGATGTATGGCACGGTGCATGCCCCACGGACGGTGATCGACGGGGTGCAACTGATGCCTCCAGGAAGCTTGCTCAAGATTCAAGGCGCGGAGCTGCACGAGGCGACGTGGTGGGACCCAGCCCAAGCGGCCCAAGCGGTTCCCGGGATGTCCCATGGCGAGCGGCTCACCTATGTCCGCGACACCCTCTCAGATTCGGTGGGGTTGCGGATGCGGTCCGATGTGTCGTACGGGGCATTCCTTTCCGGAGGAATCGACTCGAGTGCCGTGGTGGGGCTCATGTCCCAACGGTCTTCACAACCCGTCAACACATTCAGCGTGGTCTTTGACGACGCAGCTTTGGACGAAGGGCCGTGGTCCAGGGCCATGGCCCAAAAGTTTGGCACCCACCACCATGAAATTCGGCTGACGCCCTCTGATTTCCTCAACCAAGTCCCGGATGGATTGGCCGCGATGGACCACCCAAGCCCCGATGGACTGAACACCTATGTGGTGAGCGGTGCCACCCGAAGCGCGGGGGTCAAGGTCGCGTTGAGCGGTCTGGGGGGAGATGAGTTGTTTGCCGGGTATCCAGTGTTTGAGCGAAGCGCACGTTTGGCACGATTGAATTGGCTGGGGGCCTGGCCTCCGGGCTTGCGCAAAATGGTGGGCAAGGCCTACTGCGCCTGGAAACCGGGAATGACATCCCGCAAAATGGCAGAAGTGTTGGGGGGACATTACTTCGATGTGGCCCACACGTACCCCCTTTCACGTCAAATGTTCCTCCATGCCGATTTGCAGCGCATGTTGAAGCCCAATGTGCCGTTGAACAACGCTTTGTTTCAGTGGTTGGTGAAGGCTTTGGCGCCAGGTACGGCGGCGTTGGGTCTCCCATTCTTGAGCCAGGTGTCCATCGCAGAGCTACGTACCTACATGGGGCACACGTTGCTTCGGGATGCCGACCAATTCAGCATGGCCCACGCTTTGGAGGTGCGCGTGCCTTTTTTGGACCACAGGCTTGTCGCGGCAGCGTTGGCTGCACCTGACGTGGACAAATACCCTACGACCCCCAAACGACTTTTGGTCGACGCTTTGGATGGGCTGCTTCCCGAAGACCTTGTGAACCGGCCCAAAATGGGCTTCGTGATGCCTTGGGAGGCTTGGATGCGCGGAGAGCTTCAGCAGACTTGTTCGCAAGGTTGGGCTGCACTCAAGGACCAGGCTTGGGTGAATGGCGACGAAGTGGGGCGCATGGAGGCTGCGTTTGTTTCGGGCCGCTCGGAGTGGTCTTGGAGCCGAATGTGGTCGCTTGCCGTGCTTGGGGATTACCTTGAACGCCATGGCCTCCATTGACGATCCTTCTCGCCCCAAGGGCCAGCGCATCATGGCGTTGGTGGAATGGTATCCGCCGGCGTTTGAAGCGGGCGGCCCCATCCGCAGCGTCCACAATTTGATGCAATTGCTCAAGGCCCAAACCAACCATTCTTTGGAGGTGGTGTGCGGCGCCACCGACTTGGGCAGCGACGAAGTTTTGCCAGGCATCACGCCCAACGAAAGGTCGGACCAAGGAGGGGTTGCCGTCACCTACACCACCTCTGGGCATCGGTCCTTGCGCGCTTGGCGCAAACGACTTCAAGGGTCGAGCGATCGACCTCGTCCCGACATGCTGTACTTGAACAGTGTGTTTGGCACAGACTTCGCCCTGCGTCCACTTTGGGTGGCACGCAGCCTCGGCATCCGTGTGGTGTTGGCACCAAGGGGGATGTTGGGAAGGGGAGCGTTGCAGTTGAAACCTGCCAAAAAACGTCTTTTCTTGGCCCTTGCAAGGGCATTGGGGTGGTTTCAGAATGTGGAGTGGCATGCGAGCACGGAACAGGAAAAGGAAGAGGTGTTGGCCCAATTTCCTCAAGCCACAGTGCATGTGGCCCTCAACGTTCCTTTGATGTCGGCCCCGCATGTTCCTATGCCACCGATCTCGCCTTTGAAATTGCTGATGCTCGGCCGAATCCATCCCAAAAAGAACCTTCACTTTGCCCTCAAGGCGTTGTCCAATCTGGATCTTCAAGGGCGCAAAGTGGAGGTGGCATTGGTGGGGCCCGCAGAGGATGGAGTTTACTTGAATCGCTTGTTGGACTTCGCTTCAATGGGCCTTTCTGTGCGTCATCTGTGCGCCCTTCCGCCTGAGGCCTTGGGGGAGGTTTGGGCCAAGAACCACGCATTGCTCATGCCCACGACCCACGAAAATTTTGGGCACGCTGTGGTGGAGGCTTGGGCCCATGGCCGCCCCGTTCTTTTGAGCGACCGGACGCCATGGAAAGGGCTGCGTGAGGAAAGCACGGGATGGGACGAGCCTTTGGACCTCGAATCTTGGGAGCGCGCCCTGCAAGACATGCTGCTTTGGGACGACGACCGGTGGGCGGCCATGTCGAAGGCCAGCTTGGACAAGCACCGCAACTTGATGAAGGACTCTGCCTTGGTGGCGGACAATGTCCGACTCTTCGAGGTTTCAGGATGATCTTCTTTTCACGCCTTATCCTTGTCCTATGGATTTGATCACCCAAGCTGTTTTTGGGGCCACCACTTTTGCGGTTGTGAGAGGAAGGGGAGTGGCCACCAAGGAAGGGTTT
>JBELJW010000234.1:0-2502 GCA_042089975.1 Flavobacteriales bacterium | reverse complement strand
ATTGGGACTTGATCCACCTCGACACCTTGCTGAGTTTGCAGCGTCCTCAAACGCCATTTCACGACGAGGTGGTGTTCATCGTGTACCATCAAATCACCGAGCTTTACTTCAAACTGACGTTGCACGAGTTCGGTTTGATGGCCCAAACCGCGAGGGAACAAGGGGGGACAGTCTCCGACGCCTTCTTGCTGGAACGTGTGCGACGGGTGAACCGGTATTTCGAAGCGCTGACCACCAGTTTTGACATCATGGTAGACGGCATGGACCACAAGGAAATCATGAAATTCCGCATGTCCTTGCTTCCTGCATCGGGGTTCCAAAGCGCACAATACCGGAAAATCGAAATCTGTTCGACGTCCTTGGACCGCCTTGTGCACCACAACATGCGTGGGGACTTTGCGGGGTACCCCATGGCCGACATTCCCAAACTCATGGACCACCTCTACTGGAGGGAAGGTGCTGTGGAATTGAAGAGTGGCCAAAAGACCCTGACCCTCAAACAATTTGAAGAGAAGTACGACGAAGACCTTCAGCGTTTGGCCCGAAAAATGTACCCGAGCAATGTCCGATCCTTGGCGGCCGCCCTCCCCGATGGCCCATCGGAAGAATTGAACGACGCAATGCGGTGGTTGGACATCAATGTCAACGTCAATTGGCCTCTCGCACACTACAAGAGTGCCGTAAAATACCTGCACAAGGATCCCGTGGATTTGGCAGCGACAGGCGGAACCAACTGGCAGAAGTACTTGCCGCCTCGTTTCCAAAAAAGAATTTTCTTCCCCGAATGTTGGAGCGAACAAGAACGCGAAGAGTGGGGCAAGGGTTGGGTCATGAAGGAAGTGTTGGGGGCCAAGCAATGAACGGCACAACATGGTCATGGCGGTGGGCGTTCGTTGCGGCTGTGGCCGCCGTGTGTGCCTGGGGTTGCGGTTTCAACAAACAAGGTGGATTTGGCACAGGCGCTGCCGTGTTGACAGAGGTGCCTCCGCCCACCATTCGGTTTGGCATCGTTTGGGACAGCCTCGTGGTTGACTCGGGCAAGGTTCAACCAGGCAAGAGCTTGTCCCATCTTTTGGACCCTGCAGGCATTGGGCCAGGCAAGGTGGCCACCTTGGCCGCCAACAGCAGAAAGACTTACGATGTCCGCAACATGAGGGCCGGACGGGATTGGTGGTTGGCCTCGGAACGGCTCCGAGACAGCTTGGGCCAAACCATTGGCCAGGAGCCCAAGTGGTTGATTTACGAGCGCAACCCGAAGGACTATGCCGTGTTCTCCTTGGGCGACACGCTGGGTGTAAAATTGGGGTCCTACCCTGTCGACACGGTGTATGCCAGGGCCCAAGGGACCATTGAAAACAGCCTCTACCTCGATCTGGACGATGGGGGCCATCCGAGCAGCCTGGCTGTGGCCATGGCGAGTGTGTACGCTTGGACCATTGACTTCAGTCGTGTCCAAAAGGGGGACACTTTTGACGTGCTCTACCGCCGAGAAATGGTCAACGGTGAGCCAGCGGGCATTCCCACGGTCCTGTCGAGCACCTTCACACATTGGGACAGGGCCTTGTCTGCCTATCGGTTCGAAGAAGACGGTGTGGCGGGGTACTTCGACCTCGAGGGAGGCTCTCTCCAAAAGGTCTTCCTCAAAGCTCCTGTGGAATTCAGCCGCATCTCGAGCCGCTACAATCCCAAGCGCTTTCACCCTGTTCTGAAGAAGGTCAAAGGGCATTTTGGAACCGATTACGCCGCCCCCACCGGCACCCCGATCGTCGCGGTGGGAGACGGGGTCGTGACCAAGAGCAGCTACACTTCAGGGAATGGGAAATATGTGAAAATCCGACACAATGGGACCTACGAAACCCAATACCTGCACATGTCCAAAAGGGCGGTCAAGCAAGGCCAAAGGGTGAAGCAAAACGAAGTCATCGGCTACGTGGGTTCCACCGGGCTGGCCACAGGGCCGCATGTTTGTTTTCGGTTTTGGAAAAATGGCAAGCAAATCGACCACCTCCGTGAGGATTTCCCACCTTCCGACCCCATCAAGGAGGGCCTTCAAGCGGACTTTGCACTAGAGGTCAACCGACTGGATGTCCTTCTCCAACGTTTGAGGCCCAATGCCCAGGGTGTGTCCATCAGCTCCTCGCCTGGTCCAACAGCACCTTGAGTTCTGCCCTCTCTGTATCGGACAACGGAGGCACAGCGTCTTGACGGTAATACCAATGAAGAAGGTGGGCCTTCCATTGCGCCGGCAACCATTGGCCCAACCGCTGTTTCCAACCCCAACGTGTGAGCGCGCGATTCAACCCTTCCAGACGCGACAGACCAGCTTTGTTCGCCTCTTCTGAGCTGGCGCCGGAAAACAAGTTTCGCGGGCTCAACCCCAGCCAAAGCTGCAACTCCTCCCACGTTGATTCAAGACGCAGCGCGCCGGGTTCAAGGACGAGCAGTTGCTCTGGAGGAAAGCAAGCCCGCCATCGGTTGAGCTGGGCTTTGTACATGCTCAAC
>JBELJW010000031.1:0-14553 GCA_042089975.1 Flavobacteriales bacterium | reverse complement strand
TTTGGTCTACCCTGGATTGGACGTCACAAACTGGAGGTCGGAAGGATTGACGTTTGTCGGATATGGCATTCAATCCAAGCAATGGAACGACTACAAGAAATACAAGGGCGGCGGAGTGGTGGTTTTTCTAGACGGTGAACCCACCGACGCACAAGGGGCTTCTTTGCTCACAAACGACGGTGCGGCAAGTGAATGGTCGAATGGCCTTCAAAAGAAGCGTGAGGTTGCACAAGAAATGGGTGCAGAAGCTGTCATTGTCCTCTTGGCGGATGAAGTGTACGATGTTCGCAAAAGCCGAATGAAGCGCTGGATGTTGCGCAAATCAACCGCGATCGACAGGGAGAAAGATGGAGAGGGCACCAACCTTCCGACTTTTTTTGTGCGTGAATCGGTCGCAGACGGCTGGTTGGTTGGAAGCAAGGTCAACTCTTTGGTGGATTATGGCCAAAGGGTGAAGGAGAAGAAGAAACCAAGCAAAGCAACGGCTCTCGTCCCGGAGTGGAACGCAAGCATTGATCAAATCAAAGGCAGTTACAAGGCAGAGAACGTGATGGCTTTCTTGGAAGGGGCGGATCCCGAATTGAAAGACGAGGTGTTGGTCATCACTTCACACTACGACCATGTGGGCATCATTGATGGAGAGGTTCACAACGGCGCAGACGACGACGGGTCAGGGACGGTGACCGTGATGGAGTTGGCGCGTCAGTTTTTGGAATTGAGCAAACGAGGTCTTCGGACACGCAGGAGCATTTTGTTCATGAATGTCGTGGGCGAGGAAAAGGGTTTGTTGGGGAGTGAATACTATGCTGACCACCCTGTGTTTCCATTGGAGAACACAGTGGCCAACCTGAACATTGACATGATTGGAAGGACAGATGCCGAGCACCCAGATGACCCTCGCTACGTCTACCTGATTGGCAGCGACAAACTAAGCTCGGACCTGCACAACATCAGTGAGCAATGCAATGAGTCGTTCACGAAACTCGACCTGGACTACACGTTCAACGCGCCAGATGACCCCAATCGATTTTACTACCGGAGCGACCATTACAACTTTGCCAAGAACAACATTCCAGTGATTTTCTATTTCACAGGCGTTCACGAAGACTACCACAAACCAGGCGACGACGTGGAGAAAATCATGTTCCCCAAAATGGCGGAAATTGGCAAACTCGTCTTCCACACAGCCTGGGAAGTGGCCAATGCAGAGCGCCGGATTGTGGTGGACAAAGTCAATGATTTTCCAAGCGACCGCTGAGGAAATCGAGCTGTTGTCGGAAATGGGCTTTCTCTAGGACATACCCCTCTCCTGTTGCCGGTCCGTGGAACCCATTGTGGACATGTGGCGTTCCTGTTGTAGGCCAAAAGACGGTGGTCGGAAAACTCCTCAACGTGTCCACCATCGGAAGAACACTGGAGGCATAGGCCTTGCTGGCCCTTCCCCCCAAAAGAACAGGCCAACTCAGGCCCAGGCTTTTTTGGTACGCAGTCAACCTTGGGAGCCCGGCGGCGCCAGTGGTGCGTTCAAAGGCAAGGCTGACAAATGCAAGCTCAGGGTAGTCAGGCTTGAGTTCTGCCAGCAGCCGCGCCTCATCCATGCAGTTGGGACACCACGTCCCCATGATGTCCAACACCATCCCTTTTTTGCCTGACTTCTTCAACCGCTCTTCGTTCCACAGCACTGTATCGCCCGACACGCCGACGCCAACAAACCAAAGGGAATCACTGGCTGGCGTCTGTATCCCCACTTTCCAGGTAGACAAAGGGCCATCGTGTCGTTTGGCAGCAAAAGAGGTGCGGTAGTGTGTTCCCGACAAAAATTCACCGTCCACAAGAGAGTCTCCTCTCATTTTGGCCTCAAAACGAAAAAGGTGGGAGCCGTCAAAAGTGCTGACTATCAAGCGGTTGTCCTTAAGTGTGCCGGCGAGGTACCTGTAGTCTCCAGTGGGTGTGGAGATGGTCGCATGGACAGAATCGCCCATATGATCAAGGATCAACCAACCTTCAGTGGAGACCCAGTGGCTTGTGGTCACCTTGGCCTCATTCTGGCTGGTGGCGGGGATCGGCGTCAGCACCAACGGGACCACATAGTCCGTCCCCCTGAGGGAGTCGGTCCAGCTTCCCTCCCACTGTTCTCCTTGCCAAGCACCCGTCCAAGTGCCATTGAAGACGGGGATGCGGTAAGATTCATTCCCGAGGTCTTCCATGGCGATGCGCTCCACTCCATTGCAAATGGTCCAGGTGGAGTCGGTCCTGTGCACGAGAATTTCTGTTGGCGGGGTCGTCCCGAAGGACGCCACATACGTGATTTTCGGGGCTTCTGTCTTGCATCCAATGAGCACCATCGTGGAAGCGAGGAGAGACCACACCAAACGCCAAGAGCGCCCACGGGGCGCTCTTGTGCTGCAAATGAGACATGTCTTCATGCCTCCAAAGTACGTCGAAGTGGACCTTTACAAATCAAACTTGATGCCTTGTGCCAAGGGCAGGTCGGCGCCGTAGTTGATGGTGTTGGTTTGCCGGCGCATGTAAACTTTCCAAGCGTCGGAACCGGACTCTCGCCCTCCCCCTGTTTCTTTTTCACCCCCAAACGCTCCGCCAATCTCTGCGCCTGAGGTGCCAATGTTCACGTTGGCAATCCCACAATCGGAACCAGCAGCAGACAGGAAGCGCTCCGCTTCACGGAGGTTGTTTGTCATGATGGCAGAGGACAGTCCTTGGACCACCCCATTCTGCATAGCAATGGCCTCGTCAAGGGTGTCGTAGGTCATCAAATAAAGGATGGGTGCGAACGTCTCGTGTTGGACAATGGCGAGGTCGTTGGTGACTTCCGCCATGGCGGGTTTCACGTAGCAGCCGCTTTCATAGCCGGCACCGTCGAGTCGCCCCCCTGGAATGAGGAGACGCCCCCCCTGCTCGACAACAGCCTCAAGCGCTTTCTCGTACTGTTGCACAGCGTCTTGATCGATGAGTGGTCCCACGTGGTTGTTTTCGTCGAGCGGGTCGCCAATGCGCACCTGCTTGTAGGCCTGTGTCAACTGATCACGGACCTTGTCGTAAATGCTTGAATGAATGATCAAACGCCTCGTGGAGGTGCAACGCTGGCCACAAGTGCCAACAGCCCCAAACACCGTGGCGGGAATGACCATCTTCAAATCGGCTTCTGGGGTGATGATGATGGCGTTGTTTCCACCCAACTCCAAAAGGGATCGACCCAGTCGGGCGGCCACTGCCTGGGCAACAATCTTGCCCATCCGGATGGACCCCGTGGCCGACACAAGCGGGACGCGGCGGTCGGCAGTCATCAGCTCCCCCACCTTGTAGTCCCCGTTCACCACACAACTCAAACCTTCGGGAACATCGTTGGCTTGGGCCACGTCATTCCAAATATTTTGGCAAGCCAAAGAACAAAGCGGGGCTTTTTCAGAAGGCTTCCACACACAGACGTCCCCGGAAATCCACGCCAAGGCGGTGTTCCAACACCAAACCGCCACGGGGAAGTTGAAGGCGCTGATGATGCCCACCACGCCCAATGGGTGGTACTGCTCGTACATGCGGTGGTTGGGGCGTTCAGAATGCATGGTCAAGCCATACAGTTGACGGCTTTGGCCCACTGCAAAGTCACAGATGTCAATCATTTCTTGGACCTCGCCCAACCCTTCTTGGTAGCTCTTGCCCATTTCATAGGAGACCAAAGCCCCCAAGCTTTCTTTTTTGGCACGCAAGGCGTCTCCGAATTGGCGGACCACCTCTCCACGCAATGGAGCCGTCCATTTTCTCCACTCGACGAACGCCTCAGAGGCAGCCGTCATGACCTGCTCGTAATCCTCGGCCGTGGCAGAGCTCAACGAAGCGATGCGTTTGCCGTCCACAGGGGAATGGCTTTCAATGTTGGCCCCCGAGCCAAAGGATTTGGCGCCAATCATGACGCCCGGGTTGTGGTCTTTGATGCCGAGGTCGGCAAGGATTTCTTGAATGTTCATGGCGGCGCAAATGTAGGGGTTAGCGTCCCAGATATACCATCAAAACACTGAGGTCGGATGGGCTGACCCCAGAGATACGCGAGGCTTCTCCAAGGGTCTTGGGTTTGCGGTCAGACAGTTTTTGGCGTCCCTCATAACTGAGGGAGGTGAGCTTGTGAAAATCAAGGTCAGCAGGGATGCGCAAATGGTCGAGTTTGCCCAAGCGGTCAGCCATGTCCTGCTCTTTGGCGATGTAGCCTTCGTATTTCACCTGGATCTCGACTTGCTCAAGGACTTCAGGGCCATGCGGCGCACAAACTTGTTGCACTGATGGGATGTGTTCCTTCATCCTGTTCAAATGCACATGAGGCCGCGACAAGATTTCCTGGGCCCGCACCGCATGCTTCAAAGGGGAGGATTGAGCTTCCTCCAGCGCGGGAAGCGCATCGGCGGGAGGGATGCTCAGTTTTTGAAGCCCCTTCCGCAACGAAGAAACGCCGTCGAGTTTCTTTTCCAACGCTTGCATGCGCTCATCCGAGGCGAGGCCCAGATTGTGTGCCATGGGGGTCAACCGTTCATCCGCGTTGTCTTGTCGAAGCAGGATGCGGTACTCGGCACGAGAGGTGAACATCCTGTAGGGTTCCTCTGTGCCTTTGGTGACCAAGTCGTCGATGAGGACGCCGATGTAAGCTTGGCTGCGAGAGAAGGTGATGGGCTCTTTGTTCCACGTGGAACGCGCCGCGTTGATGCCGGCCATGATTCCTTGGCATGCTGCCTCTTCGTATCCCGTGGTGCCGTTGATTTGTCCTGCGAAATAAAGCCCGGGCACCAGCCTGGTTTCAAGGCTGTGCTGGAGTTGGGTGGGAGGGAAGTAGTCGTACTCCACAGCGTACCCTGGCCGAAACATTTTGGCATGTGCAAATCCTGGAATCTTCCGCATGGCAGTGAGTTGAACATCCTCGGGGAGGGAGGTGCTGAATCCATTGACATAGATTTCGCAGGTATTCCAGCCTTCTGGTTCGACAAACACTTGGTGCCGGTCCTTGTCCGCGAAGCGGTCGATCTTGTCTTCAATGCTGGGACAGTATCGTGGCCCCAAACCCCTCAGGCGGCCGTTGAACATGGGGGACCGATCAAATCCCTCTCTTAGGAGGTCATGAACCTCAGGAGAGGTGTAGGTGATGTGACACGGGATTTGACGTTGGATGGGGTGCTTGGGCAAATAAGAGAAGCGACCAGGGGATGCATCGCCTGGCTGTTCTTCCATTTTGTCGAACTGCAAGGACCTGCCATCAACCCTGGGGGGCGTACCCGTCTTCATGCGTCCGCTGTCGAAGCCCAACTCAACCAGTTGTTCGGTGATCCCCATGGAAGCCCTTTCGCCCGCCCGTCCACCCCCAAATTGCTTTTCGCCAATGTGCATCAAGCCATTCAGGAAGGTCCCGTTGGTGAGCACCACCGACTTGGCGCGAATGGTCATGCCCAAGTTGGTGCGAACACCCACGCAACGGCCTTGTTCAATCACCACTCCGATCACCCCGTCTTGCCAAAAGTCGAGGTTGGGGGTTGCTTCCAGCATTTCCCGCCAAGTTTGGGCAAACAAGTTCCTGTCGTTTTGGGTCCTGGGGCTCCACATGGCGGGCCCTTTCGACTTGTTGAGCATCCTGAATTGGATGGCGCTTCTGTCAGAGACCAAACCCGAATAGCCCCCCAAGGCATCCACTTCGCGAACGATTTGGCCCTTGGCGATTCCCCCCATGGCGGGGTTGCATGACATTTGTCCAACCACCCCCATGTTCATGGTGACCAGAAGGGTGGAGGCGCCGAGGTTGGCAGCCGCCGCGGCCGCCTCGTTGCCTGCGTGGCCGGCACCCACAACAATGACGTCGTACGATTGGATCATGACGCAAAGGTCGGTGGAACCGCGCTCAGTCGGCTTGTTCCACGTGGAACATCTGCAATGCTTGGTCCTCTGCAGCGCGCATGAGGGCTTGGTCTTTGGGGTCTTTGTCTTTGAACCCAACCAGGTGAAGAAGGCCGTGGGCCATCACCCTCCGCAACTCATTTTCAAATGTAACGCCATGATTTTCAGCGTTTTCAGAAACTCTGGGGAACGAAATAAGCAGGTCTCCGGAGAGTTGCTGGCCATCGCTGTTGTCGAAGGTGATGATGTCCGTCAGGGTGTCGTGGTCGAGGTAGTCGCGGTTGTATTTGAGCAAGAATGCGTCAGAACAAGACACAATGCTCACGTCGCCCAAGGCACATCCGTGAAGTTCCGCGACAGATTTGAGCCATGTTTTGGTGGCCCGTCGTTGGGAGACGCGACATGGGGTGTCGCCGTCCACAAAAACAATCATAAGGTCAGGCGAGGACCTCGTTGAAGGTCAGCACCACAATGCGGCCATCGTCCTCGAAGTCACATTCATCGGCCAGGTGGCGCATCAAGAAAACGCCTCGGCCATGCGGCTTTTCAATGTTTTCCGGTGCGGTGGGGTCGGGGAGGTTGTCGTAATCAAAACCAGGCCCTTCATCTGTGATTCGGAACACCAAGCTCTTTCCATCCACGGCACACGACACCCCTACCGATTTTTCCAAATCGAGCTTGTTCCCGTGGGTGATGGCGTTGTTGACAGCCTCTGTCATCCCAATCAATACGTTGCCGTAATGTTCTGGGATGATGCCGTGCTCGGTGCTGATCTGGTCGATCAAACGCTCCACAATGGCAATGTTTTCAGGCTTGGACTCGAATTTCAGTTCTGGAAGGGTGGTGGTCATGGCGTCAAATCGGGTTGTGGGCTGCCGGGATCGAGCTCCAAAGTATTGAAATAATCGTTGACGCGCGACCGGTAGTAGGGCAGGAGTTCTGCGGGCACTGTGCGCATCAATTCAAGTTCGTTCATTTTTTTGCGGAGGTATTCCGTGGCCTGGGGCGGTGTGCCTTTCAATCCGCGGTCTCCTTCTTGCGAAGTTCGTTCTTCTTTCTCTCCACGAATGCGCTCCGCATTCTCAGCTTCCAACAACCTTGTGATCAAATCTTGTTGCCTTTGGAGGGTGGCTTCGTCCAACTGCTTGTTGACCAAATCCCTCTCCATTTCCTCCATTTCTTCGGCAATCTTTTGCATGTCATTGCCATCTCCGCTGCCGTCTTCGTTGAGTTTTTTGGCTTTTTCTTGCGCCATTTTTCGGAGGGCGGCCTGTTGTGCAGCCATTTGAGCGAGCCCCTTGCTCATGCCGCCAGGTGCTTTTTCTCCCACCTTGCCTTTGTTGCCATTCTCCCCCATTTGCTCCTTCATCTGCTCGAGCTTTTTGCCCAAGGCCTGCTGCATTTTTTTCATGTCCCCAGCCTTTGGAGAAGGGGAGGGGTTGCCGGAGCCACCTGGTTTTTCGCAATTTCCAGACCCCGGTTGCTTCTGTGCTTGCTGTTGCTGCATCTGCTGAAGCGCTTCGTCCAAGAGGAGGGCCAAGTTGTTGAACGACGTCATGACGTATTGTTGGTTCATCGCGATGTCGGCGCTGAGTCGATCTCCAAATCCCTCCAATGCCTTTGTCATGTGCCTGTTGACCAAGCCAATTTCCCGGTTCACCGCGGAAGCGAGCTGGGGAATCCTCATGCTCAGCGCAAAGAGGCTGTCTTCTACCATGACAGCATCGTCCTTCAATTTCCTTTGGGTTTGTCCATGGCCCACGTACCTCGGGTCTTGTTCGTCGGTTCCCTTGAGATCGGCCATCAAACCTTCTTCGTCAAAAGACAAGGTGAGGATGTTTTCCAACAAAGCCCGCAGCGACTCCATGTCTTCGCTTTCTGATTCTTCCTCAGCTTCGGCTTGCATGGCCTCCATTTGCTGGGCCATTTGTTCCATTTGTTCGGCGGCGCTTTGTTGGCTTTCAGAAGCCTTCTTGTCCTTTCCTTTTTCCAACTGCTCGGCACTTTTTTCCATCTCTTCCTGGATGGCCAACTCTTCTTGCTGGCTGTCCATCATGGGGTTGGGATTCTCCAGCTCTTTGTTGTCTTTTTGGAGTTCCTGGAGGTCTTTTCGAAGGGCGTCGAACGCTTGGTTGAGGCTGTCTTGTTTGGCCTTGAGGTCTTCGGGGTCCATGAGCCCCAAATCGGTCTCTTCTGCAAGCCGCTCTTGCTCTTCCGCGAGCTGCTTCAAATTGTCAATGGTCTCGTCCATCTTGGTTTCCCACTCCAATTGACGGAACTGCTCGAGGGCGCGGTCCAACTCCTTTTCCATGGCGTCGTGACTCAGTTCCATGTTCTCGAGCTGCTCCTGCAGTTTCTCGGGATCCATTTCTTGCATCAACTCCTCCATTTGCTCGTAGATCTGCCGAAGCTCTTCACTCATGATGTCATTCATGAGTTTTTGGAGTTGCTCCTGCTTGTCCAAAATGCGCTCCTCTTGCTTGGAGAATTCGTTGGCGCGCTCGTCTTTGCGCTCGTTCTCTTCCTGCATGGCCTCCAGTTTTTCCTGAAGTTCTTTTTGTTGTTCCATGAGGTCCTCCATGGCCTGACGGTCTTGCCAAGTCATTTCCCCTTGTTCGCGGAGACGCTCTTGCATGGCCTCCATGGCCTCACGCAATTCGGCGGCTTCTTCTGCAGCGTCTTGGAGGTCGTCCTCGATGGAGGCAGCTGCTTCGTCCCGTTCAGCGAGAATGTCTTCTCTGCTTGGCGCAGAGATTTTCGTGGTGGTGGACCGCACCATTTTGGCACCGTGAACCCCGTCGTTGTCCCACAGTTCAAACCAGCATTCGAGGACGTCACCTTCTTGCCAATCGATGCCACCCATTTCCCAGGTGTGGAAAAAGGAACCCTGTCGACCTGAGGGCACCTCCAACTCAACCTTCCCTTGCACAGGGGGGGGCGGGCTGAACGCCTCGCTCGCCAGAAGATCGACAGGCGTGCTGTTTCGGGGACGTTGCTTGGCAAAACGCCAAACAAAGGTCAGTCTGCTGAATCCGTAGTCGTCTTGAACCGCCCCCGTGAAATGCCGAAGCTTTCGCGAGGTGCTGTCCACAACTTCTTCCACCTTGATGGCGGGTTTGATGTCGGGGATGACCCGCAAACGGTGTCGGAGAGAGTCGCCCATGGCCAAATCGCTTGACGGGGTCACCCAGTACAACGCGTTGTTGCTTGCCACACAATTGGCGCGGAAGACATTGGCGCCGAGCGCCCTTGTCGTCAAAGGCTGTTCGCCCAGAACCATCCTCAATCGGTCGGCGTCGGTCACGGTGATGGTCCATTCTACAGGCGTGCCCTCTGGGACAGTCAAGTCTCCTTGGTTGCGCTGGACAAGACGGGGCAACCCTGTGTAGGACGGGGGCGTGGCTTCGATGTTGAGTTCGGCCAGCATAGGCACAGCGAAGGGCTGCAACAAGAAATCTTGCGAGGTCCATCCATTGGCCAAAAACTTGAAAGCCGCTTCCCTTCGGACCGCAGGAAAAGTGTGCCGGAACGTATGGGGGCGAACGCGTTGCATCCGGAAGCGACCTCCCTCAGATTCCAGCAAGACTGAGGCCGGCAGTTGGTTGCCTTCCACCACAACCTCCACTGTCAAAGGATCTCCCAAGGCCACCTCCAAGCTGGTGTTTTGGAGCACAAACTGGAATGGAGCGGGCGCCACAAACGCTGTTCTGTGCTGTACAATTCGCGTGGCAGGTTCCGTGACCCAGCCCGGTTGCCACCAGAAGATGGACCCCACCACCAAGGCCGCAGGCACCGCCCATCGAAGGAGGCGTCGCGATGGCCGAACATCCACAGCTCGGGAAAAAGGAAGGGCCCGAAGCGACGCTGTCCGCTGGTCGATGCTGGCGGCGAGCAGGGTGACATCGGCGCCCTGGGCCTGGTTCACCTGATGCTGGAGTTGAAGGGTGTTCAGCAGTTTGTCCTTGACTTCGGGAAAATGTTCCCCCACAATTCGGGCGGCCTGGTCGTAAGACAGCCCACGGCTCAACCGAAGCCATTGCATCACAGGCCAAATCACCTGCGAGAGCATCAACGCCATGGCCGCAGAAGCAAACGCATAGAAGAGGACGGTGCGCCCCACGATCCCAAACCGTCCAACTTGCTCGAGCAGGACAAAGAGAAGCCCTCCCGCCGTCAAGGTTGCGAAGGACAACAACAACCCCTTCAGGGCTTTGTTTTGGTGGTATCGCCGGATGAATTCGTCCAGCTTGTCAATCAAGGATATGCTCCGTTTCATCTGTTCAACATGAAAGGTACGCTACCTTCGACGTCCATTCACAACCCATGTCATGAAAGGAATGTCAAGCCTCAAGACGCTCGCTGCTTTGGTTTTTTTGTCCCATTTTCTCTTCATCGAGACGGACGGCCAAGTGGTCATCAATGAAATCAATCTGGTGACCGGTCCTGAATCAGGCCAATTTGTGGAGCTCTTTGGCCCACCCAATGCCCCGTTGACTGGGCACAGTTTGGTCATGGTCAAATCGGTGTTGTCTGAAGGCGACTTTGGTGCGGTTGTGGAAGCCGTGGTCGACCTCGAATCGCAGTCCTTGGACGCGTCAGGCTTCCTTTTGATCGAGGGCGGCCCTTGGACCAATTCCTTGTTGGGCCTCGTGTTGGCAGAGGATGCAGCCTCAAGCTTCGTCGTAGGCGAAACCCCGGTTTTTGAAGGGATGGCAGATGCGGTGCTTTATGGCAACACGTCCGTCACGAATCCCCAAATGGAGCCCTTGGCCCTTGTGGTCAATCCCGCTGCAGAATCGACCGTGTACGAGGGAGGTGCGGGGGTGGACCCAGGGTCAGACGCGTTGTCCCGTGTTCCCGATGGAGGGGATGCTTTGGACCAACAATTTGTGATGCAGGCTTTGAGCCCAGGAACGTCCAATGTTTTGGAGTGTGAGGGTGGCCACTTGTCGCTCAACGGGGCACAAACTTTGTTTTGCACGGACTTGGGACCAGAGATCGTTGGCTTTATGCACCTTTCCGATGCTGACCAAGCGCTGGTGAGTTTGGCGGTGCTTGACGCCAACACGTTTGAGGTGGTGGATGTCTTTTTGGGCACAGCCATCAATGTGGAAGGTCTTGGCGACGGCAATTATGAGGTGGTCGCCATCTCCCACAATGTTCCGCTCACGTCAGGCTGGACGTCTTTGGATTCCATCTCTACGCTCGGGGAGGGTTGTGTGAGCATCTCTCCTGAGGCGGTGTCGATTTCTGGTGAAACGTGTGAAATCCCATCTTGCGATGGAGGGACATTGCTCACTGCCGGCGCGGAGCCTGATGCGCAGGCATGTTTGACTTCTGAAGACGGAGCCCTTGTGTCCTTTGGGTATTACAGCGACGCCTTTGAGGCTTCTTACCTGTTCATGGTGTGCGGCACCAACGACAGCATCCTTGCGACAACGGACGAGCCCTACTTCGATTTTGCAGTGTTTGGGGAGGCCGGCGATTACCATGTTTGGGGGTTGAGCTACCAGAACGGCCTGGACAGCACCACCATTGATTTTGGTGCCCCTGTGCAAGACGCCTCGGGTTTGGGCTGCGACAGCCTGTCCACAAACTTTCTTGACGTCAGCATTTTGCAATGCGGTGAAGCGGGCCTTTGTGAAGATTTGATCATCAGTGAATATGTGGAGGGGACCAGCAACAACAAAGCGCTGGAGGTGCACAACCCTACCCCCTTTGACATTGATTTGACCCCCTATGTGATGGAGGTCTACAACAACGGCGCCACGGAGCCGACCCAAAGCTTGGATTTGGAAGGGCTGATTTACACTGGCGGTGTCCTCGTGATGGGGAATCCGCAGGCGGTGGCCCCCATTGTGAGTCAAAGCCAAGTGTTGAGCTCTGTCACTTGGTTCAATGGCAACGATGCGATTGTGCTTCGGAAAGACGGTGAAATCATCGACATGATGGGTGAGATTGGCCCTGAGAACGACCCTGGCGAACCAGACGGGTGGGCCGTGGGCTCAGGCGGCATGTCAGAGTACACCTTGGTGAGAAAACCAAACATTGGTGAAGGTTCCGTGCTTTGGAGCGTGGGCCAAACCCAATGGGATGTTTATCCCCAAGACACCTTCGATTTCTTGGGCGACCACAGCGCGTCTTGTGGTGGTTTGGGCACGATGGTGGTTGGGTTTGCCTCTCCCGAGCTTTACGTGGCCGAGGGCCAGGGTGTGAACGTGGAAATGCAGGTGAGTTACCCTCTTGAAGACGTGGAAGTGATCGTGTCGGTGAGCGGGGGAGACGCCACTCCAGGCGCCGACTACCCCGCCGTGTTCCCGCTGTCGTTCGATTTTGAAGCAGGTCTTTTGAACAGCCAGTCCTTCACCTTTGCCGCCATCGACGAAGAAGATCCTGAGCTTCAGGAGGATGTGGAGTTGACCATGACCATCGTGTCGGGTGGCGCGGTGCTTGGAATTGAAACGATGGTGATCCACATCCTGCCTTCGGATTTGACCTACCCCGTCTATGACATTGCCCAAGTCCGCGGGAACAACAACCAAGGGGTGTTGGACAGCATCGACGTGGCCTGTGAGTTGCGCGGCGTGGTGCACGGCTGGAACGATTATCCCCAAGCGCTTCGCTTCACCTTGATTGACCCCACCTCCGGAATCAATGTGTTTAGCCCCATCAGCAACTTTGGGTATGAAGTGAACGAGGGAGACAGCGTGCGCGTCCGAGGTGTTGTGGGCCAATTCAATGGCTTGGCGACGCTCTATGTGGACACTTTGATTGACGAGGGCGGTGGGTTCGACACCCAGGAACCGCTTTTGGTTCAAGAAATGGGGGAAGACACCGAATCCCGTGTGGTGAAATTGAAATGTGTGAAGCTGGTGGACCCGTCGCAATGGACCAACGACTTTCCCTTCTTTGATGTGTTGGTGGATTACGGGGTGGGGCAAGTCCAAATCCGAATCGATGCCAACACCAACATCTTTGGAACGGACGTGCCATTGGGCACCTTTGGAGTGACAGGCATTGGAGGCCAATACGATCCGGGCCTTCCGCTTTTGGATGGCTACACGCTGATGCCACGTTCGCTGGAAGATTTCACAGATCCGGTGGTGGCGTCGTTCGCTGTCCCGGAAGATTTGATGGCAGGCACGCCTGTTCAAATGGACAACTTGAGCGAGGGGGCTGGATTTTTCCAGTGGTCGTTTGGCAACGGTGTCTTCAGCAACGAAGAGTCGCCTGTTGTGAATTATGAGCTCCCCGGATCGTACAACGTCTTCCTGACAGCCACCGACCCCAACGCAGTGTGTTCGGATCAATTCACCTTGGAAATTTTGGTCGATGTCCAGGACGGCGTGGCCGATTCCTCTGCTCCAGCGGCGCAAGTGTTTCCCAACCCAACCTCAGGCCCTTTGAGTGTCCGCGTGTCCTCGAATGTGGATTGGGTGGCCCATGATCTTCGTGGACGAATGACGGCGCACGGAACGTGGTCTGAAGGCACCCATCTCATGGACGTTTCCGCATGGTCCCCTGGTGTGCACCATCTTCAGGTGACGAATGGTTCCGGCGTGACACAGACCCTGCGCGTCATGGTGTTGCCTCAATGATCCCACGCACCCGAAGCTTGCTGCTCCTCCATGGGGTTGTGGTGATTTTTGGGTTCACTGGCATTTTGGGGAAGTTGATCACGGTGGCCGCAGAACCCTTAGTGTTTTGGCGGGTGGCGATTGGTGGTGTGTCCACTGCGTGTTACCTGACCTTACGGAAACGCTGGCAACCTTGGGACAGGAGGGACCTGTGGAAGGCCGCTGCAATTGGGAGCATTGTGGCCGCGCATTGGGTCACTTTTTTTGCCTCCATCAAGGTGAGTTCTGTGGGCTTGGCTCTGACAATGTTGGCAACAGCCCCCTTGTTTGTAGGCCTTCTGGAGCCACTTGTTTTCAAACGTCGTTTGGTGTGGCGTGAACTCTGGATGGCGGGGATCGTGTTTGCCGGCATCGCGGTCGTGTTTCAATCGCAGCAAGACCAGGTTTTGGGCATGCTCTTGGGTCTGGCCAGTGCCCTTTTGGCCGCGATATTTTCAACCTTGAATGGCGTTTTGGTCCGCCGCTTGGACCCTGTCAACTTGAGCGCTGTCGAGTTGCTTTCTGCCGCCGTCATGATGTTGGCTTGGCTCGGGGTGCGTGGTCAAGTGGGTCCTGAGCTTTGGACCATGTCTGGGTCAGATTGGTTGTGGATTTTGTTGTTGGCGGTGGTGGCCACTTCCTTCGCGTTCATGGTCTCCATTCAGGTGCTCAAGGACCTGAGTCCTTTTGAATCTGCGATGGCAATCAACCTGGAGCCCGTGTATGCCATTGTGCTGGCGTGGTGGTTTTTTGGCGAGCGGCTTGGCGGCTCTTTTTACCTTGGCGCAGGTCTCGTGATCGGGGCCGTTTTCATGGACACGATGTGGCGTTCTCGTCCAGCCAAAAAAGCGAAGCCGACACCTGGTCACCAGTGATCCAAAGGGGCTCAGGGATCCTGTATCGACCCTCCTCCAACGGAATCAATGCACCTTGCTCAAGAGCCTTTTTCCACGCCATGCCGTCCACCTCTGCGGGGGATTTGCCCCATTTTGTTCGCAACGATTCAGGATGGATCCCACGTGCTGTTCTTAGCCCCGTCATGAGCGACTCA
>JBELJW010000233.1:0-2557 GCA_042089975.1 Flavobacteriales bacterium | reverse complement strand
GGAGGTGGTGTGCTGGGCATGGAGAGGTTTTGCAAAACCATGGTGGAGGCGACATTGCCGCATGCGGTGGCTTACAAACCCAACCTGGCCTTTTTTGAGCAATACGGTGCGGAAGGCTGGGCCGCTTTGGAGCGTGTGGTCGAAGCCATTCCTTCCGACGTGCTTGTCATTGCAGATGCCAAAAGGGGCGACATTGGCAACACCGCCACGCGCTATGCCCGTGCGATGTTTGAAGGTCTCGGGGCGGACGCTGCGACAGTCGCTCCCTACATGGGAAGAGACAGCGTGGAGCCTTTCACAGCCTTCGACAATCGATGGACGGTGTTGCTGGCTTTGACATCCAACCAAGGGGCCAATGATTACGAATTCCATGGCATGCCTCCACTTTTTCATCAGGTTTTGGAGACCTCGCAGTCCTATGCGAATGCGGATCGTTTGATGTATGTGGTCGGAGCCACACGACCTGAGCAATTGGGTGAGGCAAGGAAGAAGGTGCCCCAAGCCTTTTTGCTCGTGCCGGGCGTGGGCGCCCAGGGAGGCAGTGTTCAGGAAGTGGCACGCTTTGGGCTGAATGGGCACTGTGGTTTGTTGGTGAACAGTTCGCGCGGCATCCTTTATGCTGCAGGGCCAGATGCCAGCATCGATGCGGCAAAGGAAGCATCAGCTGCTGAGGCCGCTTCACTTGCGGTCGACATGAGGAGATGCCTCGAGGCCAAAGGATTGGTCTGACCAGGTCGGTGTCTGACAAAATCCACCGCAACGTCTGCAAAACACGGGCATGAATGCCCTTCATTTGTTGCGCTTGGGTCGTAGTTTCACATCATGTTCTCCTTCCGTGTGTTCCCTCGCATTTATTTGGCCCTCTCCTTCATTTTTGGGGTGGTGGTGCTGGGCAGTGTGGGGTACGTGGTGATAGAAGGATATTCGTGGGTCGAGGCATTGTACATGACAGTCATCACGGTGTCGACCGTGGGGTTTGAGGAGGTCCGTGACTTGAGTGAGAATGGAATGTTGTTCACTACGGTCTTGATCATGGGAAGTTTGGGTACGTTTGCCTATTCGATTTCGGCCCTGACGACCTACTTTGTCAATGGAGAATACAGAAACACATTTAACGAGGCACGATTGAAACAAGAAGTTGAAAAGCTGTCCGGCCATGTCATTGTCTGTGGCATGGGGCGTGTAGGCGAAATGGCCGTACAAGAGTTGCGGGACCATGCCACCCCCGTTGTGGTGATCGAAAATGACGCAGAAAAGGCCGAACTTTTAATCGCAGAAGGCCTCTTGGTCATTTCCGGTGATGCCACACGGGATGAAAATTTGGAAATTGCTGGAGTGGCCAACGCGAAGAGCGTCATCACGACGCTTCCCAACGATGCCCAAAACCTTTACGTTGTTTTGGCAGCGCGGGAAATGGCCCCATCGATCCACATCATCAGCCGTGCCTCCAAAACGAATTCAGTGAGCAAGTTGCGCGTGGCAGGGGCAGACAACGTCATCATGCCTGACAAGGTGGGAGGTGCCCACATGGCCTCTTTGGTCGTGATTCCTGATGTGGTTGAATTCCTTGACCATGTCCGCATCCAAGGCGCCGACGCCATCAATCTTGAAGAAATACCTGTCAATGTGTTGCCCCAAGGATTGAAGGCTTCCACTTTGGGGGAACTTGATGCAAGGAACCGAGTAGGTGTGAATGTGGTAGGCGTGAAGGCCTCGGATGGCAACTTCATCATCAACCCCGGCCCCGACACTCCCTTGGACGACGCGAGCAAGTTGTTTGTCCTTGGCAACACAGAACAATTGCGCACCATGAATCGCCTTTTGGGCATTCAACCCCCCAACGTCTGATTTCAATCCTCATTTTGATGCTTCAAAGAATTGCACTCCTCGTCCTCGGCCTTGTCCCACTATTGGCCCAGGCACAGTCTTCCATCGACGACCAAATCAATGCCGTGATGGAGCCGGTCACCAATGCCATCATGCAGGTGATTTTCTTCACGGTGCCGGTGGGCAATGGGATGGAGGTGCCGTTTGTGTTGATTTGGCTTCTGGTGGGTGCCCTCGTGTTCACCGTGTACAACCGGTTTGTGAACTTCACTGCTTTTCGTCACGCATTGGACGTGGTCAGGGGCAAGTACGATGACCCCAACCACAAAGGAGAAGTCAGCCATTTTCAAGCTTTGACTGCAGCCCTCTCCGGCACGGTTGGTGTTGGAAACATTGCCGGAGTGGCGGTGGCCGTTTCTCTCGGAGGACCAGGTGCAACGTTTTGGATGATCGTTGCAGGTCTTTTGGGCATGAGCTCCAAGTTTGTCGAATGCACTCTGGGCACCAAATACCGGAGGGTCAATCCCGACGGGAGCATTTCTGGCGGTCCCATGTACTATTTGCGTGACGGATTGGCCAAGCAAGACAAGAAAGGTCTTGGCGCTGTCCTTGCTGCTTTGTTTGCGATTGCGTGCATTGGCGGGTCCTTTGGAGGAGGAAACATGGTGCAAATCAACCAAGCCACGAGCCAGTTGATCGCTGTGACTGGAGGAGATCGGAAGAGCGTCGT
>JBELJW010000232.1:0-2578 GCA_042089975.1 Flavobacteriales bacterium | reverse complement strand
CACCACAGACATGGTGGCTTCTTTGGATTTCAAACGATCGAGCAATGGGGTCATAGCAAAGTCAATTGATGGTCAATGAGTCGATAGGACTGTCCGGATGTGGGGCATTTGGCCATTCCTTTGGGGTCCAATTGGAGCTTTTCTCCATGGGCAGACATCCATCCGGTTTGAACGGCAGGAACACCGGCCACGATGCCGAATTGGGGGACGTCCTTGGTCACTACAGCCCCTGCAGCCACGAAGCAATGCTCCCCGAGGGTCACGCCACATCGAATGGTGGCATTGGCCCCAACCGTGGCTCCTTTCCTCACAAGGGTGGTTTCGTAGGCTTGGCTTCGGTCCACGGCGCTGCGCGGGTTGCGCACATTGGTGAACACACAAGAGGGGCCCAGAAAGACATCGTCTTCGAGGGTCAATCCTTCGTAAAGGCTCACATTGTTTTGGATTTTCACCCGCTGACCGATGCGCACCCCCTTCGCGACAAAGGTGTTTTGTCCCAGGCTCGAATCGGCCCCCACCGTGGCGCCCGGCATGATGTGGCTGAAGTGCCAAACCTTGCTTCCCGCCTCAAGTACAGCGCCGTCGTCCACCACTGCCGTAGGGTGGACAAAAGCAGAAGGGTGGACGTTGTCAGGTGTCATCGGGTCGTGAAGGATTCAAAATCTTTGTGTTCACTGCGGTGAAGGTCCTCCTCACTCAAGCCCTTGAAGTACGCATAGGTCAGTTGAAGCCCCTCGGCCCTGGAGACTTTGGGCGTCCAGCCAAGCACTTCTTTCGCACGTCCGATGTCCGGGCGCCTTTGCTTGGGGTCGTTTTCCGGCAATGCCCTTGCAACGACTTCGACGGTCGCACCAGTCAGGTCAAGAATCTCTTGGGCGAATTCACCAATGGTGATTTCATCAGGATTGCCAATGTTGACGGGCCGCGTTTCCTCACTGAAGTGAAGCCGTACGATGCCTTCCACCAAATCATCCACATAGCAAAAGCTTCTGGTTTGGGACCCATCCCCAAACACAGTGAGGGGTTCCCCTCGAAGGGCTTGGCCGATGAAAGCGGGCAAGACCCGCCCATCGTTCAAGCGCATCCTGGGCCCGTACGTGTTGAAGATGCGCACAATGCGCGTTTCCAACCCGTGAAAGGTGTGGTAGGCCATGGTGATGGCCTCTTGGAACCTTTTGGCCTCATCGTACACTCCTCTCGGCCCCACAGTGTTGACATGGCCCCAATAGTCTTCGTGTTGGGGATGGACTTCGGGGTCGCCATAAATTTCACTTGTAGAGGCGATGGTGATCCGGGCCCCTTTCGCTTTGGCCAAACCCAAGCACCGGTGCACCCCAATCGACCCGACTTTGAGGGTTTGGATGGGGATTTTCAGGTAATCGATGGGGCTGGCTGGCGAGGCAAAATGCAGGATGTGGTCGAGTGGACCACTGACGTGGATGAATTCCGTGACGTCTTGATGCACAAAGGTGAAATTGGGCAAGGACAACAGGTGTTCAATGTTGCGCATGTCGCCTGTGATCAGGTTGTCCATGGCGATGACATCCAACCCATCTTTTGTGAATCGGTCGCACAAATGGGAGCCTAGGAACCCTGCCGCCCCTGTGATCAAGACCCGCTCTGCGCGCCCCTCGTGTGTGGAAGCCTGATCTGTGTTCATGACGACATGTCTTGTGCGGAACGACCAATGCTCCGGTACGTCCAGCCCATTCGGGCAAGTTTGGAGGGTTCGTACAGGTTCCTGCCGTCAAAGATGACTTTCCCCTTCATGCGCGCCTCCATGTCGTCAAAGTCGGGGGTGCGGAATGCAGCCCACTCGGTGCAAATCAAGAGGCAGTCCGCGTCGACGATGGCGTCCATGGCCCTTCCGGCGTATTGGATGCGGTCGCCCACCCGTTCGCGGACATTGTCCATGGCTTCTGGGTCGAAGGCCACCACCTCAGCCCCTGCTGCGGTCAAGGCTTCCACCATGTAGAGGGCAGGAGCCTCCCGAATGTCGTCTGTTTCAGGTTTGAAGGCCAACCCCCAAAGGGCCACCTTGATGCCGTTCAAATCGCCTCCAAAATGCTCCTTCATGGGTTGGAAGAGTCTGGTTTTTTGCGCTTCATTGACGGCCATGACACTCTCGAGGATTCGGAAGGAATGTCCCACATCAGAACCACTTTTGTGCAAGGCCTGCACATCTTTGGGAAAGCAACTTCCTCCATATCCCATCCCGGGGAAGAGAAAGCGTGGTCCAATCCTTGTGTCCGTGCCCATGCCGCGTCGCACCATGTCGACATCAGCGCCCACCAGTTCGCAGAAATTGGCCACCTCGTTCATGAAAGTGATTTTGGTGGCAAGGAAAGAGTTGGCGGCATATTTGGTGAGTTCAGCACTGCGTTCATCCATGAAGATCAACGGATTGCCCTGACGCACAAATGGCTTGTAAAGTTCTTCCATCAATTGACGGCCACGCTCGCTGGAACCACCTACCACGATGCGGTCGGGTTTCATGAAGTCGTCGATGGCAAACCCTTCACGCAAGAATTCTGGATTGGAAACATTCAGATCCACGAACTGACAAAGGCTGGAGACA
>JBELJW010000231.1:0-2580 GCA_042089975.1 Flavobacteriales bacterium | reverse complement strand
AAGGCATACATCGGCACCGTCCATCGGCTGGATCGCCCCGTCAGTGGGGTGATTCTCTACGCGCGGACAAGCAAGGCCCACAAGCGACTCAGCACCATGTTCCGTCACAGGGAAATGCAAAAGACGTATTGGGCCGTGGTCAAACCTGCCCCGCCCGAACAGGAAGGACACGTTGTGAACCACCTGGTGAAAAACGAAAAGCTAAACAAAAGCTTTGCACACGACCACCCCGCGGAAGGGCGTAAGGAATGCGAACTGATGTACGAACTTCGAGGGAAGTCGGACCACTACGCCTTTGTAGAGGTCTTGCCCAAAACAGGACGGCACCACCAAATTCGGGCCACCATGGCGCAACTCGGATGCCCCATCAAAGGCGATGTGAAGTACGGTGCGCGCCGGACCAATGACAACGCTTCGATCCATCTGCACGCCCGCCGGATTGACTTCATCCACCCCGTGAAGCGGGAAACAGTCTCCATCCTTGCCCCTCCTCCTGACGACGTTCTTTGGGATGCCTTTGTGTCCATGGAGCGTGGGATGCGCCATTGAGGCGGCCACAATGCCTCGCCCCAGGTGGTGGAAGGCGCGTTGACAAGTTTTGGAACTCGCGGCGGCCCATCGAGGGTGTTGGGCGACGAGGGAAGCGTATTTTTGGGGCTCAGAATTGACCCCATTTGACTTCCCCATGAGCACACCCGAACACCACCGCTGCCTGATTGTAGGTTCAGGCCCCGCAGGATACACTGCCGCGATTTATGCGGCACGCGCCGACATGAAACCTGTCTTGTACCAAGGGCAACAGCCTGGCGGACAATTGACAGAGACCACAGAAGTGGACAATTTCCCTGGCTACCCCGCGGGCATCAATGGCCCCCAAATGATGAAGGACTTGGAGGACCAAGCCACCCGCTTCGACACCGATGTGCGTTATGGCTGGGTCACCAAGGTCGATTTCAGTGGTCCTGTGCACAAAATTTGGGTCGGCGACAACCATGAAACTGAAATCCACGCGGACAGCGTGATCATCAGCACAGGTGCCTCTGCCAAATGGTTGGGGTTGGAAAGTGAACTCCGGTTGCGCGATGCAGGCGGAGGGGTCAGCGCTTGCGCCGTGTGCGACGGTTTCTTCTACCGCGACCAAGAAGTGGTCATCGTGGGGGCAGGGGACAGTGCGTGCGAAGAAGCGAGCTACCTCGCCAAACTTTGCACCAAGGTGACCATGCTGGTGCGTCGCGACGAAATGCGCGCCTCCAAAGCCATGCAGCACCGTGTGAAGAACATGGAGAACATCGAGATCTTGTTCAACACTGAAACCGTCGAAGTCATGGGCGCTGAGGCTGTGGAAGGGGTCAAGGTCAAGAACAACCAAAGTGGCGCAGAACACGTGGTGCCAGCGACCGGTTTCTTCGTGGCCATTGGCCACAAGCCCAACACCGATGTGTTTGCGGACTTTCTGACACTGGACGACCAAGGCTACATCGTCAACGCCGAGCCTGGAACCAGCAAAACCAACATCGAAGGTGTTTTTGTCAGTGGGGATGCGGCCGACAAGGTTTACCGTCAAGCCATCACCGCAGCCGGAACGGGTTGCATGGCCGCCTTGGACGCAGAACGCTACCTCGCCGCCCGAGGCATCCACTGATGGCAGCCAAGGGCACACAGCATGCCCTGCATTGGTGGACCAAGAGCGCTCTGGTGTTGGCGATTTGCGTCCTCGTCGCCTGTGCCTCTCCATCAGATCCTGAGGTCCTCCCCCCTCTCACCGTGGACGAACCCGTTGCGGTCACTGTTCAGGTCCCTCCCCTTTCCGAATTGTTGGGCCAGGTCGAACCGGCCACCGATTCTGCGTTTGTTGAAATTCCTGCCCGCCAGTCGAGTCGTTCAGGATTGTTTTTGAGACGGGAGGCATGTGAAGCCTTTGTCGCCATGCACGATTCTGCGGCGCAATCTGGTGTGGTCTTGACCGCCTTGAGCGCCACACGACCATTTGGCCACCAGGCTTCCATATGGAACCGAAAGTGGAACCGCCCCCAGGCCATGGGGATGGCCCCTGTGGAGCGTGCACGTCACATCCTGAGATTCAGCTCCATGCCCGGAAGCAGCCGTCACCACTGGGGAACCGACGTCGACATGGTCAGCCTCGAACCCGAGGACTTCCTGTCGGGCGACGGACAGCGCGCACTCGAATGGCTTCGTAGCCACGCCGCTGGGTTTGGGTTTGTCGAAGTGTACACCCCCGATCCCGACAGGCGTGGGTACCAACCTGAAGCCTGGCATTGGAGTTACATGCCTTTGGCGGGGCCTTTCCTCGACGCCATCAACGCCGCCCAAGCCGATGGAAGCTTCCCTCCTTTTTCTGGATTCGACGGCGCACATACCGCCGACAGCCTCTTCATTTTGGACCACTACATCAATGGGATTTCCAGCACAGGTTGGAATCCCGTCGGGGGATTGTAAGTTGAGGCTCCAAACCTGTCATCGCCATGTCTGAACCTCGCTTCTCCCTTTCCCAAGCCTCCCTGCTCCGTCACGGCATTTTGGGCTATTGGACCATTTTTTGGCTGTTCAACGTTTTGGACA
>JBELJW010000230.1:0-2594 GCA_042089975.1 Flavobacteriales bacterium | reverse complement strand
CAGGGCCAGCGGACTCGAAGGGGCTGCGGACCCCACCATGGTGCAAGACCCTGGAAACCCATGGGACGATTTCTTCACCCAAGACGGTGAGACCACCTTGGCCATCGACACCCACACAGGCGGGTCATGGTTTGTGCTTCGGAGTGCCACCAATGGCGCGCCCGTGGACGGGCATGTGTTGCTGCTCCAAGTGAGCACGCCGGGCAAGCTCGCAGGCGCCATCAACGTGCAGGTGTTTCCCTTGGTGCCAGAATACAGTCAGCTGCGCATGCGGTTCGAATTCGACGGGGAAGGCCTCTTCCAAGGCGCAATCATCGACTGAATTCGCTGTGTCGCCTGCTTGTTCAGCAGCTCTCGCCAAAGGCGCTGAGCACGGCCAAAACATCGCTGACGGTGATGAAACCGTCAAAGTCCAAATCTGTGGCCGTGTTGCAGTTGGACTCGCATCCAAAGTCAGACAGCACCAGGAGCACGTCGGCGACATCGGTGGTTCCATTGCCGTTGATGTCTGAAGCGCAAGAAGAACAAGTGCTGGGCCCAAAGTACGCATTGCCCAATGCGGCATTGCAGGTGGATTCGTCTTCAAATGACACCGCCAAGTTGACCCACGTCCCATCGGCAGGAAGCGTCAAGGTGCCTGAGGTTGTGTTGCCTGAGACGTCGAAGAGCTCACCATTGACGAGAAGGCCCCCTGTGTTGGGTCCACCTTGCGATTCGACGGAGAAGGTCAATTCATAGGTGTTGGACCCTGGGTTGCAAGAAGTAGCCGAGATGACTTCCACCTGGTTGATCGCACAGGGGATGTCTGCGCCGCTCCATTGGTCCACGCCATAGCTTCCATCGCCCACGTAGAGATAGGGAGGGAGGGCTTCCACGTATGCATTCAAACCATCGGGCCAAACATTGGCCAATTCCTCATACACTTGGAAGTATGTCGATGAGCTTTCTGGTCCCCATTGCACGTAATCGTACGCACTGTTGGTGGGCAGGAACAACATGAGCCAGTCCCCCTGCAAGCCCTCTGCCCATGACAGCTGCACCGTGCCCCCTGGCTCGATGGTCATGGATTGGCCTTGGCTGACAAGGTCCGCTACTTCTGTGTACGGGCTTGTGGAAGACAACAATCCCCAATCGTCCAAGGTCCCCGGGCAGTCTGCATCGTTGCGCAAGCGGATGACATTGCTCGATGGATCCACATAGACCAAACGAAAATCCCCACAACATGGGTCCCTGCGACGGTAGACATCGGGAACGGACAATGCACATGTTTCTTCTGCCGTGAAATAGGCAGAGACATTCACGGTTTGTCCGTCGGCGGGTTGGTTCAACAAAGTGATGGCTTGCGGGCTGCTGCCAATGGCCTTCTGCTCTCCATTGACCACCAACCAACCGCTCGCCGGGCCATACTCGTGGGCAATGATGACCTGTTGGGTGTAGGTCTGGGAGATGGGGTCGCACGGAAGTTGGTTGCCTTCTGTGATGGCCGTAATTGCGCATTCAGGAGGGGTGTAGCCCTCGCATCCTGTGTAGCATCCGGAATTGCTGATTCCTGGAATCAAGGCGTTGTTCTCCACCAAAGGATGGAACACCAGCGTCTTCCCTGTAGAGGTGGTGTGGCAGTAGCTCATGATGGTGCCTGAGCTGACCGCTGGACCGTTGCCACAGCTTCCTTCAGAACCCGCACAATTGTCAATGGCGCCCCCTGGCCACCCGCACCAATGCGTATGGTTGGCGCCAAAGTTGTGACCCAACTCATGGGAGACCACGTCAAGGTTCCAAGAGTAGCTGTTGATGTTGTAATTGGAGGTGTTGTTGAGGTTGGCGCTGAATCCATACGCGTAAGAACCGCAATTGACCCCCAGATAGGCGATGCCCCCCGTGCCTGTGTTCAAACGCTTGGTGATCAAGTGGGTGATGTCGCGTTGTACCGCGTCCAGGGTAGGGTTGCCTTCCCAAGTTTGGCGGAAATTGTCCAGCATGGAGCCTGCGTTGTTGACGTAGGCATCCATGGGGTCCACGGACTGCCAAATGTGCACATAGCTCGCCTGAAGAAAAGCCAATCCATTCAGTTCTTGGGTGTAAATGGCTTCCACTCCAGACATCAAGGCGAGGGCCCATTCTGTGGCGTTGGCGGCATTGTTGAAGGTCGCCCAGGTGTCAAAGTCGATGTCCAAAGCGATTTCGACGCAACCGCCGTCGACTTGGCGGCTTTGGTTTTCCAAACTCTGTTGCACCCTCCGCTCAAGCCCCTCTTGGGCATCGGCAGTGCCACAAGAGAAAGGGGAGTGGTTCCGCAGCCCATTCATGTCTGCCACCACATAGAGGTTGTCTTTGCGGTGCATCAAGTCATATTGCACGCCCCCGTCATGGAAAGAAGCCACCACATGGTCTTTCATCAAGATCAAACTCCCCACGGATTGGCCACGCAGTTTCAAGCGGAAGGACTGAAGCTGTGGAACGTAGTCCATCTCTTCAGTGACATCGTCCTTGGTCCATCCCAAACGGATGGTGGCCGGATGGGCAAAAAACCGCTCCAACTCGAAGGACCAAGTTTCAGGACCTTCAGAACTAGCTGACTGGGGCTTGGGGAGATT
>JBELJW010000229.1:0-2585 GCA_042089975.1 Flavobacteriales bacterium | reverse complement strand
CATTGGTCATCCGGGTGAAGTGAACCCCTAGGAACGGGAAATCTGGGTTGGGGACGGGGTAAATGAGGTTTTTGACCTTGTGCTTCGCATGGTCCTCCAGCTCGTAGTAGTCCCCTCGGAAGCCCACGACCCTTTCCTTCAAGGGAACGCCGTCCTTGCGGGCCAAACGGTCCGCCTGCAGCCCGGCACACACCACCACCTTGTCTGCCTGGTAGGTCCTTGCTTCGCCTGCGGCCACAGTGCGGATGATGGACCCCTCTCCTTCCGGCCCCAAGTCCACCACCTCTTCCCCCAAGCGCACCGCGCTCTCGGGTTGGATGGCCAATGCTGCCGTGGCCATTTTCTCCGTGGCATCTCTGAAGTCCACAATGCCTGTGCACCCCACCCACAAGGCGGCGACGCCTTTGCAATGTGGCTCGATCTCGCGGAGTTGGTCCGCATCGATCCGTGCCATGTCTTCGATTTGATTCTCCTTTCCGATCCCGTGGATTTTCTCCAACATGGGCAGCTCGGATTCATCTGCAGCCACCACCACCTTCCCGCAAACGTCGTGGGGCACATCGTGGTCTTTGCAAAACTGCACCAACTCTCGACGTCCTTGAACGCAATTCACCGCCTTCAAGGAACCCGGTTTGTAATAGAGGCCAGAGTGAATGACGCCGGAATTGTTGCCCGTTTGGTGGTCGGCCAGTTTCTCCATCTTGTCGATGAGAAGCATGCGGCGCTCGGGGAACCGCTTTTGGAGCTTGAAAAAGGTCGCGGCGCCGACGATTCCGCCACCGACCACCACCACGTCGTACTTCGCCTCGTTGTGCATGGCCGCAAAGGTACATCTCCTTTTCACCCTCGCGGCCCCCAACCATGCGTGCGGTACGCGTGGCCTATCTTGGGCCCCATGGCATCCCAAAATGAAGGCACGAGTCCCTCCAAAAAGAAGGTCCAAAACGCATGGGCCCTATACGATTGGGCCAACAGCGTGTATTCTCTGGTCATCACGACCACCATCTTCCCCATCTTCTACAACGCCCTCACCACGGAGCGCGATGCAGACGGAGAATTGATCAACGATGTCGTTTCCTTTTGGGGGGTGGACATTGTCAATACCCAGCTCTACAGCTACGTACTTGCGACGAGTTTCTTGCTCATCATTTTGCTGAGTCCCCTGCTGAGTGGCATGGCCGATTATGCCGGCAAAAAGCTCACTTTCATGAAGGTGTTTTGCTATGCAGGAGCTGCAGGATGTGCCAGCATGTTTTGGTTCAACCCCGAGCATTTGGAATGGAGCATGGGCTCGCTGTTCTTGGCCAACATTGGGTTTTGGGGCAGCCTGGGCTTTTACAACGCCTACCTGCCTGAGATCGCCCCCAAGGAAGAGCACGACAGGTTGGGCGCCCGTGGCTATGTGATGGGGTACATCGGCTCCGTCTTGCTCCTGCTGATTTGTTTGGGCCTGATCCTGGGCATTGGCAACCACCTCACGAAGTGGGCCTTTGTGCTGGTTGCGGTGTGGTGGGTCAGCTGGGCACAACCGGCCTTCAGAAGGCTCCCGACACGGTCCCAAGAGCATCGTCCTTCAGGCAACCTGCTCGCCCAAGGCTTCAAAGAACTGCGGATGGTCGCTGGAGAGCTCAAAGGGCAGCGCCACCTGACCCGCTATTTGACCTCGTTCTTCATCATGAGCATGGCGGTCCAAACCATCATGTTGATGGCCACGAGCTTTGGCATCAAAGAAGTCCAATTGACGTCCTCTGAACTGATTGTCGCCACCTTGCTTGTTCAGTTTGTCGCCATCCCTGGCGCCTTCCTCGTGGCTTGGCTCAGCGGACAAATCGGCAACGTCAAGACGCTGGGATGTTGCATTTTGGCGTGGTGTGCGGTCTGCGTGTACGCCTACTTTTTTGCCACCACCAAAGGCGGCTTTTACATTGCCGCTGGGGTGATTGGCTTCATGATGGGTGGCACCCAATCGCTGAACAGAACCACCTACAGCAAGTTGCTTCCCACCACCCAAGACAACGCTTCCTACTTCAGTTTTTACGAAGTGCTCGAGAAGGGTGGCCTCGTGATTGGGATGTTTGGCTGGGGCTACATTGAAGGCGCAACAGGATCGATGCGCAACAGCATTTTGGCCCTCGTGGGACTGTTTCTATTGGCCTTCATTGCCCTGTCCCGGATGCCGCGTTCGTACCGTGGGCACCTGGTCACGGATTGACCCCGACGTCCAGTTTGGGCACAAAAAAGCCTCCGTGATGGAGGCTTTTTTGTGCGGTCCTTTTTTGGGGGCTCGCCCTGGGTTACTTGACCTCAAAGGTGACACGACGGTTCTGGGCCCTCGCCACTTCTGAATCCCGTGTGCTGGCAGGATCGGTATTTTCACGGCCACTGACCGTGAGGCGACCTTCTGCAACACCTGCCATCTCCAGGAGTCTCTTGACTTGGCCTGCACGCTTCTTGCCAATGCCTTTGTAGCGAACGTTGATCTTTCCCTCGTTGAATTCGTCGTCGTCGCTGTGGCCCACAATCTCCAAGTTCATGTTGGGGTTTTCCTCCATCAATTGGGCCATCATGGCGATGGTGTTTTTGCC
>JBELJW010000228.1:0-2563 GCA_042089975.1 Flavobacteriales bacterium | reverse complement strand
CAAACAGCATTGTGGGGTAGGAGGCTCCGTGAAGGAAGGCTGCATCTTGGTGCAGGGCGACCACCGTGACAAAACAGTGGCCCATTTGGGGTCGCTGGGATACACAACCAAACGCAAAGGCGGATGAACCTTTACCTAAAAACCTTGGCCGGCTTGGAGTCTTTGGCCGTGGAGGAGTTGAAAGAAGCTGGTGCCAGCGCCATCGTGCCTGGAAGGCGCGGCGTTGCGTTCGAAGGGGACGACAAGGTCCTGTACAAAATTTGCATGCACAGTCGGTTTGCCGTGCGCGTGCTGCGCTTTTTGACCTCTTTCGAGGCCAAGAACCCAGACGACTTGTACCGACAAGGTGCGCGCTTTGCCTGGGAGGAGTTGCTCGACAAAGAGGGCACCTTCGTGGTGGACGCCACGGTCAATTCAGAGGGTTTTTCACACAGCCATTTCGCCGCGCTGAAATTGAAGGACGCGATTGTCGATCGTTTCAGAGGCAAAACCGGCATGCGGCCAAGCATCGACAAGGACCGACCGGACCTTCGCTTGAACCTTCACATTACAGGCGAGAAGGTGACCATTTCTGTCGATGCCTCAGGGGAACAGCTCTCCCGCCGCGGCTACCGGCCTGCCTCTGCGAAAGCGCCATTGAACGAAGTGCTGGCAGCAGGTCTTTTGGCGTTGAGTGGTTGGCGGCCAGGCACCCCCTTGTACGATCCGATGTGTGGCTCGGGAACGTTTTCGACGGAAGCAGCGCTTTGGGCGTCGGGGCTTCCCATTCAAGCAGGACGGAAGCACTTCGCTTTCATGGATTGGAGTGATTTTGACCAGGACGTTTGGAAGGAGGTCAGACGCGAGGCAATGGCCTCGATTCAGCCTGTGGAAACGACCATTTTTGCCTCCGACGAGCACGGAGGTGCGGTGCGTCAAACCGTGCAAAGCCTCCAGGATGCCGATGTCGAGTCTTTGGTCCAAGTCAAGCAATTGGACTTTTTCAAACTTGAGCCCCAAACTGAAGGTGGCTTTTTGGTGTTCAATCCACCCTACGGTGAGCGGATGGATCCAGGAGACGTGGTCGGGTTGTACGAGCAAATTGGCGACCGTTTGAAATTTCATTGGTCCGGCTTCGATGCCTGGATCATCTCGTCCAATCTCGAGGCCCTCAAGCGTGTGGGCCTTCGACCGCACAAACGCCACCCCGTTTTCAATGGTTCGCTAGAGTGCAAGTGGGCGGGTTTCTCCATGTACAAGGGCAGCAAGTCGGACCAATTCAAAACCAAACCATCATGAGCCGGCCTTGGGTCTTGATTTCAGGAGCGTCCTCAGGCTTTGGAGAGGCGACCGCAAGGTTGCTTGCTGACCAAGGGTGGAACCTCTTGTTGACCAGCCGGCGAGAGGAGCGTTTGTCCAGCCTGGCAGAAGCATGCCAAGCCCTCGGCGCTGAAGTGCATGTTGGGGCGTGGGATGTCCGTGACAGGGCCGCCACTGACGAAGGCGTTGCACGCCTCATGGAACGCGCGGGCATCTCTGCCTCGTCCCATGGTGATGCGCTACGGGCATTGGTCAACAATGCAGGGCTGGCCGTCGGCAAAGGGCCTTTTGACGAAGGCTTGGACGAAGACTGGGACCGCATGTTGGACACCAACGTCAAAGGCCTGCTCTTCCTCGCGCGCGCGTGCGTGACTTTTATGTGTGAGGGATCACGAATGGTCAACACGGGCAGCATCGCAGGCAAACAGGTGTACCCGGGTGGCAATGTCTACTGCGCATCCAAGCACGCTGTGGATGCCCTTTCGCAGGCGATGCGAATCGACTTGGTGGACAGGGAAATCGGTGTGAGTCAGGTTTGTCCTGGTGCGGCTGAGACAGAATTCAGCAACGTGCGGTTCAAAGGAGATGACCATGCTGCGGATGCGGTGTACCAAGGATTCGATCCACTGGTGGCCCAAGACATCGCGGAAGCCATCGAGTTCATCTTGTCCCGTCCCCCTCATGTCTGCATCAACGACATGGTGATCATGCCCACAGCCCAAGCGAGCGCGCACCACCTGCACCGCCGTCCCACCCCTTAATTTTCCTCCATGAAACCACATCTTGCCTTGTTTGCGGTCGCTTTGACCTGCATGGCTTGGTCCGCTTGCCAGACCGCGGAGGCCGATCAGGTGCTGAGAAACGCACACATTGTTTGTTTGGACGGTGCGGGCACAGAGGCCCAAGCCATGGCCGTCCACGACGGACGCATTGTGGCCCTTGGAAAGGAACACGAGATTCTCAATGCCTACCGCGGTGCCAAAGTCATGGACATGGCCGGGGCGACGATTTATCCCGGATTGATCGATGCACACAGCCACCTCTTGGGGTATGCCTTGACCTTGGAGCGTTTGAATCTCGTGGGCACTGCATCCTGGGAGGAAGTCATGGAACGATTGGCCCAGTGGAAGGCGCCAGGAGAAGGTTGGGTCCGGGGGAGAGGCTGGGACCAAAACGACTGGGCCATCTCTGAATTCCCTACCAGACGAGATTTGGACGCATTGTTCCCTCGCCGCCCAGTCGTGCTCCAACGCATCGATGGCCA
>JBELJW010000227.1:0-2619 GCA_042089975.1 Flavobacteriales bacterium | reverse complement strand
TGGGCCGGCGTGGAACGGACCGATTGGTCGATTTCGCCTTGCATTTTTTGGGCCAAAATCTGTTCCCTCACAGGGTCTTGGAACTCCGCCTTCCACTCGGCCACGCTCTTGCCGTACTCGGCCTCAAACGCCTCCAAGGAACCAAACATCTGGAGGTAGTAGGTCAGTCTTCGGTCGATTTCTCCCATGATCTCTGCATCGGTGACCTCAAGGCTGTCGAGGCGGGCGTTGTGCAAGAGGAGCTTTTCGAACAGGATGGACTCGATGAGCCCGCATTCGTTGTCTTCAGAGACGGTGCGCCCCTCCATTTTGGCCTGGTTCACACGGTCGCGGATGTCGCTGGCCAAAATGATTTCATCGCCCACCACGGCAACAATGCCGTCGAGACGTTGATAGGAAGGAGCGGTGTCGGGCTGTGCCCATGCCAAGGGCAGGGACAAGGCGCAAAGGGCCCACATGGTCAAGGTCCTGATCATGGCATGCAAGGTAGCGGCGTGGGGCCAAACACCCGGCCCCCTCCCAAGAGAAGAACTCACAATTTTTCCCGCCTGAGGTCCCCTTGGGCCCAAGCTTCTTGGAAGAGCGTGTCGCGAAGGGCTTCGAGCAGCTCTTGTCGACGTCCCTGAAGGACGAGTTCGGTGATTTGGTCACGGGCAAATTCAAGCGGGGCGGTTTTTCCCTTCAGCCCGTGGTCGAGGAAGCGCACGAAATAAAGCCGGTTGTCCGCGGAGAAGGAGAGGGGCGTGGTGCGTTGGATTTGGTCTTCGACCCTGTACAGGGACAACGGCACTTCATCCGTCAATTCGCCCAGCGTCCACCACGCCTCGTGGTCCAAGTGGTGGATGGCGCCGTGCTCAATGCACCAGCGTTCCATGGCAGGAATGCTGACGGAGTCGGCCTGGACCATCCACACGTTGAGTTGCTCGACCTCTGCCTTCCAAGCGCGTTGGTCGCGTTTGGTCCAAGCGGCGCCTCTGATTCGTGCTTCTGCTTGAGGATCGGGCAGATGAACGTACAAGACCCGGACGGCGTGGTCGTGCAGCGTGAAGAGTTCTTCTTGGGCGTCGTAATAATCTTGGATTTCCTTATCCGTCAGGGTGGCGTCCAGCCGGCTCTCGACATAACGCGTCTCGTAGGTGTTGATCAGCAGGCTCCGTCGATAAGCCTCCAAGGCTTGCTCCAAGTGGTCGCGTTCGCGCTCGAGGTTGGCCTTGGCCTGCGCGAGCATGACATGTTCACGCATCCAACGGTCGATGACCCGCTCCGCAAAGGCAGCGCTGTCTTCCAAGGACAAATCGTTGGGGATTCTTTGGGCCAAACTGTCCCATGTGAGCGCTTCGCCATATGCCGATGCCACAACATCTCTGCCAAACGCTGCTTTTTGGGTGGCGGGTGCGCTGTTGCATCCCGCCCACATCACGGCCATCATCCACCCCACCAAGGGCCGGGCTTGTTTCATTTTCTGACGAGGCTGTACAGCGCCTCGCGGTTGATGTCGTGGGGGTACTTGCGTCGAAGCTCCATGATCCATTCCTTTTCCAAATGGTCTTGGTAGGCGGCAATGGCTTGCCCGCGGCATTCGTCGAGTGCCTTGGGCATGGGCATCATGTGTTCCTTGACGTGGACGAGGATGATTTGGTCCCCGCCTTCGGTGGTTTCCAGGATGGTCAACCCGTGTTTGTCGGGGGCCAAGCTGCCGTCGCGAAGGGCCTCAAAGGCCCTGTCTGCCCAGCCGTTTTCCCCCTCCACGAATTTGCCAAACTCGTTGCGGAGGGCCAGGGGGCGTTCTGCGATCAACTCGCGGCGCAAGCCTTCGATGTCGCTGTTCTTGCGCAGTTCTTTGCGGACTTTTTTGGCGATTTTCGCGTCCTCGCAAGTGTGGATGCCCGCGTCCAAACGCTCTTCCCACATGAATTCGTTGCGGTTCTGGCCATGGAATTCCATCAACCCCGTGGTGTCTTTCACGGCGCGGCTCCACACCTTTTGGTCGGTCAGCTCGAAGAGCAAGATGCCGTCGTGGTATTCTTCCATCAGCAAACGGAAGTCGTTGTGCTTGGCCTCCAGCTGGGTGTCTTCGTAGGCCAGGAGTTCCTGCGCCACGTAGTTGTCGATTTCCTCCGACACCATGGCGGCTTGGGGACGGTCCACATTCCTGATTTTCCCGGCATTGGCCCACGTCAAGAAGTCTTCCACGGTGCGTGGTGATCCGGCCACGCTGAAGAGCGTCCGTCCCAACTCACTTTTGCGCACCCCCTCCAGAGGATGTCCTGGGTAGAACAAGCTGTCGATTTTGGTGGCCGCGGCCTTCAGCGCTTCGCGGCTGCGGTTGCTGACGGTGGCCCCATACTCCTCTTTCAAAGTACGAACGAAGGACGTTTTGGTGATTTCGGCGCGGCTGTCCCGTCGGACTTTTTTGGAGAGTTCTCGGCGACTTTCCTCAAAGGTGGGCAGGGTCTTTTTGTCCATGAGCTTCAGCAAGTGGAACCCGTAGTCGGTGCGCACGGGTCCGGCGAGGTCCCCGGGCTCTTCCAATCCAAACGCCGCATCTTCAAACGATTCGACCATTTTGCCGGTGCCAAACCATGGCAACAAGCCTCCTTTGTTGGCGGTGGAAGGGTC
>JBELJW010000030.1:0-15400 GCA_042089975.1 Flavobacteriales bacterium | reverse complement strand
CGTATGATGTCTTTCCGTGGTCGACGTGGCCCATTACTGTGACGATGGGTGGACGTTCCTCCAAATCGGCGTCTTCGTCCTCCTCGATGGCGATGGCCTCTTCCACCTCTGCGCTCACAAATTCCACTTCGTAGCCAAACTCCTCGGCAATGATGGTGATGGTCTCCGAGTCCAAGCGCTGGTTGATGGACACCATGATTCCCAGCGTCATGCAGGCGGAAATGATGTCGTTCACGCTACGGTTCATCATGGTCGCCAATTCGGCAACGGTCACAAACTCCGTGAGCTTCAAGATGCTTTCTTCCAACTGCGACTGGAGATTGCTCTCCTCATGGCGCTGCTGAATGGCGTCCCGCTTTTGCCTTCTCAACTTGGACGACTTGGACTTTTTGCCTCCGCTCAACCTCGCGAGCGTGGCGCGAATTTCCTTTTGGATGTCCTCCTGGGAAACTTCTTTCTTCGGTTCGTTTCGGCGGCCTCGTCCTCGGGTGTCGGCACGGCCGGCCGGTCCTCCTGCCTTGGCCACATCGACCTTTTTGACGCGCACGCGCTTCCGCTTGCCGTCCTCTCCTGTCTTCGCAGTCTTCTTGCGCTCGACAGGCAATTCGATTTTGCCCACCACTGTGGGGCCTGTCAACTTCTCTGCCTTCGCGCGAACCACTTCCGGCTCCGCTGGTTTGGCAGGCGATGCAGACGCTGCCGCTTGCGACGCTTCAGCCGCTGGCTCAGGGGCCACCTTCGCCACAGCCTCTTCCTTCTTTGCCTCGGCTTTGGCCGGTGCCTTCTTCGGTTTCAGCGCTTCAAGGTCCACCTTTCCAACCACCTTCACCCCCTTTTCGGCAGGCTTGTCTGAAGCTGCAGCAGCAGGCTTCACTGGCTCGGCAGCTGGCGCCGCTGCTTTCGGAGCAACGGGTGCCTCGGGCTTGGGGGCCACTTCCGCCTTTTTGGGCGCAGGTGGTGGCACCGGCGCAGCTTCCGCCGGCTTCGTGCGCTTCACCACTGGTGCTGCCTCACTCTTGCGGAATTGGCTGAGGTCAATCTCTGGCTCTTCTTCCTCCTGCTTCACAACTGTGCGCTTTTTGGCACTGGCCAGTGTGATGCTCTCGCGCTCCTGGATGCCTGTGGCGCTCCGTTGTGCTTTTTGCTTGGTCTCCTTGTCCCCTTGGAAGTTCGACCGCACCAGCGCATACGTGGCGGGGTCAAGCTTGGTGTTGGGCTTGGCCTCGACCTCGATGCCTTTGGACGCCAAGAAGTCAACCACGGTGGTCATGCCAAGGTTGAACTCACGGGCGACCTTGCTCAGGCGTACAGGTTTGGTTGATTCGGCCATTGGGGGTAATTCGGTGTGAAATTAAGGATTGGGGAGCGCCATCCTTCATCCCTCGCATGAGGTTTTGAAGGGCGGAGGTGGAAAACTCTTAGGCGTCCAGTTCTTTTTTGAGAATGGACATCACCTCGCGGATGGTCTCGGCCTCCAAATCGGTGCGCGTGACCAGGTCTTCCTCCTCCAACTTGAGGACGGAACGGGCGGTGTCGCAACCGATTTTGACAAACTCGTCGAGGATCCACTCGTCGATTTCGTCTGAAAACTCTTTCAATTCAACATCTTCGGAGACTTCATCGTCCTCGCGGTATACATCGATGTCATAGCCTGTCAGCAAACCGGCGAGCTTGATGTTGTTTCCCCCTTTGCCGATGGCCAAACTCACTTGGTCGGGCTTCAGATACACCTCCGCCTTGCCCGTGTCCCCGTGAAGTGCCATGGACGTGATCTTGGCTGGACTCAATGCCCGCTGCACCAAAAGCTCTTCGTTTTCCGTGAAGTTGATGACATCGATGTTCTCGTTGCGCAATTCGCGAACAATGCTGTGGATGCGGGAGCCCTTCATCCCCACGCAAGCCCCTACTGGATCGACGCGGTCATCGTATGACTCCACCGCCACTTTGGCGCGCTCACCGGGGGAGCGAACAATCTTTTTGATGGTGATGAGACCATCGTAAATCTCTGGGACCTCCATCTCGAACAAACGCTCCAAGAATTCGGGGGCCGTTCTGCTCAAAATGATGCGCGGCGTGTTGTTGCGCAACTCCACTGCCGCCACAACGGCCTTCACCGTGTCTCCTTTTTTGAAAAAATCCCCGGGGATCTGGTGCTCCCTTGGCATGACCACCTCGTTGTCCTCGTCGTCCACAAGCAGCATTTCACGCTTCCAAATTTGGTACACCTCGGCGGTCACCACTTCCCCGACGCGCTCCTTGTACTTGGTGTACAATGCGTCCTTCTCCATGTCGAGGATGCGGCCTGCGAGATTTTGACGTAGGGACAAAACGTTCCGGCGTCCAAAACTCTCGAGCTTGATTTCTTCGGACAATTCCTCGCCCACTTCAAAGTCATCCTCCACCTTCAGGGCCTCGCCCAAGGCAACCTCTATGTTTTCATCTTCGACTTCACCGTCCTTGACAATTTCGCGGTTGCGCCAAATTTCCAAGTCCCCCTTTTCCGGGTTGATGATGATGTCAAAATTTTCATCTGACCCATACTTCTTGATGATCATGTTTCGGAAGACTTCTTCCAAAATCGCCATCAATGTTTCTTTGTCGACGTTCTTGAATTCCTTGAATTCTGCAAACGATTCCAGCAAGTTCAACTGCATGTTGACACAGATTTTGGGGCTTAAGCCCGTGGTTTGTTAAACGAGATGCTCACTTTGGTCCAATGCACATCGGTGTAGGCGAAGGTGTGGTCCTCTTCGAACCATGCCTTGGCCTTCCGCCCTTCGATGCGACGCTTTTCTCGGGTCTGGATCACAAAGTGGGTTTCTTCCACCTGCGTGAGCAGACCTTCGATCTTGGCGCCCTCCAACGGCAAGACCGCAACCTCCCGCCCCACGTTTTTGGCATACTGCCGGTGGAGCTTGAGGGGTTGGTCCAAACCAGGGGAAGTCACATCCAAGGAAAAATCGTGAACCTCGCGGTCCAAAGCCCCTTCGATGTGTCGGCTGAGGCCCATGCAGAATTCAATCGACGTGTTTTCGTCGTGGTCGACGATCACACGGATTTGGCTCCCATCGTTGACAATGATGTCCACGAGGAACCCAGGGGTTCCCAAGAGGTACTCCTCTGCGAGGGCTTGAATGTCTTCTGTCTGAATCACGGCTGTGCTTGGTGGTCCAACGTCGACGACCCCATTTTCCGGGGACAAAAAAGAGGCCTCGTGGCCTCCGTCGTGTTCTTCGTCTTGTCTTTCCGGTACAAAAGTACGCAATTTGTCCCATCCGAACTACCTTCACTTCATGTCGTACATCCTGCGCATGATCGAGGAGGGAGAGCACCTTCATCAGGATTTCAAGTTGCGGGTCGACGACCCACACAAAATCGCCAAAACCATTGCCGCTTTTGCCAACTCAGAAGGAGGCCGCCTTTTGATCGGGGTGCGCGACAACGGCGAAGTTGCAGGGTGCAACGTCGAAGAAGAGTTCCACATGATGCAATGTGCCGCTGAAATGCACTGCACACCTTCGGTTCATTTTGAAACCCAGATTTGGAAGCATCAGTACTTCAGCGTCCTGGAAGTTCGCATTGCCAAAAGCCCACAGCGACCACATTTTGTCGAACAGCGAAGCCCCAATGGAGAGCCCATTGTCGGCAAGTGGGATGCCTTCCTCAGGAAGGAAGACCGCATCCACAAAGCGTCTCCAGTGATGGTCAAGGTTTGGCAATACGAGATGAGGATGGAACGTGCCGAATTCCGATACGACGAGCATGTCGGTCGGCTCTTCACGAAGTGGCGAGAGGGATCAGAACTTCGGTTTGCCCAAGTGGCCAGGACGACCCGGTTGTCCTTCGAGGACACCGAAGATTTGCTTGCATTGTTGACCGTTTGGGGCATCGTAGAGGCCAGCTATGGCAAAAAGGGCCATCGGTATGGCCTTGCCTCTGAGGAAGCCCTGGGGCTATTGGAATCAGAAGGTGCGGAGGCCTTTCGATGGAAGCACGCAGGATGAGGTCAAGCGCACCACCAATCCCGACACAATATCCCGAACTTCGCTGCGTGATGTTCCATGCCATGACCTCATCCTTTTTGCGACATTGCTGCAAGACCTTGCCCTGGGTCATGTGCCTGTTGGCCCACATTGGGGCAGCCGATGCCTGGTCCCAATACGAGGTGTCCAGTTGGAGAGACCACTTCCCCTATGGAGAGTCCATGGGGTTGATGGTGACCCAAGATGAAGTCGTGGCGCGCACCGAGTATGCCCTCTTCTCTGTGGACACTTCGACGTATGAGGTCAGAAGGCAGGTGAAGGGGGCCGCCTTGAACCAAGGCAACCCCTCCGCGATCGCCTACGATGCAGACCGCGATCAATGGGTCGTAGGGTATGGCGACGGTGGCATCGATTTGAAAAGCGACTTTGGCACCTTGAACATCCCTGACCTTCGGATTGCACAGATTGTAGGGAGCAAGAACATTCACAGCATCGAAGTCTTTGGCAACATGGCCTATCTCGCCACGGCCGTGGGGGTCGTGGTCTTGGATCTGGACCAACAAGAGATTGCGGATTCGTGGTCACTGACCCCTCCATCTGCTCCCGTCGAGGCTTACTGCATCGTGGCCCACGAGGACCTTTGGTTGGTGGGAACGGAAATGGGGGTGTTGGCCGCACCGCGCGACAACTTGTTCCTCGCCAACCCCAGCAACTGGTCCCCATGGTCTGGTGCGCCAGATCTGGGCCGGGTCATCGGGCTGCGCAACTACGGTGGGTCATGGTGGATGGTCACCTCCGCGGGCCAAGATGCCTTGGAGGCAGACGATTTGGTTTGGAGGAGACAAGGGGAAGGCCCTTGGGAGCTGTTTGATGGCTGGGACCCCGAGGGCTTGCCTTTTGGCGGGATGGCCGTGGGGCCTTGGATTTTGAATGGGGATGGATCACGGGAAGAGGGCATGTTGCTGGCGTCGTGCTGCCAAGCATGGGGGTTCGATGGCCAAGGCGAGGCCATTGCCATCGACAACCCCCTCCCCGATTTTGCCGTCGTGAGGGACCTCGCTTGTTTTCAAGGAGACACTTCGGGAAGGATATGGCTTGCCAGTGGAGTGGGTGGGGTGGTCACGTGGGTCCCACATCCCTCTGAGACAAGTGTCTCCACCAGGGCCAATCGGCCCGATGGACCGCCCACCTCGAGGGTGCGCCGTTTGGATTGTTGGAACGACAACTTGTGGGTGGCCACTGGGGCCGTCAGTGCATCTTGGACGCCTCAATACCGGTCAGATGGTTGTTTCCAATTCAGCGATGAAGAATGGTCGGTGCCCGACCTGCCTGAGAGCGCGAATGACATCCAAGGCATCAAGGACATTTTGGATGTTAGCATCGACCCTACAGACCCGAGTCATGTGGTTTTCTCCTCTTATGAGGAAGGGCTTGTGGAACTTCGTGATGGAGAGGTGGTTCGTGTGCTGAATGCCGAGAATTCGAGTCTGCAAACCTCCCTTGTGGGCGGCACTCCCCGCACGGCTGTGGGAGGCATTGACTTTGACCGTGCAGGCAATCTGTGGTTCACCAACCCGTGGGTCAGCGGCGCACTTCACGTCATGCTGCCAGACGGTTCCACTGTGGCCATGGACCTGGGGGACGCGGGGCAAAACCTCTTGTTCAGCGACGTGGAGGTCACCCGCGACGGGTACGTTTGGGCCGTCCTTCCAAGAGGAGATGGCGTCCTCGTATACGACCCTTCGGGCACTCCAAGCGAGCCGTCCGACGACAGATGGATCATCCTCACCTCTCAGACGGGCCAAGGCGGATTGCCTTCCAACGACGTTTTCTGTTTGGAAGAAGACCTGGACAATGAAATTTGGGTAGGTACGGCCGAAGGGCCAGCGGTCTTTTACCAAAGCGCCTCCGTGTTTGACGACGACATCAATGCCAGTCAAATCTTGATTTCCCAAGATGGGAACCTGCAGTACCTGTTGGAAACCGAAGTCATCCAGAGCATCATCATCGATGCAGGAAACCGAAAATGGTTGGGCACCCAATCCTCAGGGGTCTTCGTGCTCTCTGCGGATGGCTTGACCACAGACCACCATTTCACGCGCGAGAACAGCCCCCTTCCCTCCGACGACATCCAAGACATCGCCATGGACTACGGATCAGGCGAAGTCTACATCGCCACGTCCACGGGGTTGGTGTCCTACCGCGGCGAAGCCACCAACTGGGACCGGGAAATGGAAAACGTCCGGGTCATGCCCAACCCCATCCGAGCAGACCACAGCGGCCCGATTGTGTTTGACGGCATGGCATTCAACAGTACGGTTCACATCACCGACGCCACCGGCCAACGCATCGAAGTGCTTGAAAGCAATGGCGGCCGGGCCACATGGGATGGGGTCATGGAAAACGGACAACCCGCGCCCTACGGCGTGTATTTGGCCTTTGCCACGGACAGCGAAGGCAAAAAAGGCGCTGTGGTCAAATTCGCCATTCTCCGATGAAGCGAAGCGAACTCCCTAGCCTGCCTCCGTCCAAAATGCCCAACGTGGGCACCACCATCTTCACGGAAATGAGTGCCTTGGCCCAAACCTGTGGTGCCTTGAACATGGCGCAGGGATTTCCAGATTTGGCAACGCCAAAGGGCCTCCGAGACGCAGCGCAAAAGGCCATGGAGAATGGCCACAACCAATATGCTCCCATGGCCGGGAATGCGGCCCTTCGAAGATGGATCGCGCATTCCTACCACCAAGAGACGGGCTATGACCCTGAAGATGAAATCACCATCGGCGCAGGCGCATCCAGTGTTTTGTTTGCCGCCATGACCGCCCTCTTGCGAGCCGGCGACGAGGTGGTGGTGCAGGACCCTTGCTACGACCTCTACGCGCCCGTTGCCGAGTTGCAGCATGCGCGTGTGGTCAAAGTGCCCCTCGCGAATGACCGCGGAGAAATGAACGCGAACGGACTCGCCTCTGCCATCAACCACAGGACACGGCTTGTCATTTTGAACAGCCCGCACAACCCCACAGGGATGGTCACCACCGAAGCCGTGCTCGACGCCTTGGCCATCGCCATGGAAGGAACCTCGGCTTGGCTGATCAGCGATGAAGTGTATGGACCCATGGTGCACGACGGACGCCCTGACCCACGGCCGTCCAATCACCCCAAGCTACGTGGCCGCACATTGGTGGCCGGGAGCTTTGGCAAGCTCTTCCATGCCACGGGTTGGAAAATCGGTTGGATGGCGGCCCCAAAGGCCATCACAACAGAATTGAGAAAGGTGCATCAATACGACGTGTTCTCCACCGGGGCGCCCTTCCAACAGGCCTTGGCCACTTATTTGGACACAGATGAAGCTCAGGCACACTTGGACACGGTTGGGCCCATTTATGCCGAGAAGCGCGATCGCCTGTTGGCCGGCTTGAAGAAAACCGCTTTGACATGGACCCCTGCAGAAGGAGGCTACTTCCAAGTCGTGGACGTTTCCGATTACTTGCTTGAAGGAGAGAACGACCACGATTTGGCAAGAAGATGGACGCGAGACCACGGCCTTGCGACCATTCCTATGAGTGCCTTCAGCAAACGGTGCAAGCCTTCGGTGCGCATCTGCTTTGCCAAAGAAGACGCGACCATTGACAAGGCCCTTTCGCTTTTGCAAAGCATCCCCATTCCTGCGGGCCAGGACCGCTTGATCGCGCAAAACCCCGGGCCCACGGAGAACAACCTTGGGGACGTGGCGGAAAGCCTTCGGGTGGTGGCCCTTCAAATGGACTTGCACTGGCACGATACCTCTGCGAACCTGGCCTCCATTGCCAAAGAGTTGACACGACTTGATGTTGCCGGCACCGCGGATGTGGTGGTGATGCCAGAAATGTTCACCACCGGGTTCACCATGGACCCAAGCATGCCAGAGGCTTTGGACCCAGAAGGAAGAGGCGCAACGTCAGCGTGGATGCTGGCCCAAGCCAAGCACCATGATGTGGCCCTTGCCGGCAGTGTCGCTGTGAGGGACCACCAAGGGCGGGCATGGAATCGTTTTTGGTGGGCCACTCCTGAAGGAACCCTGAGGAGCTACGACAAACGCCACTTGTTCACCTTGGCGAAGGAAGCCACGCATTACGAGGCCGGCGACGCGCGCATCGAAGTGGAATGGCGAGGTTGGACCTTCCTGTTGCAGACATGTTACGACTTGAGGTTTCCTGGCTTTGCCAGAAACCACCGGAAACCACCCTACGATGTGGCCATCTACGTGGCCAATTGGCCAGAGAAAAGGCGGGAGGCATGGCGGACCCTTCTGCAAGCCAGAGCCATAGAAAACCAATGCTTTGTGGTGGGAGTGAACCGAGTCGGCGTGGATGGATCAGGCCACCGCTATGCAGGCGACAGCATGGTCGTCGACATGGCTGGGGCCCGTTTGGCCGATGCAGATGGGGACGGGCAATCCAAGACCATTGGGGCAACGTTGGGCCGCGAAAAGTTGCGGGCCTTTCGAAAGGCCCTCCCCTTCTTGGAGGATGCCGACCGCTTTGGAATCTTTACTTGAAGGCGTTTTCGCCTGTGATGTCAAACCCTGTGATGAGCAGGTGGATGTCGTGGGTGCCTTCGTAGGTGATGACCGACTCGAGGTTGGCCATGTGGCGCATGATGGGGTACTCGTTCATGATGCCCATGCCGCCTAGCACTTGCCTCATCTCCCGCGCAATGTGGATGGCCATGTCCACGTTGTTCCGCTTGGCCATTGAAATCTGGGCCGATGTGGCTCGTCCTTCGTTTCGTAGTTGGCCAATGCGCAAGGTCATCATTTGGGCCTTGGAGATCTCCGTGATCGCCTCGGCAAGTTTCTTCTGTTGCAACTGGAAGCCCGCGATGGGGCGGCCAAACTGCTTGCGCTCCTTGGCGTAACGCAAGCCCACATCGTAACAATCAAGGGCTGCTCCTATGGCGCCCCAAGCTATGCCGTAACGGGCGCTGTCGAGGCAACTCAATGGCGCACCCAGACCAGATCGACCTGGCAGAATGTTCGTTTTGGGCACGCGTACATTGTCGAAAATAAGCTCTCCCGTGTCGGACGCACGAAGGCTCCATTTTCCTTTCATCGTGGGGGTGCTGAAACCTTCCATGCCACGCTCCACGAGGACACCGTGGATGCGTCCTTCTTCATTTTTGGCCCACACCACGGCCACTTGTGCAAAGGGTGAGTTGGAAATCCACATCTTCGCTCCATTGAGGATGATGTCGTCTCCATCTTCTTTGTAGTGGGTGGTCATGCCACCTGGGTTGGACCCATGATCAGGCTCGGTCAAGCCAAAACATCCCATCCACTCGCCCGTGGCCAACTTGGGCAGGAACTTCTGCTTTTGTTCTTCCGATCCATACTTCCAAATGGGGTACATCACCAGAGAACTCTGGACCGATGCCGTGGAGCGCAATCCGCTGTCGCAGCGTTCCAGTTCTTGCATGATCAAGCCGTAGGCAATCTGGTCCAAGCCAGCCCCTCCGTACTCCTCAGGGATGTAGGGACCAAAAGCACCAATCTCTCCCAATCCTGGCAACAAATGCTTGGGAAATTCGCAGCGCTCTGCTGCATCTTCGATGATGGGGCTCACCTCTTGCTTGACCCATGCGCGAGCGGTGTCGCGGATCAGCCGATGCTCTTCTGTGAGAAGCTCATCCATTAAAAGGTAGTCGTGGCCTTGGTAGAGGTCTGTGCGCATGGTCATTGAATTGCGAAGCAAAGATAACGCCTCCGGGTTGCCCCTGCCCTATGCCTGGTTCGCTTCATACCACGCATCGGTCAGCAAGTCCCCAGTTTGGTACGCAGCAACCGCCATGGCGTCCACGCGTTCATTCAAGGGGTCACCTGCGTGGCCCTTCACCCAATGGAACTTCACCACGTGCTTTCGGTACACCACCAAGAAACGCTGCCACAGGTCCGGATTCTTCTTGCCTTTGTATCCCTTCTTTTCCCAGCCCATCACCCACCGCTTCTCGACGGCATCGACCACGTACTTCGAATCCGAGTAGACATCCACCTCCACCCCTTCCCGGGTGAGGGCCTCCAAACCCTTGATGACAGCCAGCAATTCCATCCTGTTGTTGGTGGTCAAACGGAAACCTTCGCTGATTTCCTTGACGTGTTCACCAAACATCAAAAGGGTGCCATACCCCCCAGGGCCTGGGTTGCCGCTTGCCCCTCCGTCTGTGTACATGGTCACCTTGGCCATGTTATCGTTTGTGGGATTGCAAATGGGTGGCATCGCGGACATCGGTCCCTTGGGACAGACGAATAAGGCCTTCGAGGACGGGCGGGTAATGACGGTGTTCCAAGGCCAGCACTTTGCCGGCAATGTCCTCAGGCGAATCGCCCTCTGCCAAAGCCACTTCCCCTTGGAACAGGATGTCACCCTCATCGTACTCCGGACTGACCCAATGGATGGTCATGCCCGTGCGACGTTCCCCTGAAGCGTGCACCGCCCGGTGAACATGCATGCCAAACATGCCCTTGCCTCCGTGAAGAGGCAAAAGTGCAGGATGGACATTGACCACCTTGTGAGGGTAGGCCTCACATATTTCGGCGGGCAGCCGAAGCAAAAACCCGGCAAGGGCGATCCATTCGACGCCGCGCTCCCGAAGCTCCGTGAGCAATGCCCCAGAATTCATGGCTTGTTTGGACACATGGCTTTCAGGAATGCCATGCCGTTGGGCATGGCCCCTGACCCCAGCGTCCCTGCGGTTGGTGACAACCCAGACCACCTCGCCCACCTCGGAACCCGAACCTTGTGCAAAGTGCGCCATCAAGCATTCCGCGTTGGAGCCTCCACCTGAGGCCAAAATGGCGATGCGCTCCTTGGGTGTCGATCCTCCTGTCATGCTCAGATGGGCCCACCGGCCATGTTCATCTGCGATCGCTCGTAGGCCTCCAAATCGGATTCCATCTCCGTCAACCTTCCTTCCAACGCCCTTGCTTCCTCCGTGTCGGGGTGGAAATACTTCATGACGCGCACCAGTCGATCGGCCACCTGAAGAGAAAACTGGATCTCCCGTTCTGACGCCATGAACAAGTTGGCATCGAGGGACGTGAAATACCTGATGTTGTCCTCTTGCATGGCCATGAATTCATCCACGATTTTCTGCGCAGATGCCCAAGCGCTGGCCCGGGATGCGTCTGACAATTCCATTGTGTTGGGGGCCAAAGTGGTGTCCGAGGCCAACTGCATGTATGCTTCCGCCACAGGCATGATAACCCGGCTATAAGGCACATTTTGGCGGGGCATCGCCCGCATCATCTCGTCCAACACGACGATGGAGCGTTCAGCCTCCCCTTGTTTCAACAAGGTCTCGGCCAGGTTGGCCATTTGAAGGCGGATGTTGGTGACCATGCGGCGGTTGTTTTCATCCATGTAAATGCCGTGCTCCACATCGTCCATGTTGCCCCAAACCCACTTTTCCATCACGTTGTCAAACATGATGTCCGTTCCTATGGCACCGAGGATGTTGGGGTTTTCATTCTGGGGGAACTTCAAGGGCACAAGCCGGTAGGCCAGACCTTCCAACCGGAAGTGCTCCTGCAATCCCAGGTAGCTCTCTGGCCCAGTCGTGACAGCGAAGTAAATGGGACGCTCCCATTGGTTGTTCGCAATCATGTTGAGGGCTGCGTAATGGTTTTTGGTGATGTAGCTGGGGGTGGAGCCATCCCCACTGGCAAGCTCCCACTCCAAAGCATCGACCAAGAACGGCAACTCCTCCTCGGTCACCAGACCCGAAGCCAAAGCCGCAGCGGAGTCCACAGGCACACGGAAGGTGCTCGAGGGCAGGTTGTAGTAGCCTTTTTGGCCGGGATACTTCTGGATGTTCTCGTCGTTCAGGCTGTATTCCATGGCCTCCAAAAGGTCCACAGCCGCTCCGTTTTTGTCGATAAGCACCACATCCCGAGTGCCTTGGCGGTACTTCTCCTCGTCCATCATGATGGGCAAGGGAGCACTGTCATAGGCACGGCGGCGCATTTGGTCGATGTACCAATCGGTGTTCAAGAGGCTAAGGTTGCAGACCCGGACGTCCGTGCGTACACCTTCCACTTCCTGGGCGTACCAAAGTGGGAAGGTGTCGTTGTCCCCATTGGTGAAAATGATCGCGTTGGGGGCCAATGAGTTCAGATAGTTCTTCGCCATGTCCACACCTGTCCTGCGCCTTGCCCGACTGTGGTCGTCCCATCCTTCCGAGGCCATCAGGAGAGGAACGAGGGCCGTCAAGGCAACCACCACCCCCGCCCGCATGGGGTCAGAAAGGGAGGCTTTGCCAAGGGCCCAAGACACTGCGTACAAAACCACGGCCACAACAGCCATGAACAAAGTGCTGTACGACAGGACATGAGATCCACCACTGAGGGACTCCATGGCAAAAAACACCACGCCTGCCACCAAAGGAAGGGCCAAACCCTGCATGTGGGCTTTGAATTCCGAAGACTTGGTGGCCTGGCAGAGCGCCATCACTCCAAGGCCAATCCACATGGCAAAGGCATAAAAGGACCCGACGAACGCATAGTCTCGCTCACGGGGTTGAAGGGGGGTTTGGTTCAAATACACCACGATGGCCATGCCGGTCATCAAGAACAGCATCCCCACCACGGAGGCCCCTTTGGGGTCTCTGAATGCCTGGAAAACAAGGCCGATCAAACCGAGCAGCAGAGGAAGGTAGAAAAACCTGTTCCAGCCCCTGTTGTCCATGGCTTCCTGCGTCAATTCAGCACGGTTGCCCAATCGTTCAGCATCGATGAAATCCACCCCGCTCAGCCAATTTCCCGTCATGAAGTCCCCATGACCCTGGGTGTCGTTTTGTCGGCCCACATAGTTCCAGAAAAAGTACCTGAAGTACATCCATCCCATTTGGTAATCGGTGAAGAAGCGAAGGTTTTCACCTTGGCTTGGCATCATGTCTTCCAAGGTCTTGTTCAAGCGACCTTCTGCCTGCAGTGCGGCGCGAATGTCATCCTGGTTGCGGGTTTGGTTGGCCCGTTGTGTACTGCGTCGAAGCGCATCTTCTTGGGCGCGCTTTTTTTGGCCCAAACGCCTGACATAGCCTTTGCCGTAGGTCAACCCTTCGTCCAATTGATCCACGATGTACCCCGCCAAACTGGAACGCATTTGGGGGTTGGTCAGAGGGGCCGAATTCATCTGCCCTGTTTCTGGATTGCGCACCGTGAGCAAGTCCTTGGACTGCACCCCGAAGTTTTGCTCAAAACGAAGGCCGTAGTCTGCAAACAGACGGCGCAGGACGCGCTCGAGTTCCGCTTTGCTCATCTCACCTGAGAGAACGTCATTCTCCATGTGGTTCACAAACTGGGCCCTGGTCATGAGGCCATCGACCAGCGGGCTTTCGTAAGACGTCGTCATGTTGAAGCCCTTGTAATTGCTCCAGCGTTTGTACTCTTTCAGGTGGCTTCCTGTGGAGCTGTACATCCTCGGAAACCACATGGTGAATTCCGGATTGTAATTCGGCTTGCTCCCTTTCTTCTCTCCACTGTCCACGTATTCCTCCGCAATGAAGTACTTCTCATCTGGGTTCGCTTCCACAAATTTCTGTGCTGCATATTCCCCCTTGAAACTCTTAATCCGGCGCTCCGAAGGGCCCCGCTTTTTCATCACGCTGTAGCTCTTCACCCAAGAAGGCTTGCCGTCGAGGTAGGGCTTGTCCAAACTTGTAGGGCTGCCCCAAAATTGTCCCTTGGCCAACGGCCTGTCCCCATACTGTTCGCGGCTGAGGTAGCTCAACAAGGCAAACAAGTTTTGGGGGTCGTTCTCGTCCATGGGTGGGTTCGCTGCAGACCGGATCATGACGGTGGCGAAGGAGCTGTAGCCCAAAAGCAACATCGCCATGCCCAAGGTGAGGGTGTTGACGGCCCACCATCCTTTTTGGCGGGACACCACGACAAGGGCCACAATCAGCGCCACCAAAAGCGCCAAGTACACCAAGGCTCCGGCGTTGAATGGCAAGCCCAAATCATTCACAAAAAACAATTCGAAACTGCCTGCAAGTTGCACCGCACCTTTGATCAGCACCTCCTGGACAAAGCCCAACAACACCAAGGACACCCCACCAGTCAGCACCAATCCTTTCCAAGTGAAGCCATGTTTCCGGTAGTAGTAGACCATGGCAATGGCAGGAATGGCCAACAGGTTGAGCAAGTGCACCCCAATGGAGAGACCCATGAGGTAGGCAATCAAGATGATCCACTTGGTGGAATCCTCTCGGTCCGCCTCATTTTCCCATTTCAAAATCGCCCAAAACACCAAGGCCGTAAAAAGGCTTGACAGGGCATACACCTCCCCTTCTACTGCGCTGAACCAGAACGAGTCGCTGAACGCATACGCCAAGGCACCCACCGCACCAGAACCCAACACGGCCAGCACATTTCCCTGGCTCAATTCCTTTTCGCCCGTCAGTCGTTTGGCCAAATGGGTGATGCTCCAGAACAAGAACAGCACCGTGAAGGAACTGCTCAATACGGAGAGCCCGTTGGCGGCCAAAGCCGCCGTTTCCGGGCCCATGGGCACCATCAGGAAGCGGGCGAGCAACATGAAGAAAGGTGCTCCAGGGGGGTGGCCCACTTCAAGCTTGTACGCGGAAGCGATGAATTCCCCGCAGTCCCAAAAACTGGCGGTGGGTTCCACTGTGAGGACAAAGACAAGCGTGGCAAGGGCCCATATGGCCCATCCAGTCAAGTTGTTGAGTCGTTCAAAACGCATGCAGGTTCCAATCTTCGTGAAGGCACGAACCCCTTGGTTCGCGTCCACGCGAAGGTAGTGCAGACCCCTTGAAGCGCAGGGTCAATCGAGCGTCAAGACTTGACGGGATGGACTTGCTGTTTGACGGTCGGTGTTGTCAGTCCACAAATCGCGGGTCAACCTCCATCACGTGGCCACAACAATCGCAGGTGCGCAATTCTTCGCTGCCATAGAATTCACGAAATCTTGGCAAGAAGTCCTTCTCGATGTTTTCAAGCTCAAAGTAGGTGTCGTGCAGCTTGTGGTTGCAATTGTCACAAAACCACATCAGGCCGTCCTTCATCGGTGTGCCCTTGCGCTTGCGTTCGATCACAAGACCAAGCGAACCAGCCTCACGCGAAGGGCTATGGGGCACTTTGGCAGGGTGCAGGTACATGTCTCCAGGCCCAAGCCGCATGTCCACTGCCTTGCCATTTTCTTGAATGCGGACCGTGATTTGGCCTTCGAGCTGATAAAACAGCTCCTCGGTTTCGTTGTAGTGGTAGTCCTTTCGTGCGTTGGGTCCTGCCACAATCATCACGATGTAATCGCCACTGTCGACATAGAGGTTTTTGTTGCCCACTGGAGGCTTGAGCAGATCGCGGTTCTCCTCGATCCAAGCTGTCAAATTGAAAGGTTTCATGATCGCCATGGCACCAAGTT
>JBELJW010000226.1:0-2635 GCA_042089975.1 Flavobacteriales bacterium | reverse complement strand
GACCACATGGTCCGGAGTGTGCAAACCAGTCCGCACGTCACCTCGTTTGTGGAGGCGGATGTGACCAATCTTGTGCTGTGGCGCAATGCCAACAAGCAGGCGTTCCAAGAAAAGTATGGAGAGAAGTTGACCTTCACGCCTCTGATCGCCGAGGCCATCGTCAAGGCGATTGGGGAATTCCCAGGGGTCAATGCGAGTGTCGATGGCGACCGCATTCTGATGCACAAGCACATCCATCTCGGCATGGCAGCGGCTTTGCCCTCCGGCAACTTGATTGTGCCTGTGATCAAACATGCCGACCAGTACAATTTGCAAGGCTTGGCGCGGCAAATCAACGATTTGGCAGGAAGGGCGCGCGCGGGCAAACTCACGCCTGACGATGTGGCTGGAGGCACTTACACCATGAGCAACGTGGGGACATTTGGCAATGTGATGGGCACCCCCATCATCAACCAGCCGCAAGTCGGCATTTTGGCCTTGGGCGCCATCCGCAAACGCCCAGCCGTCCTTGAGACGCCACAGGGTGACGTGATTGCGGTGCGGCACATGATGTTCCTCAGCCACAGCTACGACCACCGGGTGGTGGATGGCATGTTGGGTGGCAGTTTTGTGCGCAGGGTGGCCGACCACCTTGAAGGGTTCGACTTGCACCGTCCGCTTGAAGGGTAACCTTCGGGTGACTTTGGACGTACGTCATTCACGAATTCACTCACATCGGTGGTGATAAGTCTGTCCCTCTCGCCCCGCAGGCGTGTGATGCACAGGTAGATTGCCGTTGTAACGTATTGCCATGCACATCAAAAAACATTTTGGCCACTTCCTGATTCTTTCTGTCTTCCTAACAGGAGCGGGGAGCTCTCTGCGGGCTTCGGATGTTCTGTTCAACCGCTTGGACTCGACCTGGTCGAATTACACCACGGGAGAACTCTTCATGGAGGGCAACATCCTCATGGAAGAGGGCTTCTGGCACGAGGCCTCTCGGGTCTGGGCCTACGCCGAAAAGACCCACCCACACAACCGGGTGGTGAAGTTCAAGAAAGGCGTTTGTATGTCTCGGATTGGAGGTCACTGGGATGAGGTTGCGTCTCAATTCGAGAAAGTCACGGGCCCTTCATTGACCCTTCGCTACGACCCATTCAACCCCAATCAAAAATTGCCACCCGTGGAAGCTTGGCTTTGGTTGGCAGAGGCGCAACATCGCCTGGAGCGGTTTGAGGCAGCTCAATCGGCGGTGGACCGTTATCTGGCGGTGGTAGGCGACAAACATTCGAGTTTGGATTGGGCTTCCAGCATCTTGGACAATGTCCGTTTTGCCACCCGAGCCCTCAACAACAAAACCTCGAGCCGTGTCTTTCCATTGCCAATGAACAGCGAGGCGCAAGAAACCCATCCCGTCATGACGGCGGATGGCCAGTTGTTGTTCTTTTCCTCCAACCGTGCACGCAGCAACGGTTCCAACCATGGCCGGATTGACCCCGACACTCGAGAGCATTACCACGACATTTACCAAGTGAGGCGTTCGGCATCCGGGGATTGGGGAGAGCCTGAACTGTTGAATGTTGGTTTGCGCAACCATGCCCATGTGGTCGGCTCCGATGCGTTTGGCGACAAACTGGTTGTGGTGGACAGCGATGGATGGAACCATGAGCTCAAAATGACCCAGCGCTGGGAAAGAGGATGGACTTCTGCAGAGCCATTGGACATTGACAAAAACATCCCAACCCAAGGAGAAGTGGCTTTCTTTCCAGACAAGAGCCGGTTGATCGCAAGCGTCAAATCCAGAAAGAGCATTGGTGGGTTTGACCTTTTTGAAAGCCAAATGGGGGAAGATGGACGGTGGAGCAAGTTGCGTCCATTGGGAAGCAATGTCAATACATGGGGAGATGAGATCACACCTTTTGTTGCAGCGGATGGAAAAACGCTGTTTTTCGCATCCAATGGTGCGGAAGGAATGGGGGGCTTTGATGTGTACCGAACCACTCGGAACCATGCCGGTGGTTGGACCCAGCCAGAGCATTTGGGTGCGCCCATCAACAGTGTAGACGATGACTTGGCATTTGTACTCGATGCAGCAGGCAAGGTTGGGTTTTTGGCCACGAGGCGACAAGCGACGTCAAGCGACCTCGATTTGTACAAGGCAGAATTGAACGGAAGTGATTTGTTGGAAAATGAAGTGGTGGTCCTGTCCTTGAATGCATCAGGGCTCGAGGCCAGTGAACGGCCATCTGCTTTGGTGATCAAGGATGCCCAAACGGGTGCCATTGTTCAACGTGTCGCCCCCCGAAGCACGGAGGGAATTTTCCAATTCATCGTCCATGCGGGCGATGAGGTTGTGGTGGAATCAGAGGTGCTTGCAGCATCGAACCAAACAGAGTTGCTTCGCCGCGAAATTTCGGTCCCACGAGGGGGTGAAATCTCTTCAGTGGAACTTGACTTTGAGGAGGTGTTTGTGCCTGAATCTGTGGTCTCGTCCGATGAACAAGAAGGGCAATCTGAATGGTCAACCTTGGTGATCGAAACGTCTAAGACAGCATCCCCTGAGCCTGTGATGGAGGAGCCTGTGATGGAGGAGCCTGTGATGGATGAGCCTGTGATGGATGAGCCTGTGATGGATGAGCCTGTGATGGATGAGCCT
>JBELJW010000029.1:0-15453 GCA_042089975.1 Flavobacteriales bacterium | reverse complement strand
TGAGCCGAATTGGAAAAAATCCCATCACCGTTCCCAGTGGAGTTGAACTCTCCATCCAGGGCAACGTTGTGACTGTCAAAGGCCCCAAAGGGGAGTTGACGCAGGAGGTGGACGAGAAGATTTCGTTGGATTACTCGGACAGCGTCTTGACGCTTGGCCGCCCCAACGATGACAAGGACATCCGTGCGAAGCACGGCCTTTACCGCGCTTTGATCAACAACATGGTTGTTGGTGTGTCGGAAGGCTACAAAGTGCAATTGCAAATGGTCGGTGTTGGTTACCGTGCTTCGGCGCAGGGCCAGCAGCTGAGCGTAAGCCTAGGTTACAGCCACCCCATCATCATGGAACTTCCCAAGGAAGTCAAGTTGGAGGCTGAAACGAAGAAAGGTGAAGCTCCTTTGGTCACGTTGTCGAGCCACGACAAGCAATTGTTGGGCACGGTGGCAGCCAAGGTTCGCTCCCTGCGCAAAATTGAGCCATACAAAGGAAAAGGTGTTCGCTTTTTGGGTGAGCAGGTTCGTCGCAAGGCGGGCAAAACTGCAGCCAAATAAACTGAAGTCATGGATACGAAAAAGAAAGCCAAAGCCCGTTTGCGCATCAAGAGCCGCGTACGTGGTCGTGTGCAAGGGACCACGGAGCGTCCACGTCTTACTGTGTTTCGCAGCAACAAGCAGATTTATGCTCAAGTCATTGATGACTTGGCCGGTCGCACCTTGGCCGCTGCATCTTCCCTTGGGACAGATGCCGCCAAAAATGCAAAATTGGACCAGGCCACAGCTGTGGGCAAAATGATCGCGGAGAAGGCCCAAGCTGCAGGCATCACCCAGGTGGTGTTTGACCGCAACGGCTACCTCTACCACGGTCGCATTCAAAAACTCGCTGAAGCCGCCCGCGAAGGTGGTTTGAAATTCTAAAGCCATGGCACAGAATCAACGTCAACAAAAAAGAGGGGGGAACCGTGACCAGCAATCGCGTACCGGTGATCCAGACCTCAAGGACCGCCTGGTTGGGATCAACCGTGTGGCCAAAACGACCAAGGGTGGTCGTACTTTCAGCTTCAGCGCCATCGTCGTCGTCGGTGACGAGAAAGGCAAGGTGGGACACGGGCTCGGCAAGAGCCGTGAAGTGGCCACCGCCATTCAAAAGGGCATCGAGGATGGGAAGAAGGACATGATCAACGTTCCACTCGTGAACGGAACCATTCCTCACTCTCAAGAGATGAAGTACGCTGGAGCCCACGTGTTGATCCGTCCCGCTTCTCCTGGTACAGGAGTCATTGCTGGTGGAGCCATGCGTGCTGTTTTGGAGAGTGCTGGCATCAAGGATGTCTTGGCCAAATCGTTGGGTTCTTCAAACCCGCACAATGTGGTCAAAGCGACTTTCAACGCGCTCAAGGAACTCCGCAGTGCCAGCGACATTGCTCAACTGCGTGGCATTCCTGTCACCAAAGTATTCAACGGATAATCCTTCGGGTCATGGGCAAAATCATCATCACTCAAGTACGCAGTGCCATCAACCGCACCAAGCGTCAGAAAGAGACCATCAAGGCTCTTGGATTGAAAAAGCTACACAATCCAGTGGAACACGAAGCCACCCCCCAAATCATGGGCATGGTGCGCGCCGTGGGTCACTTGGTCAAAGTAGAACAGAAATAAATCAACCAGCACACTCCTATGAATCTAAGCAATCTTACCCCTGCCTCAGGATCTCGGAAACAGCGAAAGCGAGTTGGTCGCGGAGAGGGTTCCGGTCACGGAGGCACTTCCACACGCGGTCACAAGGGCGCCAAGTCGCGCTCTGGCTACAAATCCAAAATTGGATTTGAAGGTGGGCAAATGCCACTCCAACGTCGTGTTCCGAAGTTCGGTTTCACCAACCCCAACCGCGTCGAATACAAGGGCGTCAATTTGGACACCCTCCAAGAGCTTGTAGAGAAGAAGAGCCTGAAGGCAGTCACACCTGCGGACTTGGTCGCCAACGGATTGGCGGGCAAGCACGACTTGGTCAAAATCCTTGGACGCGGTACGTTGTCTGCTGGTGTTGAGGTTTCAGCTCACCAATTCAGCAAATCAGCGACCGCTGCCATCGAGGCGGCTGGTGGCAAGTGCGCAACCATTGATCTTCACGCGAAATGAGGTTCTTCCAAAAAATAGGCGACATCTGGCGCCATGAAGAGTTGCGCAAGAAATTGGGCATCACACTCGGTTTGATCTTGGTGTACCGCCTTGGGTCATTCATTGTGCTTCCCGGTGTGAACAGCGATGTGCTGGCAGAGCAGATGAGCCAGTTGGGCTCAGGTGGTTTGGGCGACATCTTGTCCCTCTTCACAGGCGGAGCATTTACACGTGCCTCCATCTTTGCCCTGGGCATCATGCCTTACATCTCGGCATCGATCATCATCCAGTTGTTGAGCATTGCGGTTCCCGCAGTCCAGAAGCTTCAAAAGGAGGGTGAAAGCGGACGAAACAAAATCAACCAGTGGACGCGCTTCTTGACCATTGCCATCACCTTGGTGCAGGCTCCAGGTTACCTCGCATCCACCGTTGTCAGTGTGCCCGGTGTGGTCCAAAACCCCGACGGGTTTTGGTGGTTCTCAGCGGTGACCATTTTGACATGCAGCACGTTGCTCATCATGTGGCTCGGCGAACGGATCACGGACAAAGGTGTCGGCAACGGCATTTCCTTGCTCATCATGATTGGCATCATCGCAACGTTCCCTCAGGCGATCGTTCAAGAATTTGCCCACCCTGACACGACGTTGTTTTTCTTCCTCGTGGAATTGGCTTTCTTGTTGATTGTCATCGGCGCGAGTGTTGCACTTGTGCAGGCCATCCGCAAGGTGCCTGTTCAAATGGCCAAAATGCAGCAAGCAGGAGGCATGCTGCCAGCTGGCGAGGGAGCCAGAAGCTTCATCCCATTGAAAGTGAACAGCTCAGGTGTCATGCCCATCATCTTCGCACAAGCCATCATGTTTGTGCCGTTGTACATGACCCAAAGCGAGACCTTCCAAGGAAGCGAGGTGTTGCAATCTCTCAGTGACTTCAACGGGTTGTGGTACAACGTGTTGTTCTTCCTGATGATTGTCATCTTCACCTACTTCTACACGGCCATCACTGTGAACCCCAACCAGATGGCAGACGACCTGAAGCGCCAGAACAGTTTTGTTCCCGGTGTGAAGCCAGGCCGGCCGACGGCTGAATTCCTCGACGAGGTGTTGTCGCGGATCACATTGCCGGGTGCCGTGTTCTTGGGACTGATTGCCATTTTGCCGGCCATCGTGTTCCAATTGGGATTGACGAAAGCACAGACCTTTGCCATTTTCTTCGGAGGAACTTCTCTGTTGATCATGGTAGGGGTGATACTGGACACCCTTCAACAAATCGAGAGCTACTTGCTTTCGCGTCGTTATGACGGTTTGATGAAGAGTGGCAAAATGCGTGGACGCCCACAGTCGCCTGTGGGGGGAATCGCTGGATGACATTCGAATGAGTTTGGGTCGACGAGTCCGGATTAAAACGGACGAAGAGGTCGAACTCATTCGGTTGAGTTCTTTGCTTGTTGGGAGAACGTTGGCGGAAGTCGCTGCCCGGGTTGAACCGGGAGTGACAACGCTCGAACTCGATGCAGTGGCCGAATCATTCATTCGGGACCACGGTGCAGAGCCTGGCTTCAAGGGGTATGGGGGATTCCCCAATACGCTTTGCATGTCTGTCAATGACGCCGTGGTGCATGGCATCCCGAACGACACCCCATTGCAAAATGGAGATGTGGTTTCAGTGGATTGCGGTGTGTTGATGAATGAATTCTACGGAGACAGTGCCTACACCTTTGAGGTGGGGGAGGTGTCTGCAGAAGTCCATGCATTGCTGGAGGCCACGAAGGAAAGCTTGAATCTCGCGATTCAGCAGGCCGTTGTGGGCAAACGCATTGGCGACATAGGCCATGCGGTTCAGCAATATGCAGAGGGTCTCGGTTACGGTGTGGTGCGCGAATTGGTGGGTCACGGTTTGGGAAAGGAGCTTCACGAAGCTCCAGAGGTCCCCAACTATGGCCGCCGCGGAATCGGGCCCAAGCTCATGGATGGAATGGTTTTGGCCATCGAACCCATGATCAATTTGGGAGGCCGAGAAATCGGCCAAGATGAAGATGGTTGGACCATCGTCACCCGCGACGGCAAAGTCAGCGCACACTTTGAGCACGACATCGTCGTGCGACACGAACAAGCAGACGTTCTCTCCAGCTTCAAAGACATTGAAGAAGTTTTGAATAAGAAGAATACGAACAGATAAAGAATGGCGAAACAAACGTCGATCACACAGGATGGCACCATCTTGGAAGCGCTCTCCAACGCGCGCTTCCGTGTCGAACTTGAGAATGGGCACACCATCATGGCCCATATCTCTGGCAAGATGCGCATGTACTACATCAAGATTCTGCCAGGCGATCGCGTGAAGGTCGAGATGAGCCCTTACGATTTGAGCAAGGGACGCATCACATTCCGGTACAAGAAATAAAAGAGAGCATCATGAAAACTCGCGCATCCATCAAGAAGCGTACGGCCGATTGCAAAATCGTTCGCCGGAAAGGACGTCTGTACGTCATCAACAAGAAGAACCCTAAAATGAAGCAGCGTCAGGGTTGATCCTGACACTGTTTAAAACACGATCACATGGCACGTATTGCTGGTATCGACATCCCCCGCAACAAGCGCGGAGTTATTGCACTGACTTACATCTTTGGCGTTGGCAGAAGCCGCGCAGCCAAGGTGTTGGCGGACGCTGGAGTGGACGAAAACACAAAGGTGGAGGCTTGGACCGACGATGAAGTCGGCGCCATCCGTACCGCCATCGCCACAGGCTTTAAGGTGGAAGGTGAGCTTCGTTCAGAAGTTCAGCAAGACATCAAGCGTTTGATGGACATCGGAAGCCAGCGCGGCATCCGCCACAGAAACAGCTTGCCTCTTCGGGGCCAGCGCACCAAGAACAACTCTCGTACCCGCAAGGGGAAGCGAAAGACTGTCGCAAACAAGAAAAAGTAATCCTTAGGCAGGCTGCCTAAGGTTTTGGGTCCCAAGGGGCCGATCACCTCCAAATTCAACGACGATGGCCAAAAGCGTCAAAAAGAAGAAGAAAGTCAAAGTGGAAACACAGGGCCAAGCCCACATCCACTCGTCTTTCAACAACATCATCATTTCCTTGACCAACAATACCGGTCAAGTGATTTCCTGGTCAAGCGCAGGAAAAATGGGATTCCGTGGTTCCAAGAAGAACACGCCTTATGCTGCACAGTGTGCCGCAGAGGATTGTGGCAAGGAAGCATTGGAGTCGGGCTTGAAGAAAATCCGCGTGTACGTGAAAGGTCCTGGGCAAGGTCGCGAAAGCGCCATCCGGACGTTGCACAACATGGGCATTGAAGTCATGGAAATTGTGGACGTTACTCCACTTCCTCACAACGGGTGTCGCCCTCCAAAGCGTCGTCGCGTTTAATCGTCGTTGAACCAGAAGAAATCAAGATATGGCACGTTACCGCGGACCCAAATCCAAAATCACCCGTCGCTTCAAAGAAGCGATCTTTGGCCCAGACAAGGCGCTTGAGCGCCGTCCTTATGGCCCAGGTCAGCACGGCAATACCCGCCGTCGCAAAAAAGAATCGGAGTACTCTGTGCAGCTCGCTGAAAAGCAGAAAGCAAAGTACACCTATGGCATCTTGGAGAAGCAATTCTCCAACATGTTCAAGGCTGCCAACGCCAAGTCGGGCATCACAGGAGAGATCCTTCTCCAGCTTTGCGAACGTAGACTTGACAACATCGTGTACCGATTGGGCATCGCCCCAACGCGTCGCGGTGCACGCCAATTGGTGGGCCACCGTCACATCACAGTGAATGGTTCCATTGTGAACATTCCTTCGTACCGCCTCCGTGAAGGAGACGTCGTGGGTGTTCGTGAGAAGAGCAAGTCATTGGAAGTTGTGTCGGCATCGCTTTCGAACAACAGCCAGAGCCACGATTGGCTCAACTGGGACGCTTCGAAGATGTCCGGCACAATGATGAACATTCCATCACGCGATCAGATTCCTGAGAACATCAAGGAGTCTTTGATTGTCGAATTGTATTCCAAGTAATCCTCCAACCAAACAGATCATGGCAATTCTCGATTTTCAGCAGCCTGACAAGGTCATCATGCTCGACTCGACGGACTACAACGGCAAGTTCGAATTCCGTCCTTTGGAGCCCGGCTTTGGATTGACGGTTGGCAATGCGCTCCGCCGCATTTTGCTCTCCTCTTTGGAAGGATTCGCGATCACCAACCTCCGTGTGGAGGGCGTTGACCACGAATACAGCACTGTCAAAGGCGTCGTCGAAGACGTGACAGAAATTATTTTGAACCTGAAGCAGGTCCGCTTTCGGCGTCACATCGAAGACACCGACCAAGAAACGGTGTCGGTGACGCTCAAGGGACAAAAGACCTTCACCGCAGGTGACCTTGGAAAATTCACCAGTGCATTTCAGGTGATGAACCCCGACATGGTCATTTGCAACATGGACGATTCCGTGCAGCTCAACTTGGAGTTGACCATCGGAAAAGGCCGTGGCTATGTTCCCGCAGAAGAAAACAAGCGCGAAGACGCTCCCATTGGCACCATTGCCATTGACAGCATTTTCACGCCCATCCGAAATGTCAAGTACGACATTGAGAACTTCCGTGTGGAGCAGCGCACCGACTACGAGAAGCTCATCCTCGAGTTGGACTGTGATGGATCTGTCCATCCCAAGCAGGCATTGCAAGAGGCCGCCAAAATCCTCATTCACCACTTCATGCTGTTCTCCGACGAGAAGATTTCTCTGGAGCCAGAAGACAGCAATGTCGAGGAGGAGTTTGACGAAAGCAGCCTCCACATGCGTCAGTTGTTGAAGACCAAGCTTGCAGACATGGACTTGAGCGTCCGTGCCTTGAATTGCTTGAAAGCAGCTGACATTGACACCCTCGGCGACCTCGTCGCTTTCAACAAGAACGATCTGCTCAAGTTCCGCAACTTCGGCAAGAAGTCATTGACCGAATTGGAGGAACTTGTCGAAGGCAAGAACCTTGCGTTTGGCATGGATGTGAGCAAGTACAAACTCGAATCTGAGTAATCATGCGCCACGGAAAGAAATTCAACCACCTCGGCCGAAAGACAGCACACCGCAAGGCCATGCTGTCCAACATGGCGTGCTCCTTGATTGAGCACAAGAGAATCACCACAACAGTGGCCAAGGCCAAAGAACTCAGGAAGTTTGTGGAGCCTTTGGTCAACCGTTCCAAGGAGGACACTACGCACAGCCGCAGGGTGTGCTTCAGCTACCTCGGAAACAAAAATGCTGTCACCGAGTTGTTCCGCGAAGTTGGTCCCAAGGTGTCCACCCGCGAGGGCGGTTTCACTCGGATCATCCGCACGGGCAACCGTTTGGGTGACAATGCAGACATGTGTCTCATTGAGCTTGTCGATTTCAATGAAATCTACGGCAACGAAGAGAAGAAGAAAACCCGTCGCTCGCGTCGCGGTGGCGCCAAGAAGGCGGCTCCTGCGACTGTGGCACCGGCTGTGGAAGACGCAGTTGTGGTCGAAGAGACTGCGGCTGATGAAGCTCCAGCAGCGGAGGAAGCTCCTGCATCAGAGGCCGCACCAGCGGAGGAAGCCCCAGCAGCGGAGGAAGCTCCTGCAGCAGAGGCCGCACCAGCGGAGGAAGCCCCAGCAGCGGAGGAAGCCCCAGCAGCGGAGGAAGCTCCAGCAGCTGACGAAGCTCCAGCAGCTGACGAAGACGAGAAGAAAGAAGACTGAACGTCATTGGACGATTGAGAAAAGGGGAGGCCAATGGCTTCCCCTTTTTTGTTGGCATCATGTGGAAGAATGCCCAAGATGAGTTGGCCCATGGGTGGGGACAACCGAAGTGAGGATGCTATCTTCGCCGCATGGTTCATACCCCTCTACCTGAAGATTCGGCCCTTCTGATCCTGGCCGACGGCACAGTGTTCCAAGGCAAGGCTGCAGGAAGCCGAGGCACAAGCTTTGGTGAGATTGCCTTCAACACTGGGATGTACGGATACCAAGAAATTTTCACAGACCCTAGCTACCACAAGCAAATCGTTGTGATGGCCACTGCACATGTGGGCAATTACGGGGTCCACGAAGACGACATGGAGTCCAGCGGCCCCCGTGTGGCAGGCGTTGTCGTACGCAACTTCTCCTCCGTGGCCAGTCGGCCTGGAGGGCACGGTACGTTGCAGGATGATTTGGAAGGGCACGAAGTCGTTGGCATCCGCGATGTGGACACACGTGCTTTGGTGACGCACATCCGAGAGCATGGTGCCATGAACGCTGTGGTGTCGAGTGATGGAACGGATGTCGAAGAGTTGAAGCGCAGGTTGTCGGAAGTCCCTTCCATGGAAGGCATGGAATTGTCCAGTCAGGTCAGCGTGGCGGAGGCGAGAGAGTCCGGTCAGGATGGCGGCCACCGTGTGGCCTTGTTGGACTTGGGGGTGAAAGAAAGCATCGTTCGTTGTCTCGTGGACAGAGGCTGCCATGTCAAGGTGTTTCCTTGGGACAGCCAAGCCACGGATTTGTTGGCATGGAACCCAGAAGGAATCATGTTGAGCAATGGACCTGGCGACCCCGCTGCCATGCCTTCGGTGGTGAAGGTGGTGCAAGCGCTTGTGGACACTGGATTGCCTGTGTTTGGCATTTGTTTGGGCCACCAAGTCCTTGCCTTGAGTCAAGGTCTCCAAACAGAAAAGATGTTCAATGGCCACCGCGGTGTGAATCACCCCGTGAAAAACCTGATTTCGGGCAAGTGTGAAATCACTTCACAGAACCACGGTTTTGTGGTCAGCCGAGACGTTCTGGAAAACAGCAGCGAGGTGGAAGAGACCCATGTGCATTTGAATGACCAAACGGTGGCTGGAATCCGTCTGAAAGGACGTCCAGTGTTCAGTGTCCAATACCACCCAGAGGCTTCGGCTGGTCCTCACGACAGCCGTTACTTGTTCGACGATTTCGTCGCCAACATCGCAAAAGAGAAATCTGCCGTTCTGCAATGAACAACGGTCTATCCTGGGACGGAAGTCCCTCAATCCCTAAAGGATGAGTTACATTGATTTTGTACATGCCCGCCAAATCTTGGATTCGCGCGGCAACCCCACTCTGGAAGTGGAAGTAGGAACGGGAGACGGATCCTTTGGACGCGCAGCCGTGCCGTCGGGAGCGTCCACCGGCATCCATGAAGCCGTGGAGCTACGAGATGGCGGAGAAGCTTGGATGGGCAAAGGCGTGGAACGCGCCGTGTCCCACGTCAACGTCGAGATTCAAGAGGCATTGGTGGGCATGGATGTCACAGACCAGCGCATGATCGATGAGACCATGCTTGACCTCGATGGCACAGAGAACAAGGGCAACCTTGGGGCGAATGCCATTTTGGGTGTGAGCTTGGCCGTCGCACGGGCGGCAGCGGATTGCTTGGGGTTGCCCTTGTACCGTTACGTCGGAGGTGTGAATGCACGCACCCTGCCTGTGCCCATGATGAACATCCTGAATGGTGGATCCCACGCGGACAACAAAATTGACATCCAGGAATTCATGGTGATGCCTGTTGGGGCGGAGACCTTTACGGACGGCCTGCGCATGGGAACGGAGATTTTCCACCATTTGAAAGGTGTCCTCCAAGGCCAAGGCCACAGCACGAATGTGGGCGATGAAGGAGGGTTCGCCCCCAACCTCGGAAGCAATGAAGAGGCGGTGGAAGTGGTGCTTCGGGCCATTGAAAAGGCCGGGTACAGACCTGGCGAAGATGTGCTCTTGGCCATGGATGCTGCGGCGTCGGAGTTTTACGACAAGGAGAGTGGACTGTACAAGTTTGAATCCACCGGGGAAAACCGTACGGGTTCAGAAATGGTCGAATTCTGGAAAACCTGGTGCGACAAGTACCCCATTGTGTCCATTGAAGACGGCTTGGACGAAGACGACTGGGCCGCTTGGAAGCAGCTCACGGACGTCCTTGGCGACCGGGCACAGTTGGTTGGCGATGATTTGTTTGTCACGAATGTGCGTCGCTTGTCGCGTGGGATTGAGGAAGGAGTGGGCAATTCCATTTTGGTCAAAGTGAACCAAATCGGCACCCTTTCAGAGACCATTGACGCCGTGTCCATGGCCCATCGCTCGGGCTACACCTCCGTCATGAGTCACCGAAGCGGAGAGACCGAGGACACCACCATTGCCGATTTGGCGGTGGCGTTGAACACCGGCCAAATCAAGACCGGTTCTGCAAGTCGTTCCGACCGAATTGCCAAGTACAACCAGTTGCTGCGCATTGAAGAAGAACTTGGGCCCAACGCCCAATATTTGGGGGTGGCGTTTCGCTAATCCTCGCAGTGTACAATCATGAAAAAGGCAGGCCATGTGGCCCGCCTTTTTCATGTCCTAGACCTTTTCTCACATGCCCATGGGCAGGTCATCCGTCTTTCGAGACACCAGGTCCCAGCCAAGCACCAATTCATGGGTTCCACCTGCGTAGGTTCGAATGTCGGTGGCGGTGAAATCACGGGTGTACCCAATCCTGAATTGCTTGTTGATGCGGCATTGGGTCAGAAGGGTGAAACTGCTTCCCGTTCGGTAGCCCAACCCCAAAGTGTAGGTGTCCTGCACAGAAGCGACCAAATTGAGGTCCAGAATGGAGGGGATGCCGGGGGTGGAACGGAACAAAATGGAGGGAGACAGGGACAGCCAAGCATTGGGCTCCAGCTTCATGCCTGCCTGTGCGTAAGTATGGTTTCGATAGTAAGGGGCAATGCCTCCGTCCAATGCCTCGTCAAAGACAAAGAGCATGGGCGCCGACAGGCCCACAAACCAGGACTTGTGCCGGAACAGCATGCCAAACCCAAACCTGGGAATCCAAGCACTAAGCTGGGTTCCTTGGTACACAGGGTCACTGGGGTCGATGAGGTCCACATCGCCCAATTGTGCGCGGTATTGAAGCAACCCTCCGCGCAGTCCAAAGCTGAGGTTGGAGGGGCCCATGTCAAGATGGTAGGCTGCATGGCCGGACAATTCAAAGGTGGAGGTGATGCCGATGGCATCGACGGACAGCATGCCGCCTACGCCGAGTTCACGGTTGGCCAGTGCGCCATGTGCAGACATCATGCTGGTGCTGGGGGCACCGTCGAATTCGACCCACTGCAATCGCTGCATGGCCATGGTTTCCCAAGTTCCTTGAGAACCTGCATATGCAGGATTGACCAACAACCCATTGAAGAGGTATTGTCCAGTGAGGACATCCTGCTGCCCTTGCATGGAGGATGCCATGCCAAGCATCAACGTCCATGCAAACGCACAACGGGCGAACAGAGAAGGAGTGAAAGGAATCATGATTTTGATATTCAAGAGTTTCTTCAACGACGCAAATCAACCGATGCACGGTAAGGAGTGCCATTGGCATCGAAAACAACGAAGTAAGTTCCCACTGGAAGCTGGACGCCATTGAGGTTGGTCCCGTCCCAAGGTTTGGTGACGTCATTCGATTCGTAAACCACACTACCCCATCGGTCATAGACGGTCAGTGTCGTGTTGACCAACCAATCGCATGGGGGCAGGCCCAAATCAGGTCCTGCGTTGCGGATCCGATACACGTCGTTGAAAGAGTCGTTGTTGGGAGAGAAGCCCGTGGGCAATTCAGGTACGGTGGGTGGCTCGGAAACCACGATGACCTGTTCGAACATCGCGACGTTCCCACAGTTGTCGTCCACTGTGATGGTCCTCGTCAACAGACAATCGGGACCTGTGCAGTCTCCTCCTTCAAATTCATCCACAGCGATGGCCACCAGCCCCACGTCGTATCCTGGACCGCCATCTGCAGGAGATTGACAATCCTCTACGTCGAGCAAGAACACTTGGTCGTCAAACGACGGCACTTCGCCGAGGCATGTGAATTCAAGGTCCTCCAGAGATGTCGTCAGTACAGGTGCGTCGTTGTCTTCTCTGATTTGGGTATAAAACACCTCCGTCATGTTGTCACAACCGTCCATGGCGGTGTATCTGAAGGTGGTGAAGCTGCTGCATTCATTGCCTTCGGTGTCCAATTCGAGGACATCGGCCAAGATGTCGTCCATCGTCGACTGGTTGTCGGTGATGGTCAGTTCGTCGATGGATGGAGGGGACAAGGTGGTGTCGCATGCGTAGGACACCTCATTTGGAAGGTCTTCGAATACAGGGCCTTCGACATCTTCGACCAAAATGCTTTGCTTCACGGCAGTGGCATTTCCACAAGCATCCATCACGTCATATGTCCGCTCGAGCAACATGGAGCCTGGGCAATACGTTTCTATGGTGTCGGTGGTGCAAAGGATGTTGACGTCGTTGCAGTTGTCCATCCAAACGACACTGTCCTGCTCGCAATCAGGCACCAAATCAACATCTTGGAGCAAGAGGTCTTGCGGCCATTCGGTGACCACTGGGGCAACACTGTCGACGAAGGAGATGGATTGAACCCATGGTGAGGTTGCGTTGCCACAAACATCAGTCGCCAGCAAAGTGCGCTGGATGACAATGTCCGAGGGACATGCGCCCGTCAAGGTGTCAAGCTGTTCTGACCAATTGAAGAAGTTGTCGTCCAATGCCTCGGGAAGGACAGGTACCCAAACGTCTTCACATGTCAATGCCAAATCAAGTGGCCACTCTGTCACTTGAGGTGCATCGTTGTCGTTCAATTGGACCATTTGTTCCACTTCTGATTGGTTGCCCGCCAAATCCGTGACAGACCACGTGATGGCAACCATGTCCACACAAGGTTCAGTGGCTTCCAAGGTGTCCACTTCAGGGCTGTAGATCAAATTCTCGACAGACGTGCAGCCATCTTCTGCCACAATTTCGCTCTGCCATGCCTCGAACAGGAAGGGGGCACCCAACGGCAGGACGGCATCTGCAGGTCCAACCAAGATGCTGGGGGCCAAGCCATCCAGAACCTCGATCACTTGGATGACTGAGTTGGCGTTGCCACAATCATCGGTTGCCAACCATGTCACCTGCAAATCCCATCCGATGCCTTCTTGGCCTTCGAGGGTGTCCAATTGGGCTGTCAAAGTGACACCAGAGCAATTGTCGATGGCCACCGCGGAGTCCAACACTGCTGGAGCGTTGCATTCCCATGTGGCGGTGTCTGGGACGAAAGTGAAGACGGGGGCCACGGAGTCAATGACTTGAATGGTTTGGACATGCTCGGCCTCGTTGCCGGCATCGTCCCATGCTGTAAAGGTTCGAAGCACGACATTGTTGCCTGTGCAATCCCCCTGAATCAGACTGTCCACATGCATCCATTCAGCGGTGCCACAGTCGTCGGTGATGTTCACAAAGGCGACGGGCAATGCTTCTGTGCAGGCGACCGTAGTGTCCGCCGGGGCCAGCAAGAACATGGGCGGAGTCGAATCTTGCACCGTCACGATTTGTGAATCACTCACTGCGTTGCCAGCATCATCTGTCGCCACGAAGGTCCGCACCACTGTGTAATTGCCGATGGCGCTTCCCAGGGTGGTTTCTGAGGAAACTTCTACGGTGACTGTGCCACACAAATCCTCGGCTGTCGCCAAATCCGTAGGCAAGTCTTGATCGCAGGCGACGGTGATGTCGGCAGGCACAAAGCTGAATGCAGGCGGGACAATGTCCACAACGACAATGGTCTGAACCGAGTCGGAGGTCAAAGCATTGCTGGAAGGATCCGTCGCAGTGAAGGTCCGCACAAGGGTGTAGTTCCCTTGTCCCACCCCAAGGATGGTGTCGGTGTCCACTGAAATGGTCACCTCTTCGCTGCAATTGTCAATGGCTTGGGCCTCTTCTAAAATGAGTGGTTCCGAGCAGTCCACTTCGAAATTTTCAGGAATGAAAGTGAATGCCGGTGGGGTGGTGTCTTCAAAGGTCACCATGTAGCTGGTGTCAGCTGAATTCCCGCAGGCATCCGTGGCTTCAAAATGAACAACAATGTCGAAGTTCTGGCCATTGATTCCCGCCAAAGTGTCCAATTCGGTGGAGACCGTCACCTGGGAGCAGTCGTCTGTGGCTGTGGCCAGGGTGTTGGGCATGGGTTGGTCACATTCCAAGGTGACGTTCATGGGGACCATGAGGAATGTGGGAGGAGTGACATCAACCACTTGAATGGATTGGCTCCGAATCGCCTCGTTTCCTGAAGCATCTATGGCAGTGAACGTTCGTGTCCAAACGCCAGACCCTTCGCACACTCCTGGCGCCCATGTTTGGTCAACTGAAACATCGGCCGTTTGGCTGCAACCATCTTCCGCTTCCGCGAAGGTGGTGTCCAATGGATCCGTGCAGGTGATGGTTTGGTCCTCCGGGAAACTTGTCCAAACGGGTGCGTCACTGTCCACCACCGTCAAGGTTTGCGCATGCTCATTGACATTGTCGCAGTCGTCCGAAGCGATGAACGTGAACACCACCTCGTAGAACCCATCGGCAGGGACCCCAAGGGTGTCTGCTGACCAAACCAAAGATGGTGTCGCACAGTTGTCGGTGAAGGTTGGGAGGACCACCTCATAAGTGCCTGTGCATTCAATGGTCAGGTCCTCTGGAAGGCTCGTCCAGACTGGAGCTTCGTTGTCTGTCAGCTGGATCACTTGCACTGCGTTCGCCACATTTCCACATTGGTCAAATGCGGTATAGGTTCGAAGAATCTGCGCAATGGGCAACGTGCATCCCCCGCTGATTTCTTCATCGTTCCAAATCAACGTCACATCGTCAGAACAGGCGTCTGACACCGATGGCAAAGGGATGTTGTTCAGGTCTTGAGAACATGCCAAATCGACGAATTCTTGCCATTCGATGACAGGAGAGGCGGTGTCCACTTGGGTCAGGCGTTGTGTGGCGACTTCAACATTGCCAGCATCGTCTGTGGCGGTGAAAGTGCGCTCCAAGATGAGGAGCTCCCCGCAAATCCCTGGGAGGGTGTCGGTTTCCATTTCTACCAAGACGGTTCCGCAGTTGTCTGCAACCTCAGGCATTTCTTCTGGCCATGACAAATCACATTCGACATTGGCATCAGATGGGAAGAAGACAAAGAGCGGTGCAGTGGTGTCTTGCACAGTGATGGTTTGCGTTGCCGTAGAGCTGTTTCCAGCATCGTCTGTGGCGGTGAAGGTGCGCACAACGGTGGAGTTGCCTGCCGCGTTGCCGGGGATGGTTTCGCTTGTCACCTCAATGGTGACCTCTCCGCAATTGTCTGTCGCAGAAGCGTCGTCAAGGATCAAGGCGTCAGAGCACTCGCTGGTATAGTCTTCGGGGATGACCAACTCAGGCGCAGTGGTGTCCACCACGTTGATGGTCTGCTGTGCCTGGCTGCTGTTTCCAGCGTCGTCCGTGGCGGTGAAGGTGCGCACCACAGTGTAGTTGCCTGCCGCGTTGCCGGGGATGGTTGCGCTTGATACC